>WGOA01000040.1 GCA_016124275.1 Bacteroidota bacterium
CCCAGGAGCACCCCAATGGTGGAGAACAACACCGTCAGCATGATGATGCCGGGAATGACCACCGAGTTAAACTGCGACACGATGATGAGCATAATCAACCCTACGGCAATAAAAAGGGCTGTAGTCAAAAACTCAGTGCTCGCTTCCTGCTCTTCCTGCTCGCCAGTAAATTTAAAGGTGTAGCCGGAAGGCATATTGTGGTCTTCCATCAACTCCTTCATCTCCGCTACAATGGCCGTAGCGTTGTACCCTTCTTTCACGTTGGAGTAAACGGTGATGACCCGGTCCAGATCGCGGCGCTTAACGGAACCATAAGTAGAGCTATACTCCACGTTGGCCACGGCCGAAATGGGGATCTGCTTGGTAGTTCCGGTGGTCTGGTCTTTAAACGTGATGTTTTGGTTCAGCAGCGCACTCAGGTCGTACTGGTATTCCGGGGCAAAGCGCATCTTGATGGGATAGTCGTCTTCGCCCTCTTTGTACTTGGAGATTTCCCGGCCAAACAGCGCAGCATTGATGTCTGCCATGACTGCCTGGCTGCTCGTGCCGTAGCGACGGGCAGCATCCCGGTCAATGTCAATAAGAATCTGAGGCTTGCCCGTTTCCAAATCGATCTTGAGTTCTTCCACACCAGCCACGTTGGCCCGAGCCATCATGGTTCGAATCTCTTCTGCTTCAGCGAGCAAGCGATCAACATCCGGTCCGCTAACTTCAACGTTTATGGGGTAACCTACCGGAGGTCCGGCGGGGTCTTTGTCCACGGTAATCAGCGCACCAGGGGTGCCATCTACCACTTGTTGGATGTCAGCCATGATCTGCGATGTGCTGACTCCCTGGCGCTCCATGAACTTGAGGAACGAAATGTTGATCCGGCTTTTATTCGGCGAAGATTGCTCGCCCGTCATGCCTTGGTTCGGGTCATTGGTGCCTTCGCCCACCTGCGTGGTTACTGCTTCCACAATGTCGTAATAGGGAACACCGTTCTGCTCCTTCTCCTTCATCATGGTGACAATCTTATTCTCAACCCGTTGCGTGAGCGTGTGCGTCTCCTGAATGTCCGTGCCAATAGGCAGTTCAATAAAGACGTTTACGTAGGTCGGGTAATTCTCCGGAAAGAGCGTCACATTGGGTTTGCTGGCCCCAAAGGCCATGACAGCAGCGATGAACATAACAAAAGCTCCCACCAACAGGAGAATAGGCATGTAACCCTTCAGTGAAAAGGTAATGACCTTGTGGTAGCCCCGCTCTAATCGAGGCAGGAACGTGGCCTGGAACCGACGGGATGCCGGGATTAACACAAAACGGTTCAATGCAGAAATCAGCGCAATGGCCAAAAACAGGCTGCCTGCTGTGTTGTTTTTCAATCCAAAATAGCCCAACAAGCTAAGCAGCACTAAAACAAGCGAAGACCAAATGAACATGCGCGCACCGCGCTTCCGCGCACCGGGCTTGTCCACCTTCATGTACAGCGTGGTCAACACAGGATTGACCACCAACGCCACGAACAGCGACGAGCTGAGCGTAATCATCAGGGTTATCGGGAGGAACTTCATGAACTCACCCATGAGATCCTTCCAGAAAATCAACGGTAAAAACGCAGCAATGGTGGTGGCGGTTGAGGCGATAATGGGCATGGCCACTTCGCCTACGCCTTCTTTAGCTGCCCGTACACTGGTTTTACCCATCTCCATGTGTCGGTAGATGTTCTCCACCACCACAATCCCGTTATCCACGAGCATACCCAGCGCCAGAATGAGGCTGAAGAGCACCATCATGTTCAGGGTAACCCCCATGAAATGCAGAATGGCAATGCCCATGAGCATGGACAACGGAATGGCAATGCCCACAAAGGCGGCGTTGCGCAAGCCCAGAAAGAACAACAAGACCAAAACCACCAAAATCACACCGGAGATAATGTTATTCTCCAGGCTGTCCACCATGTCTTGCGTCTGCGTGCTTTGGTCATTGGTGATGACCACTTTCAACTCCTTGGGCAGCATTTCCTTCTGCGCTTTGGCGATGATTTCATCTACCTCCGCAGCCGCTTCCAGCAGGTTGCCCCCGCTCTTCTTTTTAACCTCAAGAATGATCACAGGCTCCCCGTTCAAGCTTGCAAAGCTGGTCGGCTCTTCGTAGTCAAACGTGACCTCGGCCACATCACCCAGGTAAACAGGCTTGCTGTTTTCGTGCGTCAGAATAATCTTCTCCAGCTCCTCGGGGTTCTTGTATTCCCCTTCCATGCGCAAGTTGCGGCGGTAGCCGTCCACCAGGAGGTTGCCGCCAAACATGGTCAGGTTCTCCTGGCCCACGGCCTGCTGTATATCGTAGAAGCTGACGGCGCGGGCTTCCATAGCCTTTGGGTCAACGTTGATGACCACTTCCCGCTCCAGTACACCGCGCAGATCAACGCCGGAAATGGCTTCAACCGCCTCAATTTCATCTTCCAGATACTCCGCGTATTTGCGCATGACATCAAAGTCCATGTTCCCGTAAAGGTTCACGAACATGATGGCCATTTCAGAAAAGTCCAGTTCGAAGATGTTGGGTTCTTCGTCAAGATCGGTGGGCAATTCGGGCTTCGCCTTGTCCACAGCGTCCTTAACTTCCTGCAACGCCTTATCTACGTCAACATCCAGGTTGAACTCCACAACAACGGTGGAATAGCCTTCAATGGAGGTAGACGTGATGTTGTCAATGCCGGAAATGCCCTTGATCTCCTTCTCTATGGGTCGGGTGATCAGGTTTTCAATATCCACAGGGGAATTACCGGGGTACACGACGCCGACGTAGATGGTGGGCTGCGTGATTTCCGGAAAACTCTCCTTGGGCATTTGGTTGTACGCCGTAATGCCCATGAAGAAGATCAACAGCGTTAACACAAAAACGCTGGTGGTATTGTCAACGGAGAAGCTCGAGATCTTGAACTCCCGAAACGTCTCTTTTAGGTTATTCAGGTTGGCCATGGGTCTTGAATTGGGGGGACATTACAGCTTGCGAATGCGGACAAATGACGAGTCAGACACAGTGCGGAAGCCATCATCTACCAGCCATTCGCCCCCGGCGAGCCCGGCTTTGATGATGGATTTTCCATTGGAACTATTGCCCAACTCGATTTCGCGCTTCACGGCAATGCGCTCGACCGAATCCACCACATAAACAAAGCTGCCGTTGTAGCCGCTTTGTACCAACCGACTGGGCACCAGCACCTGATCAGGAGCGCTGAACGTGCGGATACTGATGCTGCCCACCAGGTTGGGCTTCAACGCACCGTTTTGGTTGGGTAAATCAACCTCAAGGGTAAAGGTGCGGTTGTTGGGATCAATCACCTGACCAACAGCTGAAACGGTGGCCTGCTGCTCCATGCCTATGGAAGGAAAGCGCAGGGTAACTTGATCGCCGGGGGCGATACGCCCCACAAAGGCTTCGGAAACATCGGCCTTGACCTGGACGCGATCCAGGTTCACTACCCGCAAAATTGGCTGACCGGGACTGGCCAATTCCCCCGTATTTAACATAACTTTATCTACGGTACCGCTGATCGGAGAGCGCACATTGGTCTTCTCCAATTGCGAGTTGGCAGTGGCCAGACTTTTTTCCAGACTTTGCACATTGTTCTCGGCCTGCAAGTATTCCACTTCGGACCCGATGCGCTGATCCCAAAGTTTCTTGCGCTTTTCAAAAACGGTCCGCGCCAGCGAAAGCGCGTTCTCCAGCTCGGCAATCTGCTTGCGAATGATCTCGCCATCCAGTTCGGCCAACACCTGTCCGCGACCTACGCGCTGGCCTTCGCGCACCCGCACCTGCATGATGCGACCGCCCATGTCTGAGCTGATCATCAGGTTCTCCCGGCTCGACACTGACGCGGAAACTTCTACGAACTCGGTGTATTCCGTTTTCTCAACGGGAAGCACGGTTACGGACGTGGTG
This sequence comes from Bacteroidota bacterium, assembly GCA_016124275.1. Taxonomy (GTDB): domain Bacteria; phylum Bacteroidota; class Bacteroidia; order Chitinophagales; family BACL12; genus WGOA01. Next base: position 3,928 of record WGOA01000040.1, read on the forward strand.
TCGCGGGCGATGAGGGTGTCCATGCCCAGCGCAATCAGTTCTTCGCGCAAGTCGCTAATGGCGGCCTTGCTGGCGCGAATTTTCTCTTCCTGCGTGCGGATTTTGCCCTCAATGGCGGCAATCTTTTCTTCATTGGTAGGCGCTCCGCAGGAGGCCAGTACCAACATACCAAGAAACAAAAAATAGGAGGATTTCATCGGGGGTCGTTTGTCGGGTATTTGCCTAATGCTTTTTTCAAATCGGTGCGTGCGATCAGCAATTGGTACATGCCGGCGATGTATTGGTCTTCGGCATTCTGAAAGTCCTGCAGGGCGGTGTTCAGCTCCAGGCTGGACCCCACACCTTCGCGGTACTTGACTTGCGTAACGTTGTAAATCTTTTCGGCCAGGTCGCGGCTTTGCTGCAAACTGGTCAGGCGGTCGGCGGTGCTCAGGTAGTTGGAGCGCGCGCGCGATACCTCCAATTGCAACGCCATGCCCACGCTTTCTTGTTGCAGGCGCACGCCTTCCAGTTGAAGTTCAGCCTGCTCCAGCAGCGAGCGCTTGTAGAACCCGTCAAAAATGGGAATGTTCAGGTTGAAGCCCACCACAGCAATCTCAAACCAGGGCTGATCACCGTCAAAGAAGTTGAATTCCTGGCGCTGGGCCTGCTGCTCGTAACTGGCAAAAGCGGTCAGCGTGGGCAAAAACAGGTTGCGGTTGTAGCGCACGTTCATTTGGTTGGTCTCTTCTTGCAGCAACAACAACTTGTACTCCTGTCGGTTCTCCGGGCTAAAGCCTTCCTGGCCGCTGAGCGCGTCGGTCAACAAGAGGCTGTCGAGGCGGTCGGTGAGGCGAATGGGCTGGCTCAGCTCCATGTTCATGTAGTAGCGGAGCATGTCGTGCGAAAAGCTTTGGTCGCGCAGCGCAGAATTGAGGCTGATGCCCAGCTCCGCCACCGCCCGATCCAGGCGATCCGCCTCGATTTCTTCCACAAAACCCGCGTCGAGGTAAGCCCTCGTTTCGCCCGCCAGCTTCTTAACCAGATCAAGGTTGCGCTGCACACTTTGCACTTGAAGGTTGGCAATGAGCCCCGAATAATACGACTGCGTGATGTTGTGGCGAAGGTCAATCTCGCTGAGCTTGGTGCGCTCTACTTCAACGTTGACCAGCATTTTGGTGGCTTTGACGCCCAAAAAGTACGCCCCGTCAATGACCAATTGACTCACTTCTGCTTTGGCAGAAGCGTTGTGCGGGGTGCCAAACTGAACTTCAAGCGGTTCACCGCCAGGAGGCCCCCCCGTAAACTCGGAGGGAATGAGGCTGATGGGCAGCGACGGGTAATTGGTGTACCCCACGGCAGCACTCACTTGCGGATAGCCGCGCGAAATGGCTTCGCGCTTGCGCTGCTCCGCATTGGCAATGATGCGCTGCGCCTCGCGGGTGGACACGGCGTTTTTGAGACCGTACTCAATGGCCTGGTCCAGGCTGAGTGCGGTGGTGTCTGTTGGCGCTGACTGCGCCAGGCTGTCGGCAGGCGGTAAAAAACCGACCGCTGCCAGCAACAGAACCATAAGTTTTGTTCTCTTAATCGTTCTTACCATCTTCTTCTTGGCGATTGATGCGTTCTTCAAGGTAAACCACCCCTTTGCGGGAGGCGATGCCCCGGATATGATAATTCATGAATTCACGGTAAACCTCAGTAAGCTGAAACTGCTCCGGGGGAAAAAGCTGCGGGTCAAAAAACAAGTCAATTCGGGCTACGTAAATTTTTGCCAGAACCACCGGATTGATTTCGCTGCGGTACAACCCTTGCGCAATGCCGTCCTTCAGGTTCTGCAAAATGCGGCCGTGAATGACGTGGTTCTTATAGCCTTCAAACAGCGCCCAGCTCTTGGGGTAGTACTTTTTGGTTTCGTACACGATGGCCGGGTTCATGCTGGCAAACTGCGCGTTGACATGCCGGGTAATCCGCAGCATTTCATCAATGGCGTTTTCAGCGCTGGTGGTGATCACTTCCAGCGAGCACACTTCGGTAGAAACATGGTGAACCATGGCCTTCTCCACCAGATCGCGCTTGTTGCTGAAGTACTTGTAAAGCGTTTTTTTGGACATGCCCATGTGTTGGGCAACATCGTCCATGGTCACGCTGCGAACTCCCACGGTTTGAAAAAGCCGTGCGGCCTGGGCTAAAATCTGAAGTTGTTGTTCGCTGGCGGTGTCCACGGGGGAAGGGGGGCGGTTAGTAGAGCAGGAGTTGGTTTCGAGCAACGCCTTTGTTGCGTTGCCAAGACGGTACTTCTGCTCTGCTTAGCTCGGTAGGACGGTCAAGCCCGTTCTAAGGAGCGGCAAAGATACCTACCGGCCACTACGGAAACAATTTAGAAGCCAAAAGTTTCCATTGGGAGTAAAATAATTTATAGCGTAACTGTCCGAGCCAGCGAAAACGAACTGTTAAAAAGTGTTAATATACTGACAATCAATACATTAGGATAGCGAAAAACAGGAGCACTCAGGTGAAATTCAGGGAATTATACATTTAATTGTTCAAATTATAACTTGGACGCTGCTCCCTGCGCCTATCGGACTGTGGTCGGAGCCCGGGTGAATGTGGAGCAAACCCGGCCGCTTACCCGGCTCCAGAGTACCCAAATCAGACCATCCAAAGAAGCGGGCCGCGTTGCCACAGGCCCATTGAATGGCTAATTCGGGGGTGAGCGCTGGGTCCGCTTGCAGCAGTTGTTGCAGTTCGTTTAACACAGACAAGGTGCCGTTTGACGCCAGGGAATCCGTGCCGATGAGCACCCGATCCGGGTAACGCCTGAAAAGCGCCAGCTCCGGAAGGCGGTTTTCGATGTAGCGGTTGGCACCGGGACAAAGGCACCAAAAAACGTCATGGCCGGAGTGATCGGCCAGTTCCAGGTCGGCGTTGGTAGCGCACGTGTTGTGCACCAGCAGGAGGCGTTGGCCAGCTGGCAAGGCGCTAAGAGTGGTTTGAAGCGAGGAGGAGCCAGGTGCTGGCGTGCTGACCGGGATGCCCAGGTTGCGGTAAAACGAGGGAAATGCCCCTTCGCCCGAGGCAAAAAACTTGGTTTCTTCGGGGCTTTCCTGCATGTGGATGCTGATGGGCAGCCCGGCACTGGTCTGGCCAATGTGCTGCATCAAGGCAGGATGGACAGAATAAGGCGCGTGCGGGCTCAAGCTCGCGGCTAGGCCCGCCTGCCGGAAGGCGTCCAAGACAGGTAGACCGCGCTCCAGTCCCGCCGGCCAACCCTGCTCGGACATGCCAAAGACTTCGACAAACGTGTGGAACTTTAGCGTTGAGCTGAGCTTGAGCGCAATACTGGCGGTGGTATTTGCGATGTCACCCATGGCCACAATACCGTTGGCTTGAAGCGTTTGGGCGGCAGCCTGCATATGTTTTTCTATGGTTTCTTGGTCTGCACCTCTACTGCGGGTCACGGCTTCGAGAAAAGGAACCAGACCGGTGTGCTGCGGAAAATGACCGTGCAGGTGGCTCAGCTCCAGATGGCCGTGGGCGTTGATGAAACCAGGCGTCAGGCTTCCAGGCTGGTAACGCGCGTTCGGTGCCTGCGCAGCGGGCAGCAGCGCTTCAATCTGAGCCGTTTGCGCATTCACGGCAACGGCCGTATTGGGCAGGCAGCGCCCATCGCCTGTATAGACCCGATCTGCTAAGAAAAAGTTAATGTTAGCCGACAACGGGCCAAATCTACCGCCAAATCTGCTTGAGTTTTCTATTTTTAAGCGGGCCATTAAAACTGTTGGTACAAGCTTTTGGCCCACCGGGTAGTGCGGTTGCTGCACGATCAACGGACTACCGATACTCCAGACTGCCTTTAAAAAACGCACCGAGACCATGGACGATACTTTACTCGATCGCCCCTCCTCCAGCCAGGCTGGTGGCCCTGATTTTGACACCCGCGCTGAAGGAATCATCCGCGATGGATTCATGGTAGATATCGGTGGATGGATTCGCAAGGCTTGGGAAATTTTCCAGAAAGAACCCGGCTACTTCATCGGACTGCTGATTTTGTCGCAAGGCATCAGGATCGCCGTGCAAATGGTGGGCGGACAAATGGGTGATTTTGTCGGAGTTTTTGCCAGCATAGCGGTAGCGGTTGCGCTATTGCCGATGCAAATGGGTTACGCCATTCTGGCCCGAAAAATCATGCGAAACGAGCCTTACACCTTCAGCGATATGTTTGGCGGCTACAAAATGACCGGCGAGTTGATCGTGGTGTACTTGTTGTATGCTTTATTGGTGGTGGTTGGGTTTGTTTTTCTGGTGCTTCCCGGCATTTACCTGGCCATTGCCTTTTCCTGGGCACCTTACCTGCTGTTGTTTTACAACAAACCCGCTACAGAGGCGCTGAGTTTAAGCCGAAAGATGCTGCACAAGCCCTGGTGGGGCATGTTCGGATTCCTGATCGTTGCGGGGTTGCTGCTCAACCTGGCTGGCCTGCTGGTATGCCTGGTGGGCATCTTAGTCAGCCTTCCGGTTTCGTACATTTCCATGTACGTGGCGCTTGATGAAACGCTGGCGTTGGACGACCGCGAGCCTGCTCAAGACGAGTATTGACCGGCAAGTAGGGTTGAACACGGCGAAAATGTTGCCCGATAAGCCTCAATTTTCCCCCGTTAAAAGGGGAAGAAAAGGGGGATGATCAACGAGGCTGCGATCCACGAAATCATGTAAAGGGGCCTGTGGACTTGCTACAAAAAAACGGACACAGAATTTCGGTTAAGCGGCAGGCATTTGGTTAGTTAAAAAGTTTTCATATTCCTTAGGGCTTCTGTTGCCCAAAGCACTGTGTTTTCGTTGAGTATTGTACCATGTTTCGATATACTCAAAAATAGCCTTCTCGGCTTCTCGGTGTGTTTTAAATCGATGTCGATTGGTACATTCTCTTTTTAGTGTAGCAAAGAAACTCTCGGCTACTGCATTATCCCAGCAATTTCCCTTCCGGCTCATGCTCTGCCTTATGCCTTTATGGGCCTTTAGTGTTCTGGTAAATTCGTCACTGCAAAACTGGACTCCCCGGTCCGAGTGAAAGATTAAATCATCACCAGGTTCTCTTCTCCGTACCGCCCTTTTCCAGGCAGCCAGAATCGTAGATTTAGTTCGCATATCATTGCTTGTTGCCCAACCGATGATTTGACGGTCAGCCAAGTCCATGACAATGGTCAGGTACAGCCAGCCGGCTGCGGTAGGGATATAGGTCAGATCGGATACCCAGGCTTCTGACAGGCTCTGAGGATCAAAATCCCGGCTTAAGACATTTTCCGATGGCTCATAGTCGTGATCTGAATCCGTTGTCGTTACAAATTTCTTTGGCTGCAAGCCTTTGAGGCCTGCCTTTTTCATGAGTCTGGCCACACGAGGTCGTGATGCTTTTACCTTTAGATCGACCAGCTCTGCTGCAATCCTGGGACTTCCGTAGGTCTGCTTGCTCCGCTCATGAATCTTGCGAATAGCTTCGGTCAGGGTCGCATTCTCAACCGACCGTCTACTAGGTTTTTGCAGTTTCCAGCCGTAATAGCCAGAACGGCTCACTCCATAAAGCTCAGACATCTTTTCGACAGGATGATTTACTGCTTCTAAAATCATCAGTTGGAAGATTTCCTGTTTCTCAGGGAAAAAATGTCGATAGCCTTTTTTAAGATCTCCTTGTCTTCTTCGATCTCTTGTATAGCACGCTTTAACCTGCGGTTTTCCAGTTCTAACTCCTCGCGGCTTATCGGTTCATTGGATGCCCATTGTAAAGGCACCTTGCTGATAAGCTCCCTGCGCCATCGGTAAATTAAATCCGGACTAATACCCAATTCTTTAGACAAGGACTGAATACTATCCCTTCGATAGCTGAGCTCTACTACTTCTCGTCTATAGGACTCATCAAAACGTTTTCTTCCCATCTTTGAAAGGTAATTTATACCTTCCACTTACCAAACTTTCTGTGTCCACTTTATTGTAGCAACCTCAATTGTTACAACCACGAACTTTATAAATGGGAATGGAACAAGAACAATAATCTTGTTGGAACTAATTTAAAAACAGACGAACATTGTTTTACTTGGCAACCTCACGGCTCACAGTTTACAATTATAGAAGAGGTTCCAGAAAAAAGTTTAGTAATCAAAATCAAGCAACCAAAGACACTTGACAAAGACCAAATTTTAAAAGCGTTGGGCTTCGACAAATCTTGGGTAACAGTAACTCAAAAGACGAGTAAATCTTGACCCGAGAAAGAGCCACTTCTGCTAACAGCAGCTACAAGAAATTGGCGGTTCAGTGCTTCGTATGACAGTTTTGTGGTGGCACAAACATTTGTTCTTCGTATCAACATTTGTGGTAAAAATCGCCAACTTCTTGTAGCTGCCAACCGTTAGCTGTAATGGCACGAGCGACCGTCTAAAAATCAACAAACAGTTTTATCAACAAACATTTTACAAGAAAAATAATTTTCGACCATTCTCATTTCGACTACAACATTCCTCAATTTGGACACATTGATTTTTTAATTGTTTCTCAATTTTGCAGTGTCAATATCGACAAACAATTTTAAATAAATAAAAAATGAAATCAGTAACATTCAAATCAAGCGGATTAACACTTGCAGGAAATTTATTCTATCCTGAAAATTTCCAACCAAACAACCAACCCATTTCTGCTATTGTGGTGGCACATCCAGGAGCAGGTGTAAAAGAACAAACAGCAGGACTCTACGCAAAAAATTTAGCCGAAAAAGGATTTATAACCTTGGCTTTTGATGCGGCTTATCAAGGCGAAAGTGAAGGAATGCCAAGAGGTTTTGAAGACCCAACTCAACGAATTGAAGACATTAAATCGGCAGTTGCATTTCTTACCACTTTAAAAGAAGTTGATGCCACAAAAATTGGCGTTTTGGGCATTTGTGCTTCGGGTGGTTATACACTTGTAGCAACTGCAACCGACCATAATATAAAAGCTGTTGCAACAGTTAGCGGTGTAGATTTGGGCGATTGGTACAGGAAAGGTGCTGATGGAAAACAAGACCCAAGCTTTGTGCAAGGTATGTTAGATGCAGCAGCAGCCGACAGAATTGCAGATACACAAGGTAGTTTTCCCGTTCGTGTTACCGAAGAACAAGCAAAGGCAATGGGTGGAATTAATCCCGAAGGTTGGGAATATTACTGCACCGACAGAGGACAACACCCCAATCAAACCAATTTTATGCCTTGGAAAAGTGTAGAGAGAATTGTTGGTTTCTATTCGCCACATTTTGTACATTTAATTGCACCAAGACCAGTATTGATGATAGCAGGCGAGAATGCACAAACGTTGTGGATGACAAAAGAAGCTTACGAAAAATCAAACGAACCGAAAGAACTCTTTTTAATTGAAGGAGAAACCCACGTTTCATTATACGACAATGTTTCTAAATCTTTGCCTAAATTGGAAACGTTTTTTAAATCGAATTTGTAATTTTACAGAATGAAAAAGGAAGAAAACACGCCTTACAAATTCAATTCAATATCCGACTTTCATCGGGTGCTAGGTTTACCAAAGCCTTTGCACCCATTGATAAGTTTGGTAAATAATTGTGATTTGAAAATTGGCGAAGGCGAATTTCCAAAATCATTGATGCTTAATTTTTACAAAATTTCTTTCCTTGAAAATCGACAAGGAAAAGTAAAATATGGACAAAGTTATTATGATTTTGATGAAGGCGGAATGGTTTTTATTTCGCCAAATCAATTGCTTTTTGCACCTGATAACGAAGAGGTTTATCAAGGTGTAAATATATTTATTCACCCCGATTTTTTAAGGAATTATCCGTTAGCAAACATCATTACCAAATATGGATTTTTCAATTATTCAACAAATGAAGCCTTGCATCTTTCTGACAAAGAAAAATCGACCATTCTTGCTGTTTTTAAAATCATAGAAGACGAATTACAAAACCCAATAGACAATTTCAGTCAAGACGTTGTGATTTCTCAATTAGAATTATTGCTCAATTATAGCAATCGTTTTTATAACAGACAGTTTATTACACGAAAAGCAACGAATAACGACTTATTACTGCAGCTTGAAGAAATTTTAAACGATTATTTCAACAACGAAAAATCAGTAACACAAGGCGTTCCGACTGTTCAATTCCTTTCCGACAACTTGAATGTTTCGGCAAGTTATTTAAGCGATATGTTACGTTCACTAATAGGTCAAAATGCACAGCAACATATTCACGAAAAATTAATTGAAAAAGCGAAAGAAAAATTAACGACAACCAAATTAACTGTTAGCGAAATTGCCTACGAATTGGGGTTTGAACATTCGCAATCGTTCAGCAAATTATTTAAAAAGAAAACCAATATGACGCCAATAGAATTTAAACAATCTTTTAATTAAAAAGGTGGACGGAGAAAAGCCACTACAGCTAACACCTAAGGCTTAAACGCATGCGCAGGCGTGCGATTTAAGCCCCTGTTGAACGAACCGGGTCAGCTCAAGGCAAGAATGATGGTTTCCTATGGATTTTGGAACACGAAGCTTAGCGTAACAGTTTCTATGCTTCGA
>WGOA01000021.1 GCA_016124275.1 Bacteroidota bacterium
AAAGCTTTGTCGCGCTCGCCCAGTTCCAGCAACATGTTGGCAATGCCCACCATGTTCATGTCGTAGGGCAGGCTGGTGGGAGGGAAGACGGTGATCATTCGATCCAGAACCTCAATGGCCTGTTGGCGGCGTTCGGTGACCTGGGAAGGCGAAGCACCGGTTTCTCCGTTCATAGCCATGGCCAGGCTGTCATCCAACTGACCGAGCATACTTTGGAGGGCATCGGCGCGGGCAGCTTCGTTAATTAGGTCGAAGGCCAGTTGTTGGTACAGCAAGTACTTGATGGACAACATGGCGTTGAGCGCGGAGGGATCCTTGTAAATGGGCTCTCCTTTTTCAATGCCACCATAACGGAAGTTATCCGACATGAGCAGGTCGTACATGACCTGGGTATTCATGTTTTGGCTGTAGCCTGTCCGTCGCCCACTGTCATCGGGCTTTTCGACCGGAACAAATTTGTAGCACATGCCATCGTGGCGGAAGTATTTCTCCAGACCGAGAAACGCATCGCTTTGCACCGTCATGGCAAAGTAAATCGGGCGCTCCCAGTTGTTGGCCCCGATGATGTCCAGGGTCATGAGGTCGTTTTTGTACAAGCTTTGCTTGTTCAGGTTCACCGTCATTTGCGGCACCACGTAAGGGGCTTCTTCGGCTGTGACGGTGCCGTTTTCGATGACTTTCTGGCGATCAACCGGAATGCTGATTTGGCGTGTGGGTACGTAGGGATTCGGGCTTTCGCGGATGAATGCGATAAAGCGGTTGATGTCAATGCGTTGGTCTTTGAACTTGCTCTTCTCGTCAAAGTCCAGGTAAACATTGTTGTCCGCCTGCACGTCTTCTTCGGTGAGCGTCATAGGCACCGGCGCGGCGTCGTTCACTGCGCGGCGAAGTGCGTTGATGTACCAATCAACCCCCAGCAAACTCAGGTTCACGATCCGAATATCCGTGCGCACGTTTTCCACTTCCTGGGCATACCACAGCGGGTAAGTGTCGTTGTCTCCCTGAGTGAAAAGAATGGCGTTTTCAGCGCAACTGTTCAGGTAATTGCCCGCTACATCGCGTGCAAACAGGCGGTTGGAGCGGTTGTGGCTGCCCCAGTTTTCAAAGCCCATCAGGAGCGGAACAACAGCGCAAAGCGCAGTCAGTGCCACCGCATGGCCCGGCTTTCCGGACAGTACTTGCCCGAAGCCGATGGCCATTCCACCGAAAACAGCGGTGACCAACAGCGAGAAGGCCAGCAACAGAACGAAGGGCATCAGTGCGTACTGCGTCAGTCCGGTCAGGAACATGATGGCTGCGAAGATGGAAACGCCCGCCAGGTAGGTGCCAAGTGCTTTGCGGTCGCGGCCGATTTCCAGCAGGGCCATTACCCCCATGCCTGCCCAAATAGCAAAGGCAAAGAAAGCGCCTACCAAGGCGTAGTCGCGCTCCCGGGGTTCAATGGGCGGCTGGTTGGAGTTGACCAGGTTCATGACACCCATGAAAAAGAAGAATACGAAAACCACCACGAATCCGCGTTTGTCATTGCGGTACTGCCAGACCATGCCGAGCAAACCGAGCACAAAGGGGAGGAGGTAATATTTGTTGCGGCTGGGATCCTGCGTTTCCGTGATCGGCAGGTTTTGAAGCTGGGCGTGTTTGGTTTTGTCAATGAATTCAAGACCGGTAATCCAGTTGCCGTTTTTGTAGCCGTCGGCGAGGTAACCCTGGCGGTCGTTCTGGCGCCCGGAGAAATTCCACATAAAATAGCGCCAGAACATATACCCGAGCTGGTAATCAAAGAAATAACGGAGGTTGTCGCCGTAGTTGGGCATGTAATTGGCGCCTTCGGCTTCGCTCAGCCCGAGGAAGGCGTAGTACATGGACAAGTGCCGGCCCTCCGGAGAGCCCATGCGCGGAAAAAATACCTTTTTGTTTTTCTGCACCAGGCTTGCGACTTCCGGGGGCATAGTAGCCGGGTTCAGGTTTGGATATACCGAACGAATATCGTATACGTATTCTTTCTTTTGTCCAATGATTTTGTATTCTCCGTCCGCTTTTCGGTAGATGGGTCCTGCGTCTTCGGCACTGACGGGACGCGCAGTAAAATAGGTTCCGAAGAACAGATCGCGGCTGCCGTACTGCTCGCGTTTCAGGTAGCTCAGGAAGCTGTGCACATCCGTGATGCCGTTCATGTTGATGGACGGCTGGGCGGCTGCCCGGATCAGCACCATGGCGTAGGAACTAAAGCCCATGAGCAAAAACACCAGGCTGAGCAGCGCGGTGTTTAGCCACTGCCGGCCGTTATTGGCCGACCAGCGGATGCCCCAGGCAATGCCGCCAAGGATGACCAGGCTGAACAGGATAATGCCGCTGAGGAAAGGCGCGCCGAGGTCATTCACAAAGAAGACATCGAGGTTGGCAGCCATGGCAATGAGGTAGTCCAGCACAATGTAGAGGATGAACACCAAAATGCCGATGGAGACCCCCGCGGCGGCCAGAATACCCTTGGTACTGACCTCAAAACGGCGGAAGTAATACAGGAAAACAATGGCCGGTATGACCAGCAAACTGAGCAGGTGCACTCCGCCGGACAGCCCCAGCATGAGGGCCACAAACAACAACCAGCGGTCTGCGCCGGGTTCATCAGCCACGCGGTCCCATTTGGTCATGGCCCAGAAGATGAGGGCATAGAAAAACGTTGCCAGCGCGTACACTTCCGCTTCGACCGCTGAAAACCACATGGACGTCATGAACGTGCCAATGCCGGCAGCAATCAGTCCCGAACCAATGGCAGCCGCTGTTTTAGCCGAATCCCAGCTGCCGTTGCGCACCAGGACTTTTCGGGCGAAATACGTAGTGCTCCAGAACAAGAACAACACTGCAGCCGAGCTGCTGAGCGCTGAAAAGAGGTTCATCATCACGTCGGCGTTGGCTACGCCGCCTCCGAGGAGCGTGAAAACCCGACCGACCATGAGAAAAATGGGGGCGCCAGGCGGGTGGACCACCTGGAGCTTGTAAGCAGCAGAGATGAATTCACCGCAGTCCCAGAAGCTGGCGGTGCCTTCCATGGTCAGTGCGTAGACCAGCGAGGCAAAAATGAAAACCAGCCAGCCGGCGATGTTGTTAGCGCGATCAAAACCCGTCATACAAATGATATTGCCCTATTTTAAAAGAAGGTCAAAGTTAATGGAATAAACGGGATAGGGCTGTCATTTAGGGCCTTGCCATTGGTTGCCGCGTCGTACTTTTATGCCTTGCAAACGGTGTTTTGATAAACGGATAACCTTATGGCCGTAATTCGGCAAGCGGTTTTGGACAACCGCGAACAGTTCCGGCAGCAATTTGACGCCGGAAAGCCCTACCGCAACATTGTCATTGACAATTTTCTGGCCCCCGAGGTGGCGCAGTCGCTGTACGACCACTTTCCCAAAGTGGAAGACATGCGCAAGCACTACAGCAACCTGAACGAAAAGAAGTCAGAAGGGTCCAGTTTTGATGTCTGGCACCCGGATTTTAACCGGGTCCGCGAGGCCATCATGGGCCCGGAGTTTGTGGCCTGGATGGAGCATGTAACCGGCTTTAAACCCCTGGAATTGCCCGATGATCACAGGGGCAGCGGCCTGCACCAGGGCACAGACGGCAGTTACCTGGACATCCATGTGGACTTTTCCATCCACCCCATCCGCAACATTCACCGGCGGCTGAACCTGTTGATTTTCCTGAATCCGGATTGGAAGCCGGAGTACGGCGGGCTGTTGGAACTGTGGGATCCCAGGGTAGAACGGCTGGAGTACGAGATTCTGCCCTTGTTTAACCGGGCGGCCATTTTTGAGTGCAATGACGTTTCCTACCACGGTTACGACAAGATCTCCGTGCCGGAAAGGGTAACCCGCAAATCGTTTTTTGCTTACTACTACTCGCCGATTCAGGCCGATGTCAAGTACCACGATACCATTTTCAAGCCGCGTCCTTCGGATTCCAGGATGAAAAAAACCCAGACGGCCGTTAAGGAAAGCTCGAAAAACCTGATCAAAAAGTCCATTCAGCGGCTCGGACTTAAATCCTTGTTTGAAAAATTCGAATAGCCGTTTCCCGGTTTAACCAGAACCGCTATTTTTGTGCTCCGTTATATCCCTGGGTAAAAACCGGGGGCATACAGAAACTTCGCTTGCAGGCCTGTGGTGTAACTGGCAACACGTCTGATTTTGGTTCAGAAGAGTCTAGGTTCGAGCCCTAGCAGGCCTACATCTTGCCCATTCAGAAAAGGGGAGCCTGACCGGGCTCCCCTTTTCCTGTCTTTTAGCGGCCTATTCCTGGCTTTTTCAGGCGGTTTCTGGCTTTTTCTGCTGGAAAGGTTCAAAGTAGCCCAGGGGTTAGCTGCCCCATGGCCCCGGGGTAGCTTCAAAAAAGCCCCAAAAAGAGGCCGCTCAAAGCGCGAAAACCCTTCGCCTGAAAGCCTGCTTTTGCTTATCTTTGCCCTTCCTTTCAAAAATCATGGTCGTTAACGACGTAAAACTGTTCTCGGGTAGCCAATCCCAGTACTTGGCGGAGAAGATCGCTGACTATTATGGTCAGCCGCTCGGCAAGGTGGTGGTGGAGCGCTTCAGCGATGGCGAGTTTCAGCCCAACCTGCTGGAATCCGTCCGGGGCAACTACGTCTTTTTGATCCAGAGCACGTTTTCGCCGACCGACAACCTTTTTGAGCTTTTGTTGATGATTGATGCCGCCCGGCGGGCTTCTGCGCATTACATCATTGCGGTTATTCCATTTTTTGGCATGGCCCGGCAAGACCGGAAAGACAAACCGAGGGTGGCCATTGCCAGCAAACTGGTGGCCAATTTGCTGGTTTCAGCCGGTGCCAACCGCGTCATGACCATGGACCTGCACGCCGATCAGATTCAAGGATTTTTTGACATTCCGGTGGACCACCTGCAATCCACGGCTGTTTTTGTGCCTTATTTAGAGAAGATGAACCTGGACAACCTGGTTTTTGCTTCTCCGGATGTCGGCAGTACCAAACGGAACCGGACTTATGCCATGCATTTCAATACCGACCTGGTCATCTGCGATAAATACCGCAAGAAGGCCAACGAAGTAGCCGAAATGACGGTCATTGGCGAAGTCAAAGGCAAGGATGTGGTCATTATTGACGACATTGTGGACACTGCCGGAACGCTTTGTGCTGCTGCCGATGCCCTCATTGACAAAGGGGCCAGCACTGTACGGGCCTTCGCCACCCATCCTGTTTTGTCCGGCAAAGCTTATGAACGCATCGAGAGTTCCGGGTTGCAGGAGCTCTACGTCACTGATACCATTCCGCTTCGCAAGCGATCCTCCAAAATCAAAGTGGTTTCGGTGGCTAAGCTCTTTGGAAGGGCTATCCGCCATACCCACGAACACCGTTCCATCAGCTCGCTCTTCCTTTAACCAAGGAGTGCGTCCCTCAACCGACTTTCCCCAAGAATAAACCGCTATAACCAGCGCGCCATGAAGACCATGACCATCGAAGGCCAGATCCGCAACGATCTGGGTAAAAAGGCCTCCAAATCCCTGCGTCGGGACGAAAACGTTCCCTGCGTGCTTTACGGTGAAGGCCAGAACATCCATTTTTCGGCACCGCTGACGGCATTCCGCCACGTGGTGTACACCCCGGATTTTCTGAAAATTGACCTGAATCTGGACGGTGCCCATTACGAGGCCATCATTAAGGACATTCAGTACCATCCCGTCAAGGATGACATTACTCACGTTGATTTTCAGCGCCTGAGCGATGGCAAAATTCTGACCACCCAATTGCCGGTCAAACTGGTGGGTTCCTCGCCCGGTGTCCGCGAAGGGGGCAAGATGAAGGTCCGCGTGCGCAAGCTCAACGTCAAAGTTGCCCCGAAGCACCTGGTCGAATACATCCCGGTTGACATCAGCGAATTGCAGTTGGGCCGTTCGGTTCGCATTGGCGATCTGAAGGTCGAAGGGGTGCAGATCATGAACAGCCCAGGTATCCCGGTGGCCACTTGTGAGATTCCCCGCGCGCTTCGCGGTAAGACGGCTGCTGCCGAAGCTGTTCCGGCAAAAGGGGCTGCTAAAGCTGCTCCGGCCAAGGCTGCACCCGCCAAAGCTGCTCCAGCCAAGTAAGACTGGTTGGCCTAAGGCCTCCTGACACATGCGCTACCTCGTGGCTGGACTGGGCAATGTGGGTTCCGAATATGCCGGTACCCGACACAACATCGGTTTCGATGTGGTGGACTACCTGGCCCGCAAGCACGAAGTGGCGTTTGCGTCCGATCGTCTGGCCGACGTGGCAGAGATCAAGTACCGCGGCCGTTTCCTGCGCTTGATCAAGCCTTCTACCTACATGAATCGCAGTGGGCGTGCCATCAAGTATTGGATGGAGCAGGACAAAATCAGTGCAGACCGCCTGTTGGTCATTGTGGACGATCTCAATTTGCCCCTCGGCAAACTTCGCATGCGCACCAAAGGCAGCGATGGTGGGCACAACGGGCTGGCGGACATTCAAGCGGTTTTTGGACACACCAATTACGCGCGCCTTCGGGTGGGCATTGGCAGTGAGTTTTCCAAAGGAGCACAGGTGGACTTTGTGCTCGGCCGCTGGTCGTCAGAAGAAAGCAAGGCGCTCGTGGAGCGCATCCCCCTGGCCGCTGAAGCGGCTTTGCGCTTTTCAGCCCAAACCGCAGGGCAAGTCATGGAATGGGCCAATGCGCAATAGGGTTACTGATAACTTTACGAACTGGTAAAGCCTTTCACCCATGACCTGTTATTGTATAGGAAGAAATTATGCTGAACACGCCGCAGAGTTGGGCAACGCAGTCCCCGACAAGCCGCTGATCTTTGCTAAGCCTTCCACGGCGTTGCTTCAGGACGGCAAGCCCTTCGAACTGCCGGATTTCAGCCAGGACGTGCACTATGAGACAGAGTTGGTGCTGCGGGTCAGCAAGCGCGCGCAACGTATCGATGCCGCCGAGGCCTGGAACTACGTGGACGCGCTCACGATTGGGGTGGACCTTACCGCCCGCGACTTGCAAAATGCCTTAAAAGCCAAGGGTCAGCCTTGGGAAATTGCCAAAGGTTTTGACGCGAGTGCGCCCATTGGCCGCTTTGTGCCTGTTCCGCAAGCCCTTAAGTTCGGGGGAATTGCCTTCGAGGGCCGCATCAACGGTGCCAGTGTTCAGCAGGGCCATACCCGCGATATGATTTTCCCGGTTCCGGCCTTTATGGCCTATCTTACCCGCTTCTTTACCTTGATGCCCGGCGATTTGCTGTTTACAGGAACACCGGCAGGGGTAGGACCGCTGCGTGCCGGCGATCATTTTGAAGGGTGGTTGCTGGAGGACGAAACCATGCAATCGGCCGAAAAAGCCTCGGAAAAGCAACAAAAGCTGCTGGATTTCGAAATACTGGGTCATGGGGAACGGTGAAACGGAGGCTATGGCAATAGGGTTGGACATTTTGGTGAAGGCCTATCGCCACATGTGCGTAAGCCTGGCCATGTCCGAGACTTATGACCGCAACCGGACCGTTTGCTACTACGTGCATGCCAACGCCCGCGGCCACGAGGCCATTCAGTTGGCTGTAGGCATGCAGCTCACTCCTGCGGATTGGGTTTCGCCCTACTACCGCGACGACGCGATGCTGTTGAGCATGGGTTGGGCGCCCTTCGACCTGATGTTGCAGTTGATTGCCAAAGGCAGCGACCCGTTTAGCGGGGGCCGCAACTACTACAGCCATACCTGTTCGCGCCGGGAGGATCGGCCCAAAATGCTGCACCAAAGCAGTGCCACGGGCATGCAGGCCATTCCGGCTACCGGCATTGCGCAAGGATTGCGCTACCTGGAGCAGCAGGGTTTGGGCAACGCAGCGGACCGACCGCTGGTGGTTTGTTCGCTGGGCGACGGGTCCATGACAGAGGGTGAAGTGGCTGAGGCGCTGCAATTCGCTGCGCTCAAGCAATTGCCCATCGTGTTTCTGGTGCAGGACAACGACTGGGGCATTTCGGTTAAGGGCGATGAAGCCCGCACCATGAATGCGTATGAATATGCCGCCGGCTTTGAAGGCCTGGCGCGCAAAAGCATTGATGGCGCGGATTTTCAGGAGAGTTGGGAGTCGGTGCAGGAAGTTTTTGACTGGGTGCGCCGACACCGCAAACCCGCCCTGTTGCACGCGCGGGTGCCGCTGCTGGGCCACCACACCTCTGGCGTAAGAAAAGATATGTACCGGCCCGACGATGATCTGGCCGAACACCAAAGCCGCGACCCACTGCCCAGGCTTGAAGCGTTGTTGCTGGAACAAGGCCTTACGCCAGAGCAATTGCAGGAAATTCGCCGGGAGACGGCGGCCTTGGTTGAAGCGGATTTTGCCCGGGCTGTTGAAGCACCGGAGCCTGATCCAGCCCGTGTTTCTGACCACGTTTTTGCGCCGGCACCGTACGTTACCGAGCAGGGGGAGCGCGCACCGGAAGATGCCGGAAAGGCCATCATGGTGGATGCCGCCCTGCACGCCATGGACGAAATTTTGCGCAGCTGTCCTGAAGCCCTGCTTTACGGGCAGGACGTGGGACGCCGTCTGGGCGGGGTTTTTCGCGAGGCTGCATTATTGGCGCAGCGCCACGGCGATGAACGGGTGTTCAATACCGCCATCCAGGAAGCCTACCTGATCGGCTCCACGGCAGGCATGTCGGCCACCGGTTGCAAGCCCTTCGTAGAGATCCAGTTTGCCGATTACATCTGGCCGGGCGTTAACCAGTTGGTCAGCGAGTTGAGCAAGAGTTGCTACCTGACCAACGGCCTGTTTCCCGTCTCTGCGGTCATTCGGGTTCCCATCGGCGCCTATGGCAGCGGAGGTCCCTACCACAGTGGTTCGGTGGAATCGGCTTTGTTGTCTATTCGCGGCATTAAAATAGCCTACCCCTCCAACGCAGCTGATATGAAGGGGCTGCTCAAAGGAGCTTTCCACGACCCCAATCCGGTGATCGTGCTGGAGCACAAGGGCCTCTATTGGTCTAAAGTTCCCGGCACACAAGCGGCCAAATGCACGGAACCCGGCGAGGACTACATCGTGCCGTTGGGGCTGGCGCGCGTGGCGTTGGCCGCCGACGAAGCGCTGGTATCAGGGGGTGAAAGTATTGGAATCATAACGTATGGTATGGGCGTGCATTGGGCGCTTAATGCCGCACCAGCTTTTGAAGGAAGGGTAGAGGTGCTCGATCTGCGGAGCCTGCATCCTCTGGACGAAGAAGCCGTCCTGCACCAGGCTAAGCGCCACGGAAAAGTGTTTGTGCTCACCGAAGAGCAATTAGAAAATTCATTTGCCGAATCCCTGGCCGGGCGCATTGCGGCTAAGGCTTTCCGCTACCTGGATGCTCCCGTGGCCACGCTTGGCGCGTTAAATCTACCCGCCGTTCCCCTGAATTCCGGATTGGAAAAGGCCATGTTGCCAAATGTGGAAAAAGTTTCCGCAGTCATTGAGCAACTGCTGGCCTATTAGGAGGGCTTGGTGGTTCTAAAAGCGCCACCTGCGCATTTGCCCAGTTTTGAGGATAAGGGTAGCTTTGCGCCTCAATTGACTGCAAATGCCCTACTTCTTTACTTCTGAGTCGGTGTCGGAAGGCCATCCTGACAAGGTAGCCGATCAAATTTCAGACGCCATTCTCGACCATTTTCTGGCCCAGGACCCCGAAAGCAAAGTGGCTTGCGAGACGCTGGTGACCACGGGGCTCACCGTGTTGAGCGGCGAGGTTCGCTCCAAGGCATGGGTAGATGTGCAGAACGTGGCCCGCGACGTGATCCGCAAGATTGGTTATGTTCACAGCGCCTATAAGTTTGACGCAGATGCCTGCGGGGTCATTTCCGCTATCCACGAGCAAAGCGACGACATCTACCAAGGGGTTGCCAAGCCCAGCGCTGAAGAGCAAGGTGCCGGAGATCAGGGAATGATGTTCGGCTACGCCACCAATGAAACGGCCAATTTTATGCCGTTGGCCCTTGATCTTTCACATGCGTTGTTGCGCGAACTGGCCACCCTTCGCCGGGAAGGCAAACTGATGCCCTACCTGCGCCCGGACGCCAAAAGCCAGGTAACCATTGAGTACAATGACGACAACAGCCCGCGCCGCATTGAAGCGGTTGTGGTGAGCACCCAGCACGACGACTTTGATTCCGAACCCAAAATGCTGGCCCGCATCAACAAAGACGTGCGTGAAATTCTCATTCCGCGTGTGTTGAAGAAGCAGCCAAAGGCCATCCAGAAGTTGTTTGGCGCTGACATCAAGTACCACATTAATCCCACAGGCAAATTTGTAATCGGCGGCCCACACGGCGACACCGGGCTTACCGGCCGCAAGATTATTGTGGATACTTACGGGGGGAAGGGCGCCCACGGCGGCGGCGCCTTCTCCGGCAAGGACCCGTCTAAGGTGGACCGCTCGGCCGCTTACGCCGCCCGTCATATTGCTAAAAACCTGGTAGCTGCCGGTGTGGCCGACCAGATTTTGGTGCAGGTCAGCTACGCCATTGGGGTGGCGCAACCCATGGGTATTTTTGTGGATACTTATGGAACAGCCAAAGTTGATCAGTCGGATTCGCTGATCGCGGAGAAGGTAGGTGATTTGTTTGATATGCGTCCAGGCATGATTGTCAAGCGGTTAAAACTCAAGAATCCCATTTACAGCGAAACCGCAGCTTATGGACACATGGGGCGCACTCCTGAAACCAAGACCGTAGAATTCAAGGCCAATGGCAAGGTGATCAGCAAAAAGGTGGAGACATTCACCTGGGAAAAGCTCGACTACGTACCGGCCGTTAAAAAGGCTTTTGGGTTGAAGTGAGGACGAAACCCCTTCGCCCGAAATAAAATGTTTGGAAGGCCCTTCGGGGCCTTTCTTTTTGATGGGGTATCGCCTTATCTTTCGTAAGGACTCGTAGCCCATAACCCCCAATTTTTGTTGCTGTGAAAAATAGACATATCTTATCTTTTGCTGTAATGGTTTCGCTTGCGGCTAATGCTTTCGCCCAGCCGTTTGCTTTCACAAAAGCGGATGCCGCTGTGGGCATTAGTCATGTTTACGGCAATACCAATTTTATGGGCGGGGGAATGGCCTGGTTTGACTACGACAACGATGGTTGGGAAGACCTCTACCTGGCCGGAGGAAACCTGCGCGATGCCTTGTACCGCAATAATGGCGACGGAACATTCACCGAAGTTGGCGTGGCGGCAGGGCTGAACATTACCAATGGCTTTGGCACGCACGCAGTAACCACCGGTGATTATGACCGCGACGGCGACCGCGATGTGTTTCTGACGACGCTGAACAGTTGGCCCAACCACCTGCTGCGCAATAACGGGGATGGCACCTTTACGGATGTGTACCTTGAAGCGGGTTTTGCAGGTGAAGTGGCCTGGAGCTCTTCAGCAGCTTTTGGCGATTACAATCTGGACGGTTGGCTTGATTTGTACGTAGGAAATTATGTGGACAACATGGCCATCACTTATGACAGTGTTGGTATTGTCAATGGTTTTGCGCACGATTGCCGCCCCAATTGGCTCTACGTCAACAACGGAGATGGCACCTTTACCGAAGTGTCCGAATTGCTTAGGGCAGACGCTGATACGGGTTGTGTTTTGGCAGTAACCTGGTCAGACTTTGATCGCGATCAGGACGTAGATATTCTCATCGCAAACGACTTTGGCGAGTTCATTGTGCCCAATCAATTGTTGCGCAATGACCAGCCAGGCGCGTTCCAGGATGTCAGCGTTACAAGCAACGCCAACGTTGGAATGTACGGCATGGGCATCGCTATCGGAGACTACGACCATGACGGCGACCTGGACTATTACGCCACCAACATTGGGTTGAACCACTTGTACGTTAACAACGGCGATGGCACATTCAGTGATGGTACTGCCGCCGCTGGCGTCGAAGACATTTGGGTGCGCGATGGCTTTTACACGGTTGGCTGGGGAGCCGCCTTCGTGGATCTGGACAACGACACCTGGCAGGACCTCTTAGTCAGCAACGGCCACATTCCCGCCGCACCGTTTATCCGCAATGACATCAACAATCCCAACCGGATCTTTCGCAATAATGCCGATGGCACCTTCACCGATGTTGCCATGGCATCCGGCATGGATGATGTGGGCGTTGCCCGCGGATTGGGCGCTTGCGACTACGACAAGGACGGGGACATGGACGTTGTTTTCGGCAACATTGACAGCTACTATACCCCCGGTGAAGACAAAGTTTCTTTTTACCGCAACGACCTGAGCGGCGGCGGCAACTGGCTTGGCGTTAAATTGGTCGGCGTGGTCAACAACCTGGATGCATTCGGCGCAAACGTAGTCATTAATGCAGGCGGTCAATCCTGGATTGATGAGGTCAGCGGCGGCTCCAGCCACGGTTCCCAGAGCGGTTCTATCCTGCATTTTGGCCTTGGTTCTGCTGGTTTAGTGGACGAGCTGACCGTCTATTGGCCGGGTGGTCGCACACAAGTCTTGGAAGATGTGCTTCCCAATCAGATCATCACCATAGTAGAGGATACTTCTGGAATTGTAGAGCCCGTTGGCCTGCCTGGTTTTTCTCAGGGGCTGGGAATGCAGGTGCGCCCCAATCCGGTGGTTTCCGATACGCGCATCAGCCTTGAGCTGCCCGCTGCGGTACCTTCCGCCCGCGTCACGGTAATGGATCCTTCCGGCCGTTCGGTGGCGTTGGTGCACGCTGGTGCGCTGGCTGCAGGCCGGAACGACTTTCTGTGGAATGGCACCGACGCCTCCGGGCAGCGGCTGGTACCGGGAACCTACCTCGTATCCGTTGAACTGGGCGACCAGCAGCGCTTTGTGGAAAGGGTGGTGGTGGTGAGGTAGATGCGCTATGAAATCAATCTTGGTTAGTTTGTTAGGATTCTCATGGCTTTGCATTGCTTTTACAGGGTTCAACTCCCACAGCCCAACTCCATATATACTTCCTGAAATAGGTGAAATAGGTGAATTGAATATTCCTCTTGATAACCCTATGACAGAGGAGGGAGTTGCATTGGGAAGACTATTATTTTATGAAGAGTTGTTGTCTTCTGATGGCAGCTTCAGTTGTGGCTCATGCCATAAACAGGAGTTGGCATTTACGGATGGCTTAGCTCGAGCTATCGGTTATAGGGGAGATACACTGGACAGGAACACCATGACATTGGTCAACCTGGCCTGGCAACAAGAGTTTTTCTGGGACGGCCGGGTTAAGACGTTGGAGGCACTGATTGAGGTACCGATTACCGATCCCCGTGAAATGGGGCAGGATACCGTTGTTTTAGTACAATTGTTGCAGAATCATGAGCATTATCCGCGGTATTTTGGCCAGGCATTTGGTTCCGAAACGGTCACTTTTGAGAACGTTTCAAAAGCAATTGCACAGTTTCTCAGGACAATAGTTTCTCCAGGGATAAAATTGCCGGATAGCTTATTAAACATTCCACCAGACAATGTGAGTGAAACAGAATTTGTGTCCTCTCAGTTTTATGATAACACAATGAGAGCAGTATACTTTCGATTAGCAGATATGTGTGGATCTTGCCATAGTAGCCAAGTGTATGGTGGCCTTTCAACTAATTTCAATTTGGTAAACTCGGCAGATAGTTTGCTAAAAGTCCCCCCATTACTAAACATATTGTTAACAGGCCCATATATGCATAAAGGCCAATTTAGTTCATTGGAGGAAGTAATCAATCATTATGACCAGCATATTGAAGCTTTAGCTTATCTGAACAGAAAGGGAAACGAGGCGCCGATGGTGAGCAAGTTGAGCGCTTATGATAAGCAGTACCTTCCTGAATTTTTAACTTTGTTTGTAGATTCAAATATACTATTAAATGATTCTTATGGTAATCCCAAAGAAGCCGCAGACTATGAATGGCCGGCATTTTTGCATTAATTTTTTTGCCACATTAAGACAAAGCAATATGTTTTAATTATTTAAATTTTTTATTTAAGTAGAAAGTATTGAAGAAGACCAAGGGTCAATTGCCAATAATTTTTATCTCTTTTGAAATAGAAATCACTTCCTTATCTTTAGGTATGATAATCTCTTCTACCACTAAGTTAATTTAACTGGCTGTGTAAGTATTTGATTATCATTCTGTTGAATTTTAGCTCTTCAATCAAGCCCTATTGAGCAATCAGGATTCTTAATCCCATTACTTAAAATCCCAAATCGAGTATTCAACAGTCCTTCTCTCATCACTCACGCATCACTTCATGAATCCACGTCTTCTACTCACACTTTTCCTGCTTTGGTGTCAATTGGCCTTAGTCTCGCAGACTGTCAATGTTGAGATTGATGGTGATGATTTGTATTATTCTGAGTCAGGTTGTAGCGATTGTTGGGCAGGGCCAGATACAAGATGGCGCTCTCGTGTTACACTTAACTCGACAAATTACGACTGGAATGTTGACCGAGATGATATCTCAACTTGCGGTTGGCAGGGGATTACCAATTATTCTTGGGTAAATCCGGTTGGCTCAAATGCTTTGGACGCAATAAGCCTTTCATTCGATGGCTTTGAAGAGGACGATTGGCCTTGTGTTTTCTTTGGGAGTGATGATGCAATTTGTGGAGGATATGCCAACCTAAGGACCATTAACAATATCTGTGACAATAATCCGTACCAGTGGAATTATTTTACAGAGACACGCACCTGCTCAGGTGGAGATGGCTCTGGAGAATATCGTGTATATTGGTCATATTATTGGTCGTACACCCAAGCGCCTACCATAACTCAACAACCTGACGCCGCTGGGTTGGGTGGATCCTCACGCAATGTTTGCGAGGGAACTCCATTAACGCTCCAAACCACATTCGCTACAAATGATTGTGGAGGCGTTTGGGCCAGGCACATCAAATGGCAATCGGCTACAAGTTCCGGTGGTCCATGGACAGATATCGGGGGGGCTACTTCAGCATCTTATGTTCCCCCGCAAACTATAGGAACGCGGTACTACCGTTGTTTGGCAACTTCAAACAATTCAGCTGTATTTACTTCGCTCACTACTACTTCGAATACGGTTACGGTGACCTATTATTCCAATGCGGATAATTTTTGCGCTGCTCCAGATTGTGATTTTATCTACATAGCAACTTTTGGAACTGATGCCCCGGGCAATGGAGGTCCTAACAATCCCTTCAAGACACTTGGGTATGTCTTAAATAACTACAGCACAGTTGGCGGCGGTAAAACACACATTCGGATGGAGGGGAAAAGTTCACCTTCATCATCGGATTATCTTGAGAATGTGATTATTACCATGCGAAGCAATCTTTTTATAGAAGGAGGTTTTGAGGTATCTGGGGCGGCTCCTCGCTCTTGGAAGAAGAATTCTACTTTCCATACACTTTTATCCTGCAGTGGTGCGGAGTCAATCAGTACTACAGTGGGCCACCTTATGGGGATAAAGGCGGTAGGCGTAGACAACTGGACCTTACAGGATTTAAGAATTACTACTGGCGCAACTACAGCTAAGACTTCCTTGGGTCATGGGTATTCTAATATCGCAGTTTATGCAAATGATTGCGAGAATTATAATATAACTCGTTGTGCCATTACGTCTGGGGCAGCATCTGCAGGCAATGGAGGTGCGAGTGGTAAAGGTGGAAACCCAGGCGTCCAAGGTAATACAGGTGGTAACGGTGGTTGCGATTATTATTGGGGTTGTGGTTCAGCACCAGGTGGCGGAGGTGGAGCTGGCCGTGAGGGTGGCGGAGGAGCAGCAACCGGGCCATTGGCTGGCGGAGTGGCCATTGGCACAAATGGGGCTGGTGGCGGTGGTGGAACAGGTGGTAATGGTGGCGCAGGGAGTGCCGGACGGTGTTCGGGGACGAACACTGGCTCTGGTGGTAATGGTGGCACAGGAAACAACGGAGCCAGCGGAGGAGCTCCTTCAGCTGGCAACGGTGGAACTTCAGGTGGTGGCGGTGGTGCCGGCAATTCTGGAGTAAGCGGAAGTTGCAATAGTGGTAACAACGGTGTTTCAGGATCTAATGGTGGGGATGGTGGCGTTGGCACAGCCGGCACTACACCAGTCGCCGATGCTTACGCAAGTGGTTATTTCACACCAACCGCCGGTACCAATGGCGGTGGGGGTGGTGGCGGTAAAGGCGGTGGCGGTGGTGAAGGTGGAAGTGGTTCCACCGACTCAGGAACCTGTGATCGCGATGGGGGCCAAGGCGGTTCAGGCGGCGGCGGCGGTGGCGGCGGCGGCGCTGGTGGGTATGGCGGCGGCGGCGGCGGCGGCTCTTTTGGAATTTTTTGCTGGGGAGGCAATGGAACATTAACGAATCTTAACCTCAATACTGGTAATGCGGGATCTGGCGGATCCGGCGGATCTGGTGGCTCAGGCGGCGGCGGCGGCGGCGGTAGGGGGATTGGTACTGGAAACTGTGGAGGTGGAGACTCGGGCGAGGGCGGTGGTTCGGGCGCTGGAGGAACAGGAGGCACTGGTGGTGCAGGTGGAACCGGCAGGGCTGGTGCTCGCTATGCAATTGCCACTCAGAACAGTGCTGTGGTCACGCAAGTAAACTTTACCGCAACGGTTACCCCCAATTCTTCTACTTCAGGTGGAGCTGTGACAAACCCTGCTTCATTAATCGTAGATATTACCCGATCCAACACTCCGGGCAAAGCATGCATCAATTCAGAGATAGATGTGGCCAAAGGAACAGGTACTTGGGCACTGCCAACAGGGTTGACTCTGGTCAACGATGTAACGGCTTCCACAACATCTTACATCACTGCTACTGCAGCTGTAAAAATCACGACCAATACAGCCGGTGTTTATGATTTAGTACTCAGCTCTGGGACGTATGATAACTTTTTGACTGTTTCAAATGTACCGAGAACCCTTCCCGTTATTAGTCCGGCTACCTCCTCAATCTGTGTGGATGGAACAGTAGCCTTGACGGTCAGTGACAGTTATGATGATCCTTTGGAGTATGAATGGCTGGTTTATACAACTTCACCAAGTTCCACAACATTTAGTTCTACTTCCGAAAGTTTTACCACACCCGCATTTACTGCGACGGGGACGTACACGGTTCGATACCGTGAACGGCATGAATGTTGTGGTTGGAGTCGTCCTGTTTTCGCAACGATAACTGTAAACAATCAACCAAGTGCCCATACATTAACTCCAGTGCCCAATGCGACTTCAGTCTGTGTTGGTAGCACGCCTTATGCCACGTTCGCTGGGGCCGGCGGTGGCGGCGGGACAGTTACCGATGAGTACGAAATCAGCACGGATGGAGGCGATACCTGGACAAGCTATACGGTGTCATCAGGCACTGGAGCTTCCATCACTACTACGGGGTTGTCTGGTGAAACAATAGTTTTAAGGACGCGCCGGACGGCAACTGGAAGTGGTTGTGGAGACAGCGATTATAACCAGCATAGCTGGCAGGTTCTTCCAGATCCAATTGCTCCATCGCTTGATTCGGCTACACCAGCTTCAGCTACCGTAGTTTGTACCGGGGCTCTCGTTAATGCTGCCATTTTGCCGGGCACGGATGGAACTGGGACATGCACAGATTCCTATCAGTTTACCGTCACAGGAGGCACCCCTTGGAGTACATACACTCCATCGGGGAACATTACTGCTGCCGGGGCAGGGACCAACTATGTACAAGTTCAGACCCGCAGGGTTTGCGATGGCAACGGTTGTGACGGTACCGGTGAAACTTTTGCAACCATCGCCCAATGGACCGTTGTAACCGATCCGATAGCGCCGACATTAAATACAGCAACACCGACCAGTGGAACCACTGTTTGTGTGGGCGCAACTGTAAAAGCTACGGCGAATGCAGGGAGTTCTGGAACAGGTACATGCAGTAATGAATACCGATTTACAGTTGATGGTGGAGCCAATTGGAGTACCTACACACCAGGCGATGATATCACTGCAGTTTCTGCAGGCACCAATCGCATTCAAGTCCAAGCCAGAAGGGTATGTGATGGCAATGGTTGCGATGGAGCTGCAGAAACGTTTGCTACCATTGCGCAGTGGACAGTTAACAATGATCCAACGGCACCAACGGTACTTTCCATTTCTCCTCCTTCCGGATCCACTGTTTGTTTCGGTACCTCGGTAGCCGCATCTTTCCAATTGTACACAAATGGCACGGGAACTTGCGTAAATGAATACCAGTACACGACAGATGGAGGTGCGTCTTGGGATCCATACACGGCCGGATCGTCCATTGTGCCCGATAATGAAGGTACCGGGGCAATACAAATTCAAACGCGAAGAGTTTGCGATGGATTAGCCTGTGATGGTTCCGGCGAGACTTTTGCTACAGTTGCCAGTTGGAATGTGCTTCCGCAGATCAATTTTGGAACTGTTGATAATACGGCAGAAGCTATTTGCTATGGTGAAGACCCATCCGTGATCACCTTGAGCGCTGCACCTTCTGGCGGCAGTGGAGTGTTCGAATACCAATGGGCTTTTGTGAACGCAGCCGTTGGCTGTCCTGCTGGTACAGGTCTGTCCGGGTTCACTGAAATTTCGGGGGCCACAAGCTCGAGTTATGATCCGCCTGCATTGACTACAACAAGAACATACGCTGTGCGAGTCGATCCAGTCGGCAGCCCAGATTGCGCTGTTGAAACATGGGCCACTAATTGCCGTGTCATAACAGTTCAACCAAACGTGAACTTTGGCACCATTAGCGGAACAGCTGAAACTATTTGTTTTGGGGGGGATCCTGGAAACATCGCATTTACTACCTCCCCCTCTGGGGGCAGTGGCCTCTTTTCGTACCAATGGTACTCACAATCTGGCGCTGTAGGTTGCCCAACAGGAACAGTAACGACAGGATGGGATCTTATTTCTGGTGCCACGGCAGCTGCTTATGACCCTCCATCTGGTTTGGGTGCAACCACTACTTACGCAGTGCAAGTCAATGAGAATGGTACCCCAGATTGTGGCCCCCCTACCTGGGCTTCAAACTGCCGCGTTGTCACGGTAGTTGCGGATCCTGCGGCACCATCCGCCACAAAATCACCCAATGTTGCTGGGGTATGCGAAGGAACTACTCTGACGTTAACCGGCGTTACGGACATGGGTGGCGGCACGGGTACCTGCAACATCGAGTACCGATTCAATACGGGTTCCGGATTTGGATCCTGGGGTGCCTCCGTCCCATCCTTCGCAGCGGTTGAAGGAACCAATGTCATCGAAGTGCGCAAAAACTGCTCCGGCAACGGTTGTGATGCTGCGACAAACTCTTTCTTCTGGACGGTTGCAGCCAATCCCACTGTTGCAAATGCTGGTGCAGACCAGGGCAACTGTGCAGGTGGAAGCTTCACGCTTGCAGGCAACGTTCCAACGGTTGGAAGTGGAGTTTGGTCCGTACAAAGTGGAACGGCTACTGTTCCTGTGCCTACTTCTGCATCTGCTTCGGTTACAGGGGTACCGCTTGGCACCAGCGCAACTCTGCGCTGGACCATAAGCAGCGGTGCTTGCCCGGCAAGTTTTGACGAAGTTGTCTTAACCAATGAAACAGCACCATCCGCTGCTGTCATTACCTCGGCAGATTACACCTGTGCCGGCTCAACCTTTGAGCTTGTTGGGGCCGCCGCAGCGGTCGGGGAGGGTTCATGGAGCATTATTGCAGGTTCTGGAACGCTCACTCCTGACTTGGCGTTGCCAAGGCTGGCTGATCTGAGCGGGTTGACCATGAACAGTTCAGTCACCGTGCAATACACCGTCAGCAATGATCCAGGTAGCTATTGCGCCGATGAAACGGTACAGACCACTCTGAATTACCTGACAGCGCTTGCCACGGCTGCTGATCCCAACGTAACGTGTACGCCCATTCCAAGCGGCGGCACCCAGTTCTGGGCCTCTGACGATGGTGAAAAGCTCTACGTCGGCTTGAATCCCAATGGCAACAACATCGGCGCCACAACGGTTGAACTTCCTGGCTCGGACGCATTTACCACCCCCGGTTCGTATTGGGGTGGCTTAGGGGATGTGCCGAACGGTGCTTATGGCGCAGGTGCCTCTAACCCAGCCCGGATGCCTTCTTCAAGCATGACCTGTCCGGATGAACTGTTTGTCGAAGACATTTTCGAAATTGATGTAACCACTCAGCCGACGTTAAATGATCCGGTGTTGACACTCTATGTCCCCAAGACTAAGTGGGATGATTTTGTCGATAACGGCAACACGTGGCTGGACGCCGTAGCCGGTCGTAGAAGCAGTTACGATGCATGCTATAATGGTTTCCCGGCTCCAAGTGCTGCACCAACTACTAGCAATGTGGCCGTAACCGGCTACCACGATGATGGCCGCAGTCTGCACACCGTCAATAGCGTAACTTATGATGCGGGTGGAGATTTCTACGCCATAACCTTTACTACGGATCGTTTCTCCGGCTTCGTGATTCACGGATCGGGTTCCGGCGATCCGCTCCCGGTGCAGTTGGTTTCGTTTACCGGCCAGCATGTAAACGGCGTGAATGAGCTAAACTGGCTGACAGCCTCTGAGGTGAATGTATCGCACTTCGAAGTGGAGCGCTCCTCAAATGGCAAGGATTATGAAATGCTGGGTGCCGTTGAGGCAGCTGGCAACAGCACCGAGCCTCGCAATTACTCCTTCATGGATCGGAACCTGCATCCAGGGGGCTTGTACTATCGCTTGAAGATCGTAGACCAGGACAACACGTATGAATACAGCGATGTTGTTTACCTGAGCACGAACAACGGTGTGGCCATCAACCAGTACATCAACATTGTCCCGAACCCCTTCACAGACAAGTTTGAGGTGCAGTTCTACCAGGCGCGGAGCGGTCAGTATCAGGTAGTGATCACTGATATAGCTGGCCGTCCGGTTGTGGAAGTCACGCGTCAGGGTTCGAAGGGCCTCATTGCCGTTCCGCTGGACTTAAGCGCAGAAGCAGCCGGTTCCTACTTGGTACAAGTAATCCGCGAAGACGGCATGCGCTTGATGCGCCAGGTGGTTAAATCAACAGATTAAGTGAGACAATTCCGCTGGGGACGCTAAAGAATCCGCTCCCAACATATTTTTGGCCATCAACCACAAACAGCCGACTCCTTACCGGGTCGGCTGTTTGCTTTCAAACTGTAGGGAGGGAGTACGGTGCGGCCAGAGAAGCGAGTAGCGTCGCGACTCAGGCTGTGTTTACGATCAGGGGGGGCGGCTGACTAGCGCAAGAGCGTCAACGCGCCGGTATAGGTCCAGCCTTGTTGACCGTCAAAAACGCGGAGTATATAGAAGTACGTGCCATCCGGCAGGTTGTCGCCGTTCCAGTCGTTCTGGTAGGCATCGGTTCGAAAAACCTCGTGCTCCCAGCGATTGATGATCCAAATTTCGTGCTGGTCAAATGCTTGTAAAGCGGTTATGGTCCACTCGTCGTTGAAGCCATCGCCGTTGGGGGTAATGACGTCCGGGATAAACAGATCGGGGACTGTGGGCAGAACTGGCACGTCGCTTACGCGAACGGTTATCCAGGCCTGGCTGCAAAGGCCCGCTTCATCGCAATGTTCGTAGCGGAATCGGTCCAGCCCGGTTTGCTGACCTGCGGTATAGGTCAAGCCATCTGCATTCCGTGCAACTTGGCCTAAAAGCGGATCGGTGCGGAGGACAAAGCTGCTCGGGTTCCAGTGGCCATTCCCCGGTTGATCGTTGAGGAAGATGGCAAGCGACATGCTATCGTTCACAAGAACGTTGTATTCGTCATCCTGGCATGCCGGCGTTGAGCAAATCACCTTTAAGCGTACTTCAGCAGTATCGCATAGGCCATTTTGATCGCACACGGAGTAGCGAAAGGAGCTTTCGCCGCAGGTAAGTGGAGCCGGAGTGGCTAACAGCATACCGCTGATGCCGTCCAGGACTACAGCGCCAGCGGACCAGGCATCAATCAATTGAAGCGTGGAAGGCACCAATGGGGAGGAACCGCTGGCATCATTGGTCAGGACAGCAATGGAAACCGCTGTTGTCCAGGGCGTTTCGATAACATCGTTTACCAGGTTAGGCCCTACCGGATCCACTGCTTCCATCACGCGCACTTGCACCCACGTGGTATCGCACAGTCCTTCTTCATCGCAGATTCGGTAATTGAAACTGTCCAATCCATAGAAGCCCGGCATGGGGGTGTAAAGAATTTCACCGGTGGCTGGTTCCAGGTTCGCTGAGCCCCCCGTTGGAGCAGAAGTGAGGGTTAAAGACCCGGGATCAAGAATGCCGTCCATGTCAATATCGTTGTCCAGGACAGCAACCAGAACCGCACTGAGTTCTGTGGTTACGCCGGAGTCAGGCACGGCCAAAGGCGCAATGTAGATGCGTTCCACGGACACAGCATCAATGAAGTAGTAGGCCATGGCCGAAGCCCAGGGTTGAAGATCTGTCCGGGTCGTACTTGCATCTCCTTGAAAATTGCCTAAAATGAACGCTTGTTCACCTCCGCTGGCTTCGAATTCACCATATACAGGGGTCCATCCGGATAGGTTATCAATAGGCAGGCCGGAGTATTCTACTTGTGGAACTAAGCTGTAGGGAGGCAGCCCCAACGCGGGATAGTCCGTTGGCGCTCCTGTCCAAGGTTCAACGCTGTCGGTCAGATACATGCCCAGATTATCTGTGGCATAGCGGTAGGCGTCCCCTACACTGAGCATAAAACGGATGGCATAAAATTTACCACTGACCAAGGGTTCGCTCAATTGGCCCTTGATGTACTCCCGGTAATTGGCAAAACCGCCATAGACGTTGGTGTCTACGTAAGATACCAGTCCTGCATAGGCATTCCCATCAAAGGCTGCCTCTGTCCCAAACCCGTTTGACGGAGTGGAAATGGATGGAAAGGTGGTGCAACTGTGAAAGTAATCAGGCGTACCTGGCGTCGGTTTTCCCCAATGTGTGGCCCGATTCATTTGATCGATGAACGTGGGGCAGGTGGTATAGTCTTCAAAGCTTGGATTCAATACTAAATTCTGCCCTTTGGCAGGTTGAATGACTCCTAAAAAGCTTAAAATACACCATGAATATGCGAGCAACCGATCCATATTAATATCGCGTCTAAACGTTACGTTCCAACCATTAAAGCTCAAGGTGCTAAACATGGCATTTACTTGCTATGCCGAACCTGCGGCGTTTGTGACGGTATGTCCGGGCGAAATGCGGTATCGCTGAAAACAGCGAAGCCATTAAATATTGCGATTTATTTGTTTGATAAATCGTTGAAATAAAGCGACTTGATAGATTGGTGCCGTGCTGCTTAATCATGCCCATCCACGCTTGCGTAATAGAGATTATGGTTGAATATTGCGCAACCTTTGGCCAAACCAGGACCATTTGAAGCAGCCAGCAGTAGCAATAAACAAGGGGACAAGCCCTATTTTTACGGCAATGCGGCAATACCACGACTTGCTCCAACGCATCCTGACAGAAGGGGAGGAGAGAACCGACCGGACCGGCACCGGCACGGTAGGCATTTTTGGGCACCAGATGCGCTTTGACCTCCAAAAGGGCTTTCCGCTGGTGACCACCAAAAAGCTGCACCTGCGTTCCATCATCCACGAATTGCTCTGGTTCCTGCAAGGAGACACCAACATCCGATACCTGAAAGAGCACGGCGTGCGCATTTGGGACGATTGGGCCGACGAAAACGGCGACCTCGGCCCGGTTTATGGCCACCAGTGGCGCTCCTGGCCTACGCCCGACGGTGGAACGGTTGACCAGATCCAACAAATTCTGGACACGCTCCAAACCCGGCCAGACTCGCGGCGCATGATTGTCAGTGCATGGAATGTGGCTGATGTGGGACGAATGGCCCTTCCCCCGTGCCACTGCCTTTTCCAGTTCTATGTGTCGGGTAACCGACTTTCCTGCCAGCTCTACCAGCGCAGCGCGGATGTTTTCCTGGGCGTGCCGTTCAACATAGCATCGTATGCGTTGCTTACCCTGATGGTTGCGCAAGTTTGCAATTTGCAGCCGGGCGAATTCATTCACACATTTGGCGACGCTCATCTTTACCGAAACCACCTGGACCAGGCCCGGCTTCAGCTGACCCGCGACCTGCGGCCGCTGCCTGAAATGGTGCTCAACACGGAGGTTCGCGATTTGTTTGCTTTCCGCTACGAAGACTTTACTCTGCAGAACTACAACCCCCATCCGCACATCCCTGCAGCGGTATCGGTATAGTATTTTCATTAATAATATAGCTTAATAGTGATTATATCTATTGTTGTTGCTGCTTCCCGGAATGGTGTTATCGGCGTGGACAATACCATTCCCTGGCACCTGCCCGATGACTTGAAGTACTTTCGGAAGTTGACTACCGGCCATCATGTCATCATGGGTCGGAAGACCTTCGAGTCTATTGGCAAGCCCTTGCCCAACCGAACCAACCTGGTCATCACCCGAAACCCAGATTTGGCCATGGAGGGGGTGACCATTCTCCCGACAGAAGGAGTGACCAACTTCCAGGCAGAGGGTGTTTACCTCCTGCCCAGTTTTGCGCAGACAGTGGATCAAGCCTTCCAGGCTGGCGAAACAGAAGCCTTTGTTATTGGCGGCAGTGAGATTTATCGCATTGCTTTGCCCCATACCCGCAAGCTTTACTACACCCGCGTCGAAACCTGGGTTGAAGAAGGGCATGCATTCTTTCCAGAACCGGATGATTCCTGGGTGCTCCAAAGCGAGCAGCATCACCCGGCAGATGAGCGCCACGCCTTCCCCTTCACGTTCCAGGAGTATGAACGCAGGCAGGCTGTTACGGAGGAAGGTGCAGTACTCTGAACATTTGTTCAGTCGAAGCGCCCCACCGGAACTGGTACATCCCGGCAGGCAGCGCATCCGGCAACGTCACGTGGTACCTGGATGAAACACCAGCATCGAAATGCTGACCAGGATGTTGACTACTGTTTGATTCGGGACCACTGATGCAACGAGCAATACCCTTGCCCATGAGCCGACCTTGCAAGTCGTAGAGTTGCCATTCGCCAGGTTGCCCTTGGTCCAAAGAAGCGGGCAAAGCAGGCGCCGCGACCCAAAACTGGCCTTGCGTTGGATTGGGCCAAAGCAACGGTTTGAGTGCGGCATCATCTGGCAATGGCCTGCCATGGACCAACCCACAGACCGCTCGCTGGCTGCCGTTGTAATCCACCTGCATCAGCCTGTAGAGGGCACCACTAGGAGGGCAAATGGAATCCCAAAAGCGATAGGACTGCGGTTCAATCGTGGTGCCTGCCCCTTCCAGAAAGGCCAAGCTTTGCCAGGCATCATGCGCACCCCGTCGCTGTACTTCGAATCCCCGATTGCTCAATTCGCTTTCGGTGGACCACTGCAAGAGGACGGCCCCAGGCAGTGCCGTGACGACCAGTCCGTGGCAAGTCACTGGCAGGGGAGAAGCCCCCAGAGACAGTGTCCATGCACCGGCCTCTTCGGCATGAAAGCTTATGGTGGAAACCAAAGGCTCGCCGCTGCTCCCGATCCCCGGCCCTTCCCAGCCCATTCCAGGCACCCAGCGTTGGGCCAGCAAGGTGGCTTCAGACCCAGCAACCCCTCCACTGGCTTCCGTCGACCGGTACCGCAGCGTAACAGCACTGCCGTTTTCGCCCGGATCGATGATCCAGAATCGATCAAGGGTCCAGGGCGCATTGTCGCCTCCGGCATCCTCGCTGTACAAGTCGGTTACAGGCAAGGGCAGGTAACGCCCGGTGCCGGGCAGCGGCAGATTATCCGGTCCGGTTCCATAGGTAGACATATGGAAGGACATGCTCCCAGGTAAAGGCGTAAACTCCACGCTCAAATCTGGTCCGGCAACCCCAAGTGGAAGGACATATTCCGGCGGACTCGGCCCGGCATTAACCTCCCAGCTTACGGTACCGTAATCCGGAGCTGCGTCAGGATGCGTTTCCGACACCAGCCAGCCACCATCCTGCCAGGCAAGGCTAGCAGGATCAGTGTTCAGCAGCTGCAGTTCATGGCCTTCAAGCGATAGCGCATTACCGACACCGAGCAACAAACTGTCCCGGATGGTCAACGAAGCAGAAAGCCCGAAAGCCCCCCCTGAGCTCGCCAAAAGCAACGTGGGCAATTCCACCGTAACCGCGCCGCCAATTTGCGCACCCGAAGCAGCCAACACGACGCAACCCGAGCCCCCCACCCCCCCGGCCAACCCGTTGTTGTCCGTCCAATCCGCGCTGCCCCCGGCTCCGCCGCTGCTTCCACCCCCCAACACCAGCGCACCGTCCAGCAGGATTTGCCCCTCACCAGACAGCACCACGCCGCCCTGCACATAGACGCGCGCCCCCGCCTGCAGCACCAGGGTGTCGGGGCTTTGCACGTACAACAAGTTCTGCGAATGGCCGGCGGCGGGCCCGAAGACAAAGCAAACCAGGGCTGCAGGGAACCTGCCCAGCATCCGCAACAACCGATTAAAACAAACTTTTTTCATGGCCGGACAATTTTGTCCGACCAAATTGCGGCCTTGCAGTACCGCGCGCTACAAAAGCCCTAAAAAGCGCTGCCGATGTGGAAAAGTTTTACGGCTGCCCGGCTGGCAGCCGGCAGCCGGCCCGATAAGCACAGCTTACCCCCCCTTCTCCTCAAACTGAAACTTGAACCCCATCCGTTTGCCAGTGGCAAAAGCACTGTTGTTCTGCTGGGTAATTTTTTGTTGCACGGACATCACCTGCACTTGTTCGTATGGCGGCACCAGCAGGTCCAGATCAATGGCATAAATCATAGCAGATTCTATGATGGCGCGAATGTACACATCGTTCAATTCCGCATTGGCGATGTCATTGTACAAAAATCCAAGTTGACGCTTACCTTCTACAAAGAAATGACCTTCGTTGTTGATAAAAATCCGGGCAATAAGGTACCCAACGTCCAGCGGGCGCTGCTGCTTAATCGAATCATACAAAAAGTTATGCACTTGGATCATGCCGCAATACGCCCGGTTCGGATTTTCGCGCACATACTCTGTCTGAAAAATCGGATGCGTGGGTTCAAAGCTAAAAATGTTGGAGTGCATCGTAAAAAACAGCGTGTCACCGCCAAACGAAACCTGCGCTTCAAACTCACCCAAATCGCTGACTATGAAACGCGGAGGATCGGACTGCTTGGCCAATTCAGCCGTGTACTCGCCTTCTAAGCGCTGCAAAATCTTTTTAAATTGGGCGAAATGCTTATGTGTCTGCGCACAAAGGTGTTTCTTAAGCGTTGCCTTGTCGCGCAACATGCCCAACACAAGATCCCGTCCATTTTCAAGATTCGACATAACACGTTCAGTTAACTGGAAAAATACATCGCACGCAATCCGCACTCAACCCCTTCGCCCTAAATTAATAGGCCCGCGCAAAAAGCACCCGCCGCGCGCTGGGCTTGCCGCTGAGCACACAAACCCCGGCACCGTCAGCGTCCAACTCCTGGCCGTCCATGGGAATGCAGCGGATGGTGGCTTTGGTTTTCTCTTTAATGGCCGCTTCGGTTTCTGCCGTGCCGTCCCAATGCGCGTACACGAACCCGCCCAATTCCAGAACCTCCTGAAACTGGTCAAAGTTCTCCACCCGTTGAATGTTTCCGTCGCGGTAGCGGCGGGCGCGTTCAAACAAATTGGTCTGAATCTCCGACATCAGGGCCTCCACGCGGTCGGCCACCTGGGTCAGGGGAAGGGTCTCCTTGCTTCGCTCATCACGACGCGCCACTTCCATGGTTCCGTTCTCTAAATCGCGGCCGCCCATGGCCAGGCGCACAGGCACCCCGCGCAGTTCGTGCTCGGCAAACTTCCAGCCCGGACGCTTGGTGTCGTCGTCGTCCACCTTGACGCGGATACCGCGGCGGCGCAATTCCGCCGCCATGGCCTCAACAGCCGCCATCAGGTCGGCGTTGTCCTCTTTGCCTTTGGCAATCGGAATCAGCACTGCTTGAATCGGGGCCAGTTTGGGCGGCAGCACCAGGCCTTCGTCGTCGCTGTGCACCATAATAAGCGCACCCATCATGCGGGTCGAAACGCCCCAGGACGTGCCCCAAACCAGGTCGCGTTCGCCTTCTTTGTTCAAAAACGTCACGTCAAAAGCGCGCGCAAAATTCTGCCCCAGAAAGTGCGACGTGCCCATTTGCAGCGCCTTGCCGTCCTGCATCAGCGCCTCGACAGTGTAGGTGTCTACGGCTCCGGCAAAGCGCTCGGACTCCGATTTTACCCCTTTGATGACCGGAATAGCCAACGTGCCCTCCATGAATTCGGCGTACACGTTGAGCATTTTCACCGACTCTTCCACCGCTTCAGCCGCCGTTGCGTGCGCGGTATGCCCTTCCTGCCAGTAAAACTCGGCGGTTCGCAAAAACAGCCGGGTGCGCATTTCCCAGCGCATCACATTGGCCCATTGGTTAATCAGCAGCGGAAGGTCGCGGTAGCTTTGAATCCAGCCCTTGTAGGCGTTCCACATGAGGGTCTCAGAGGTAGGGCGAATAATCAATTCTTCCTCCAACTTGGCCTCGGGATCCACCACGATGCCGCCCTGCCCGTCATTTTTCAGCCGGTAATGCGTCACTACGGCACACTCTTTGGCAAAGCCCTCCACATGCGCGGCCTCTTTGCTGAAAAAACTTTTGGGAATCAACAGCGGAAATGCCGCGTTCACATGGCCGGTTTCTTTAAAGCGCCGGTCCAAAACGTCTTTCATGGCCTCCCAAATGGCGTAGCCATAAGGCTTAATCACCATGCAACCGCGAACGGCGGCGTACTCGGCCATGCCGCTTTTGAGCACCAGATCGTTGTACCATTGGGCGTAATCTTCGCCCCGAGTCGTCATGCTTTGGCCCATTTGGCAAATTGATCGTAAATTGGTATAGTATTTGAGTAGAAATGCCCGTAGGCGAGGGCCAAAGGTAACGAATCTGCTTCGGCCATTAAATGGCCCCCTGTAGTTCGAAGCGCTTTGGCACTTACTGCAACCTGTTCCCGCCAACCACCTCCTCCATTTAAAGGAAAGGACTATGAAAGCTCTGGTCATTCTCATCGCCTCCGGTACCTTGTTACTGACATCTTGCGGACGCTCCGGCATCTCGCAGCGCACGGTCGTTGACGACGTGTACTACAGCCCTTCCACCGACATCAATACTGGCGATTACGAAACCTATTCGGATAACCGGAGCAACCAGGGCAATGGGCAGCGGAACAGTTCATCCAGCGCTCAAAGCCGCACTACGGCACCGTCGGTCAATACCGATTCGTATTCCTGGTACGACCAGAGCAACGCCAATTCCAGCTACCTCGGCAGCGAGCGCATGGAGCCGGTGCAGGAGCCCGCG
This sequence comes from Bacteroidota bacterium, assembly GCA_016124275.1. GTDB lineage: Bacteria > Bacteroidota > Bacteroidia > Chitinophagales > BACL12 > WGOA01. Next base: position 29,305 of record WGOA01000021.1, read on the forward strand.
CAGCAACAAACGCAGCAGCAGCCATACTCCACCGAGCAGCGCACAGACGGCAGCGGTGATACGTACATCTACAATTACTACGACGACAATTATTACAACGACGACGATTACTTTTTCAGCAGCCGCGCCCGCAGGCTGTACACGCCCGTTTTTGGGGCCACCTATTTCAGTCCTTTTTACGATCCCTTCTTCACCCCTGGCATCAACATCGGCATCGGCTACGGTTTCGGCGGTGGCTGGGGTGGCGGTTGGGGTAACCCTGGCTTCGGCTGGGGCGGCGGCTGGGGTGGCGGCTGGGGCTGGAATCGCCCCTGGGGGTATCCCGGCTGGGGTGGAGGTTTTGGCTGGGGCGGTGGCTGGGGCTATCCCGGCTGGGGCGGCGGCTGGGGCTATCCCGGTTGGGGCTGGGGTGGAGGCTGGGGCTATCCCGGATGGGGTGGCGGCTTTGGTTGGGGCGGCGGCTGGGGCAATCCCTGGTGCCCGAATCCCTGGGGCTACGGCAACGGTTTTGGCTACAACAACGGTTTTGCCGGCGGCGGCGACTACTCCGGCGGGGGCATCTATTACGGTCCACGCAACCGACCCGGCAGCAACACCACCACTGATCCCCGTCCGAATTACCTGAACAACATTGACGATTATACCCCGCGCACCGGCGGTTCCAGCGCTACCGACGTTGATCGCGACGCGCCAACTCCTACCGTTCGCGACCGCTCAGACGCAGGCTACACCACGGCACCGGCAGTGACGGCTCCCGATCGTCCAACTGATCGCCCTACTCCTGGCTTTACCCGCCCGGGCGCAAGCACCACTGGAACGGGTGTTTCTGCACCCGCTTCTCCGGAAGGTCCTGCAACTGCACGTCCTGCTGATCGCGTCGTTCCGGGGTTCACCCGACCTGGCGCATCCTCCGGCACAGGCAGCGGAACAGCTGCTCCTGCCACAGCTAACCCAAACCGTCCGTCTGGTGGCGTTGTTGACCGCCCATCAGCCGGTGGCGTTGAACGCCCGGCCGCAGGTGGCTTTGACCGTCCCGCGGGCAGCACCATTGACCGCCCTTCCCCGGGCAGTGCTGAACGTCCGGTTACTGGCATAGCAGACCGACCTACCCCTGGCTTTTCCCGCCCTGGTGCAACCACCGGCAGTGACATGACAGCCGCGCCTTCCCGCACCCGCGTTGAGCAACGACTGCCTTACAACGGCGTTCGCCAACCGGAACCGGCAGGTGGCTATGCACCCAGCTACGGCGGCTCGCCTTCGGCAGCCCCAGGGTACTCACCATCGCGCTCTACTCCCGGTTATGACCGCGGCTCCAAACCTGATGTGAATCCGAATCTCGGTCCGGCACCAGCACCATCCCGCAGTCCTTCCGCGGCCCCTTCGCCCGCAAGCCCAGGCCGTTCCTCCGGATCGGGCATTTTTGGCGGAAGCCGCAGCACACCGAGTTCGCCGAGCCGGGTTAGCCCATCGTCTGGCGGCAGCCGTTCGCCAGGCTCCTTTTCAGGCGGCGGTTCCCGCTCATCGGGGGGCAGCAGCGGCACGCGCTCTTCGGGCAGCAGTGGTGGATCCCGCTCCGGCGGCGGTTCCCGTCCGCGCTGATAACATCGGGCATCCGATCGCGCTGGCAAATGCTGGCAAATGCTGGCAAACGCTTGCAACCCGGCAAACCCCGCATGGTTAGCGCTTGCGCAAATGCTGGCCTTTAAGCAAACGTAACTTTTATCATGATCAATCCGATCGCCATGAAACGCAAAATTTTCCTGGTAGGCACCGCGCTTTGTTTGTCCTTCTTTGGCCAGGCCCAAAACGATGCGGATGCCCTCCGCTACGCCATGCTGCAATTTGGTTCAACGGCCAGGGCTACTGGTGCCGGTGGAGCCTTTGGAGCCGTCGGGGGCGACTTCGGAGCCGTCAGTATCAATCCCGCCGGTCTTGGTGTGTACCGAGGGTCAGAATTTCAGTTCAGCCCTGGCTTTTCGTTCACCGGCGCTTCGACCGATTATTACAACGGCTTGGTCAACGACAGCAGAGCCAATGCACACATCGGCTCCATGAGCCTGGTCTTCACCGACCTCAATGACCGCTACCGCTACGGTTCCGGCATGCGCAGAGCTTCCACAAGTTTTGCTATCGGCGTCAACCGTTTGGCCAACTTCTCCTCCGGACGTGAGTTCAATGGCTTCAACAGCAACAATTCGCTGTTGGACTCCTACACCGAATTTCTCAACAGCGGGTCGGGCACGCCTCCCGCTGACGCCTTCAACGCGGATCCGTTTGGCGCCGGCCTGGCCTATGATGCCTTTCTGCTCAACCCCATACCCGGCGATACCTCGCGCTACTTTAGCGTGGTCCCCGACGGCAACGTCACGCAGAATCGGCGCCTGACCTCGCGCGGCTCGGTGTCTGAAATGGTCATTGCCATGGCCGCTAATTTTGGCCACAAATTCTACATCGGCGGCTCGGTGGGCATTCCTTTCTTAAAGTATGTCGAAGATGCGGTGTACTCTGAGAGCGACACTGAAGGCAACATCCCCGGCTTTAGCTCGTTCAGCCAGCGCAACCTGCTGGAGACCCGCGGTACTGGCCTCAACGCCAAACTCGGCATTATTGTGCGGCCAGTAGAAGCGCTGCGCTTGGGCGCTTCGGTGCACAGCCCAACCCGCTATCGTTTGCGCGATGAATTCAGTTCGGAGATCAACTCGGACATTGAGACCAATACCTACCAGGTTTTCTCGCCGTTTGGCTTTTTTGATTACACCCTCCGCAGCCCCTGGCGCGCGGTTGCTTCAGCAACCGTCTTGGTCAAAGAGTATGGTTTTCTATCGTTTGACTACGAGTACCTCGACTACGGATTCAGCGCGTTTGATTTCAGCCGCGGCGGTTTCGGTTTTGAAGCTGTGGAAGCTGAAATCAACACGCAGATTGACGGAAAATATACCAACGCCCACAATTTACGCGGTGGGGTAGAAGCCGTTTCCGGTGCCATGCGTTTCCGCGCGGGATACAGCTACCTCGGCACGCCCTTCGCCGAAGGTCGGGCTACCGCCGACGCAGACCTTAGCCGGCACTCCTTCCACGGCGGTCTCGGCTACCGCGGCGAAAGCTTCTTCGTTGACCTCAGTTACGTGCACAGCCTGAGCACTTTCGGTGAGGCACCCTACCAGTTGGCCGACATCAGCGAGCCCATTCCCTTTGCCCGCACCGAGCAAACGGTGGGTACGGCAGTGCTGAGCATGGGCGTGAGGTTTTAACCCACCCGATTCACCTCCGGCACCAGCGTCACGCCAAATTGCTGCAACACCGCCTCGCGGATGTCGCAGGCCAGTTGCCAGATTTCGGCGCCGGTCGCGCCCCCGTAATTGACCAGCACCAAAGCCTGTTGCGCGTGAGCGCCCGTGTTGCCTAGGCGTTTTCCCTTCCAGCCGCATTGCTCAATGAGCCAGCCTGCGGCCAGCTTGATCATGCCCTCTCCACCCGGATACTGCGGCATGCCGGGAAAGCGATCAGCCAACTCCGCGGCCTGCGCTGCGCCGACCTCCGGATTCTTAAAGAAACTGCCCGCGTTGCCTAGCACCGCAGGATCTGGTAATTTTGATTGACGTATATTGATTACTGCCTTGCTAACATCGCTCACGGATGGTTCCACTATACCCATCTGTTTCAGCGTATCCTGAATGGCACCATAGGTTACATTCAATGTTGGGCGAAGGGCCAGGCGTACCGTAAGTGAAAGTATGGCGTAGTGCCCGGCGGCCTGGCGCTTGAACACCGATTCGCGGTAACCGAATTGACAAGCTTGTCGGTCAAAGCGCAAGACTTCCCCGCTCTGCAAATCCAGCGCTTCCAATTCGTGAAAAACGTCTTTGAGTTCTGCACCGTAGGCGCCGATGTTTTGCATAGGAGCCGCACCGCACAACCCTGGAATCAGGCTGAGGTTTTCAAGGCCGCCCCAGCCTCGCTCTACAGCATAGTGCACCATGTGGTGCCAAAGCACTCCTGCTCCTGCGCGCAGCAAAACGTGCGATCCGTCGCTGTCTACTTCTGCCAGGCCGCCGAGGCGGTTGAGCAGCACCAAACCGTCAAAGTCGCGCACGAACAGCACGTTAGATCCGCCGCCGAGCAGCATCCGCGGGCGATCGCGGAACTCGGGGTGGTTCCACAACGCCCATAGGGTTTCGGGTTGATCCGCTACGGCCAGCGCGGAAGCAAAGGCATCCGTTCCAAAGGTGTGGTAGGGGCGGAGCGATACCTGACGCTGAATAGGGGGAAGGCTCATGGCAAGCGCAAAGCTAGGGGTTGCGGACCAAGCGGGTCGCGTTTATCGGGCAAACTTGCGCAGCGAAAGGTCCCCCTTCACCCGAGACCCTTACCCCCCAACTCGGTTCAAACCTGCCTTAGCCTTGCTTTGCAGCGAGTTGCGGTACTCGTGGTCCTTCATTTTCAGGCTGCGGCGAAAGTAAACAGCGGCCTTTTCTTTGTTGCCTTCCTGTTCGTAGAGGTAACCCAAATGCAAGGCGGCGCTGGCGGCGAAGTAATAGGGCAGGGTCTCACCGTTTTGCAGGGCAGCCTGGTAAAAGCCCTTGGCCTGTTCGGGCATGCCGGCCTCGTCGTAAATGCGGGCAGCACGGTAGGTGAATTCCACCTGCTCGGCGGGGGTGCGGAATTGCTCCATCTTTTTGCCTTCCAATCCTTGCAAGGCGCGTTTGTAATAGCCGCCGTCAAAGAGCAGGCGTGTTTTGAGCAGCAGCGAATTGGGTGCAGTACCGCGCAGCGCCTCCTTTTCAGCCTGTTTGTCGTCGTCGATGATGCTGACACCCCGCTGCTTGCACAGGATCATGTACTCGGTGTAGCGCTCAGGGCGCCCCTGCACCAGGTGATGCCAGGCCAGCTTTTGGTAACATTCGCGCACGTAATTGCGGCCTTTGAACGTTGCCAGGAATTTTTCGAGAGGAAGGTGCGCATCGCCGTCTAAGCGGCGCAGTTTGGCCAGCCCCAGCATAAAGTCCAGGTAGGCAAAGGAAAGGTACTCGGACGTGCGGGGGGCGTTGGTCAACAACCGGATGGCCTCGTCGTTGCGGCCGGTACGCATGGCTACTGAAGCGGTGATAAAATGGTTGAGCAGATTGCCGCGCAGGGCCAGGCGCTCTGTGCTGACGGTTTCCCAGGCGCTTTCGGGATCGTTCTCCAGGTACAGCGACATCAGTGCATAGTACACCAGCGCTTCCTGTTCAAACACAAAATCGTTGCTGGCTGACCAGCGCAGCAGGGCGCGCATTTCGCCCATTCCCTGGTCAATGTCGCCGTCAAGGCCCACCATGCGAGCCCCCCATTGGTACTGGTCGGGAATAGCGCCGATAATGGCATGCAACAGCGCCAGGCTTTTTGCCGTGGGCTTAAAATCGGGGAAAAGCCGCTGGTTTTCCTGCAACAGCAGGTAAGCTTTGCGGATTTCGCGGAATGCACTAAGGTATTCTTCGAATTTCAGGCGCGCCAACGCCCATTGCAGGTGCAGCTCAGCTTCGGTATAGCGGTAGTAGGGCGAATTTTTGTCCCCTTTGCTCAGTTCGCGCAGCCGCTGCGCTTTGTTGGGCTCGCGCTTGTCAAATTCGCTGCGCTCTTCGCCGATGTAGCAGACAAAAAAGTCGGCGTAATTCTCTAAAAACCAGGGCAGGCGGTTGCCGGGATTTTCGCGTTTTTCGGCCTCCAGCAGGGCGAGGCCTTCTTTGATCCGCAGGGCGAAAATGAGGTCGTACGCCTGGCGGCAGCGCGTGTTGAAATCATAGCACTGCGTGCAGGGGGAGGGTGCAAGCGCTGTGGCCTGGGCTTGGGCTTGAACAAGCCCTGGGGTTTGAGTCAACGCCTGAGCGTGCGCACCAACGTCAGCGGCCCATCCAGTCCGCGCGAAAAAAAGCGCAAAACCCCAAAAAATAACATAAGTTATGGTACTTGCGAAGCTTGTCGCGGCAAGGGCGCGAGGCAGGGCAAACACGGCTCAGATTTCTTCCACCAGACCGGCAATCTCCGGGTCAACCAGGATGCGGCCGCAGTGTTCGCAAACGATGATTTTCTTGCGCTGGCGAATGTCCATCTTGCGCTGCGGGGGTACTTTGGAGTAGCAGCCGCCGCAAGAATCGCGCTCGATGCTGACCACCGCCAGGCCATTGCGGTAAGACTTGCGAATGCGCTCAAAGGCGGTAAGCAAACGATCATCCACCTCGTTGGTGGCATCTTCCAGCTGCTTGTTCAACGCCTGCTCTTCCTTCTCGGTCTCTGCGATGATTTTGGACAGTTCGCCTTTTTTGGCGCCCAGGTCGGCCGTGCGGGCATCAATGATGCTTTGGGCTTCGCTGAGGTACTGTTTTTTACCCACCATATCGGCTTCGGCATCGCGGATGCGCTTTTCGCCTAACTGGCTTTCCAGCGTCTGCATCTCAATCTCCTTGGTCAGCGCGTCAAACTCGCGGCTGTTCTTGACGTTCTTCTGCTGGGCTTCGTACTTCTTGATCTGAGCCTGGGCGTCTTTAATGACGTTTTTGCGGTCGGCAATGGTTTTGTCGAAGGTGTCAATTTCGGTCTTCAACTTTTCCATGCGGGTCTGCAGCCCTTCAATTTCGTCTTCCAGGTCTTTGACCTCAATAGGCAATTCGCCTTTCAGAATAACGATTTCGTCAAGCTTGGTATGAATGGTCTGCAGGTGGTGCAGGGCGCGAAGCTTGTCTTCTACAGTGTATTCTTTTACGACGGCCATCAGAAATAATTTACGGGATTGGTAACGATGCTGGTCAAACGAACGGCAAAGGTATCAAATTTCCCGGACAGGAACTCGGCCAAAAGCCCGGCTGTAAACTGTTCGCTCTCGTAATGACCCACATCGGCTAGCAAAATCCGGCCCTCCGCGTCAAAAAATTGATGGTACTTTACATCTGCGGTGACAAAAGCCTGCGCCCCCGATTGCAAAGCCTTGGAAATCAAGAATATACCTGCCCCACCACAAAGGGCCACGCGCTGAATGGGCAGCCCGGTCAGCGGACTGTGGCGCACGCAAGGGGTCCTGAACCGGTCTTTTAAAAGGGCCAGAAAATCAGGCTCGGCCAGCGGCTCGGGCAAGGTCCCGACCAGACCATGACCAACTTGGGGGTGCTCATTGAGCAGGGGGTACAGGTCATAGGCCACTTCCTCGTACGGATGGGCTTTTTTTAACAGGCGAAGGACTTCCGCTTCCTTGTGCCGCGGCAGCACCACTTCAATGCGGGTTTCGCGCTCCATGTGGTCCTGGCCGCGTTGGCCAACATATTGCTCGGTTCCCGCAAGACCCCGAAAAGTCCCTTCACCCTCTGTATTGAAACTGCAATGATCGTAGTTGGATATTACCCCGGCCCCGGCATCGAACAAGGCTTGCCTGACCTTCGTGGCCCATTCCACCGGAACAAACGTGACCAGCTTGAGGAGCAGTTCGCGTTTAGGGGCCAAAATTTGTCGCTTCGTCAACCCAAGACGGTCCGCCATGCGGTCGTTTACCCCGTTGTGCACCGCATCCAGGTTGGTGTGGGCGGCAAACAAGGCTACGTTTAGCCGGATAGCCGTTAACAAGGCGCGCTCTGCATACGTGCGCCCGGTCAGACTTTTCAGCGAACCGAACAGAATGGGGTGATGCGCCACCACCAGGTTGCAGCCCGATTCTGCGGCTTCGCGAATCACCTCTTCGGTGCTGTCCAGGCAGCAAAGCACGCCGCTGACGGGCTGATCCGGGTCACCGCATAAAAGGCGGGCGTTATCGTAGCTTTCCTGGTAGGCGGGCGGGGCCCAATCAGCCAGTGCCGCTATGACATCGCGGACGCGGACGGTGCTGACCATGGTTACTTGTAGTTGATCTCCAATCCCATGTCCGTTTTGCCATCCAGCAGTTCCAGAAAGTTAAAGCTGCGGGTCACGGTGCTGCCATCTTCGCTGATGGAATAATCCAAGCCATTGACCTTTTTGACTTTTCCAGGCAGGACGTATTCTACTTTATACAAGGCGTCGCCCATCATCATTTTCATCATTTCCAGTTCTTCTTCAGCTACATCCTCCATGCCGCCCTCGTTTTTGCTGGCCTTGCGGGTTAACTGCCCGGGCTTAAAGGCGTATTGGTCTTCTGAAGAACCCAGGAACATGTCATTGGCTTCTCCATCATCGGATCCCAGCGGGGTGTCAAAGGCGCTCAAACCTGTGGACATGTCCATGCTGAATTTGTTCACCTCGTCGATGCTGTTGAACGGCAAGGCTATCGTGTAGATTAAACTCGGCGAGAAGCCATCCATGTTCAACCAGATGGTGCCGTTTTTGGTGATTTCCGGGTGCTGCCAGAGCTGCTTAATGGAATCGTGCATGTCTGCAAAGCGAATCATGGTATCCATCGAGTACTCCAGGGCAACGTCCTGCTCAGAAGCCGTGGAATCGCCAAAATTGGAGAAGCTCATGATCATGGTCATCATCTGGCTCATGTCCATTTTGACCAGATATTCACCGCTGCCGTCTTTTTTCAGGGCAATGCGTTCCAGAATTTCAATGCAGGAGGTGGAACTGACCATGACCATCAAACCCAGCACAGGAAGGAACATCCGACGAATGGTTGGAAAACTGATCGGAAAAGAGAAAAGTTTCATGCGTATTTTTTAGTTTTTTTGGCCTTCCTCTCAGGGATTTATCCAGTTTGGAACCGAAGCCTGAGCGTTGTTCAACCCTCAGCATTTGGCTCGATCGCAGTCCTGGGTTCGCCGGAGGAAGTTGCCGTGCCGAAGGTACGCTGGTTTGGCCACATCGGAATAACTTCGGGGCATGAACGGCAGCCCTTCCCGCGTCTTGCTTTGGCCTTTTTCCGTGCTTTACGGGGCGGGCAGCGCTTTGCGCAACCTTATGTTCGACGCTGGCTGGCTGCGATCTTTTGCCTTTGATTTTCCGGTCATCGTGGTGGGTAATCTTCAGGCGGGTGGCACGGGCAAGACCCCTTGCGTGGAATACCTGGTTCGAAAGCTGTCCGAGCGCTATGCGGTGGCTGTGCTTAGCCGCGGCTATGGGCGCAATACCCGCGGGTACCTGTTGGCTGGTCCCGAGGCTACTGCCGACGATATCGGCGATGAGCCACTGCTGCTTAAACGCCTGCACCCTTCGCTGGAACTGGCGGTTGGCGAGCAGCGCGTTCCGGCCATTCCTGCGCTGCTGACCGATGCTCCGCAAGTGGAGGTGATCGTTTGTGATGATGCGTTTCAACACCGCCCTCTGCGCGGCGGGTTCAATCTGTTGCTCACAGGGTATGATAAGTTGTACATAGATGATGCTATGCTTCCTGCCGGTCGGCTGCGCGAATCGGTTAGCGGTGCGCGGCGCGCACAGGCGATCGTGGTAACGGGATGTCCTTCGGATTTGTCGGAAGTTATACGCCAGGACGTAACGCGTCGTTTGCGGGTGCGCGGCGATCAGCCGGTGTACTTTGCCGGTTCGGTGTATGGTCAACCGTATAAGCTGGGGCATCCGGCTAATTTTTCTGAAGGCGATGTCGCCGGGCTGGATGCTTCTTCCGTACCTGGGGCCTTGAAGGTTCCGGTGGAGGGGGTAGCCCAAGGTGGCAGGCCCGACCAGCCCTTGCGGCTTGTGCTGCTGACGGGTATTGCGCGGTCCGGGCGGGTGAAGCAGGCGCTGGAGAGCGGCGCGGTTGCTGCGGATACGGGAGCCCTTCCCCCGATAGTTTCGGTAACGCACCTGAGTTATCCCGATCACCACATCTGGCAGTCCCGCGATTTGGAGCGCCTGCGCCGCGTGTATGCCCGGGAAGCGGCAGCAGGTCCTTGCATCATTTTGACCACCGAGAAAGATGCCGTGCGGTTGGATGCGCATGCTTCGGCTTTAGCGGATTTACCGGTGTATGTGTTGCCGGTGCGCATGCAAATTCCTTTCGGCGCTGAGGCAGCGTTTGATGCGATGTTGTTGCGTTATGTGGAAGGCGCATTGGCGAGGCAGGACAAGGTAAGCGCAGGGTAGAGGAGCATGAGGCCATTACCGTGCAGCAAATAGCGGGGCAGCTGCCCTGCCCATGCTGAATCGGTCAAAGGAGCCGTATTTTTAACAGGAAAATCCAAAAATTAACTACACGTTGCAACGAGTCATTGATAGCGTCCGCGAGGCGGAACAGTTTATCCGCACAAAAGCAGGCATAACAGCGGACACAGAGCCTGAATTCGGCATCATTTTGGGCACCGGTCTGGGCGGGTTGGTCGGCGAAATTGAGATAGAAGCAGAGATTCCGTACGAGATCATTCCCCATTTTCCGGTTTCCACCGTGGAAAGTCACAAGGGACGGCTGCTTTTGGGCAGGCTGAGCGGTCGGCGGGTCGTGGCGATGCAAGGCCGGTTTCACTATTACGAAGGGTATTCTGCGCGGGACGTGGTTTTTCCGGTGCGGGTCATGAAGTTTTTGGGCATTCGCAGGCTGTTCGTGAGCAATGCTGCGGGCAGCTTGAGTGAAACCATTGGCAAAGGCGACCTGATGGTGCTGCGCGACCACATCAATTTGTTGCCGGAAAGTCCCTTCCGGGGTGCGCATGAGCCGGAGTTTGGGCCGCGTTTCCCGGATCCTCTGGGTACCTATGACCTGACCATGGTTGCCCGGGCTCTCGAAATTGCAGGCGAAAAGGGCATTCGTTGCTTTGCGGGCGTGTATGTTTCCGTGGCCGGACCGCAGCTGGAGACGGCTTCAGAATACCAGTACCTTCACCGCATTGGCGGTGATGCTGTAGGCATGAGTACAGTGCCTGAGGCGCTGGCAGCCAAGCAAATGAATATTCCAGTTTTTGCCATATCGGTAATCACGGACAACGGGTATCCGCCCTCGGTGGTAGAGGCAACCAGCCTGGAAGATGTCATTCGGGTGGCATCGCAGGCAGAGCCCCGGATGACGGCCATCCTGTGCGCATTGGTGGCCGAGGCGGAGTAGCAGCGGTCCAGGAGCAAAATGGGGGCGGAGAGGCCTTCCTTTTTTGGGGGCATGGCCAGGAAGAAAGTTTCGGCGCAACACCGTAGCAGAATCCCTATGCAAGGCCTCAGGTTTTGGGGCTATTTTTGAAGTCTATGGAATTCCCCTCATTTGCTGCTGCGCGGGCGCGTTGCCTTCGCGCATTTGTCGCCTTTTTGGCCCTGACGGCAGGACACGTGGCGTTTGCTCAGTCGGTTTCGCTGGAACTGTTGTACAACTGGACGAACCCCAACTTTGCTCCGTCCACGGTTTTTGCCAACACCTACAACGAGTGTTGGGGCTTTGTGCAGGATGGCAAAGAGTATGGCGTGATCGGCACCAGTTGGGGCACCCATATTTTTGATCTGAGCGATCCGGAAAACATTCGGCCTGTGGATTCCGTGCAGGGGGCATTCAGCGGTCCAGGCGTTATTCACCGCGATTTTGAAGACTACAAGGGCTACTTGTACGCCGTTTGCGATGAGGGTTCCGGCATTTCCACCTTGCAGATTATGGATTTGCGCTACCTGCCGGATTCGGTGTCGGTGGTGTACGACAGCAAAGACTTGCTCTCGCTTACCCATAACATAGCCATTGATACGGTTTATGGGCGGCTCTATTGCTTCCTGGTTGGGTTTGCCCCGGGATTTTCATCCATGGCCATTTTTGACCTGGCCGATCCGGAGAATCCTTCGCTGATGGCCATACACAATGATGGCACGCAAGTACACGACGGCTATGTGCGCGACCATATTGTGTACATGAACGATGGTTACAACGGGCGCGTCCTGGTGATGGATTGGACGGATACAGACAATCCGGTGGTATTGGGCAGCATTGACAGCTACCCGGATCGCGGGTACAACCACAGCGGCTGGTTGCACGATACCGAGCCCGTATTTGTGTTTGCCGATGAGAACCACGGCGCGTTGATGAAAGTGCTTGACGTGAGCGATCTAACGGACATCAATGTGCTTTCCACTTTTGCCAGCGAGGTTGATCCGATGTCTATCGTGCACAACCCGGTTTTCCGCGGCGATTATTTGTTCAGCGCGCACTACCACGATGGCTTGTACATTCACGACCTGAGCGACCCGACGAACCCAACCTATGTTACCCATTACAAAACATATGTTCCAACGGACCACACTTCATATCGCGGGGCCTGGGGGGTTTACCCGCGCCTGCCCAGCGGGCTGATTATCGTCTCCGATATGCAGTACGGGTTATTTGTCTTCCGGGCCAATGGATTGGGCCTGGGCCAGGAAGTTGTACCCCCGTCGTTTGCAGTCACAGGCGTTTCGCCCAACCCTTTTGCCGAGCGGTTGTTGGTGCAGATCCAGGCACAGGAAGCGGTCAAAGCGCGAATTTTCCTCAGCGACATGCAGGGGCGCATTGTTTGCGAGCGGACGCTGAACCTGATGGCTGGTGCCAACAGCCTGGATTGGCCAATGGACGCTGAACTTGCCACAGGGCTCTACGTGCTTCGACTTGAATCAGGAGCGGTCCAATTCAGTGAACAATTGGTCAAGTTTGGTCGAGATTGAAGCCAATGAAGCCGGCGCATGTTTGGCTTTTTGCCCTGTTGCTGCTTGGGTTTTCCTGGTCAGGCCAGGCGCAGTCCATAGATCCGCTTACCGGCCTTCCTTTTGCAGAAGACTCGCTGGCGTTTGCTGCCGATAATTTGTTGCAGGATACCATAGAGTATGATATCCGAAACGCCCGCGCGGATTTTTTTCTGCCCGGTCAGCCTTTTGCGTTTTTACCGCTGGATACCAGCATTGCGCGTTTTCAGGATTTTGATCCGGCTTTTACCGGAATCATGGATCGACAGACGCTGGGCAACGTCGGGCAAGCCACGCAACCGTTGTGGCACGCTGCGCGGGGCACAGTGGGCATTGATCTGGCAGAAGACCCATACCGGCCCTACCAGACCCAGCCAGACAGTTTGCGCTACTACCGGGTCAACAAACCCTATACACAATTGCGCTATGCACTGGGCTCTGGCGTTCAACAACGCCTCAATTTCCGGCATGCGCAGAACATTATGCCCAACCTGAACGTGAGCCTGGATTACACGCGCACCGTGTCAGAGGGTCAGAGCAACCAGCAAAAAGCGGGGGTGCACGACTTGGGAACTTCTGCCTGGTTTCGCACCCGCGACCGGCGCTATGGCGTGAATGCCGGGTACTTGTTCAGCGCTGTTACCGCGGAAGAGAACGGCGGTGCGGCCATCGATTCTGTGTTTGGCTTTACCCCTCGCGATGCCGCGCCCGTGCAATTGGCAGACGCCTTAACGGAGCACCGCCGCCAGTCGTTTCAAGTGCAGCAGCATCTTTTCGGGGGAAGGGCCGCCGGACCCGCGGCGGCGGAAACCGCGCTGTTTTTGCCGCTTGATTCCGCGTCAACTGCCGCCGCGCAGACGGGGTTGCCCCGCATTCACACGCCGGTAAACCCGCGTTGGCGAGTCTGGCACAGGTTGGAATGGTCCACCGATCAAAGGGCTTTTTACGATGCGCAGCCGGACACCAGTTTTTATGGCCCCTTTCTTTTTGAGCCGGATACGTTGCGCGCAGACTATTCCTTGCAGCGGGTTCAGAACACCATTGGCCTGGCCAGCGCAGACGAGGCCGATACCCTGCCCAGAAGCCTCCATTATCAGGTGTCGTTGGTGCATCGCTGGGATCGGGTGCAACAGACAGCCGGGTTTCGCAGCCTTCAGGATTTGTTGGCCCAAGGCAACCTTCGCTGGTTGCCGGGCAGCCCTGCACCAGGGGATACGCTGCATGGGTTTCATCCACTGGCAGAAGCGGAGTTTGAGGGCAATCGTTTTGGCGAATGGGATGCCGGGCTTCGGCTCGGCTTTCGCAGCAGGCAACACCGCCTTTCGCTCGGTATAACCGCGCAGCGTTTCCAACCCAGCGAGCAGCAGGACTTCTTTTTCTCTGCGCCGTTTTTCTGGCAGCTTGATCTGGGTGCGGAGCGGCGGCTGATCCCGGAATTGCGCTACCAGCACAGAATAGCGGGCATGGATTGGGCGCTGAAAGTGCACCAGGTTCAAGACCTTTTGTATTGGAATGAGGATGCGCAGCCTGCCCAGGTCAATGGCTCAACCCGCATCTGGCAGGCGCTGCTGCGCCAGGATTTTCAGTTGGGGCATTGGCACCTGGACAACACGGTGGCGCTGCAACATACGGAGTCTGCGGTGCTGAATTTGCCCATGTATGTTGGGCGGCATAGTTTTTATTATGAAGGATTCTTTTTCGAGAATGCCCTGTTTGCGCGTATCGGTACCGATGTGCGTTTTCAAAGCGCGTACACGGCTGACGCCTGGAATCCGCTAACGGCAACCTTCTATCTGCAGAATAACGTGATGCCGGATACCTACCCGGTGGTGGATTTGTTTTTTTCGGCCATCATTGACCGGGCGCGCATCATGATTAAAGGCGTTAACCTGGCGCAGGGCTTGTTTGCACCCGGCTGGTACCAAACCCCGGATTATCCCATGCCCAATCGGGGCTTTGTGCTGCAGATTGATTGGCGTTTCTGGTATTGAGTCCGTTCCTGGAAATCCGCGCGCTAACAAACCTTAACAATTCCGATAAAAGGTGTTCCTTAGATTCGGCGCCGGAACAGGGTAACACCCTGAGCGCCTACATTCCATAGAACGTTATCTGGAATTCATGAAACTGACCATTCAAGGCCTGAACAAGCAATACGCCAACGGCGTGCATGCCCTTCACGATGTGCACCTGGAGATTGGCACCGGAATGTTTGGATTGCTGGGCCCGAATGGGGCGGGTAAATCATCGTTGATGCGCACGCTGGCAACCCTGCAGGACGCAGACAGCGGCCAGGTTATGCTCGACGACCTGGATGTGCTTAAGGACAAGGATGCTGTGCGCAAGATTTTGGGTTACCTGCCTCAGGAGTTCGGGGTGTATCCGCGCACCTCAGCCACCGATCTGCTGCATCATCTGGCCGTGCTCAAGGGCTTTACGGCCACTAAAGAGCGCTCGGAGATGGTGGATTACTTGCTCCAGAAGGTGAACTTGTACGAGCACCGCAAAAAGGCGGTCAGCAGCTATTCGGGGGGCATGCGCCAGCGTTTCGGCATTGCGCAGAGTCTGATTGGAACGCCCAAACTGGTTATTGTGGATGAGCCTACGGCGGGGCTTGACCCCGGCGAGCGCAACCGATTCTACAACATTCTGAGCGAGATCGGGGAGCAGGTTATCGTGATTCTGTCCACCCACATTGTGCAGGATGTGCGCGAATTGTGCGTGAACATGGCCATTATGGACAAGGGGAAGGTGCTATATGCCGGAACCACGGATGACGCCTTGCTGCTCATTCGCAACAAGGTGTTTGAAAAGCGGGTGGAGAAAGACAACCTGGAGCACTACCAGCGCAACTACCCGGTCATCAGCAACAAGTTGGTCGGGGGCAAGCCCCAGATTCATGTGTACGCGGAGGCCATGCCGGCTGATGGATTTATTCAGGCTGAAGAAACACTGGAAGATGTGTTTTTTGCCAAACTGCACGAATTAATCTAAGGCCATGTGGATATTTTTTAAGCACGAGGTTCAGTTTTGGCTGACCCGCCCGATGGTCTGGATTTTTTTGGGCATCATCACTTTGCTGGTGATGGGAGCCGTTTCGTCTGACCAGGTGCAGATCGGCGGCGGAGTGGGCAGCGTTTACAAAAACGCTCCATCCGTTATTCAGAACTACTACGGCGTCATGTCGCTGCTCTGTTTGCTGATGACCACTGCGTTTATGAACGCATCGGCCAACCGCGACTTTTCAACGGGCATGTACCAGTTTGTCTTTACCTCGCCCATTAAAAAGCGGGACTATTATTTTGGCAAGTTTTTCGGGGCGGCACTGGTAGCCATGATTCCGCTTCTGGGGGTTACCCTGGGCGCACTGATTGGCCCTTTGATGCCCTGGGCACAACCCGAGCGCTACGGCCCGATCATCTGGCAGGGGCATTGGCAGGGCCTGTTGAGTTTTGGCATTCCAAACACCCTGATCACCGGCGTTTTCTTGTATGCGCTGGCCATGTTGTTTCGCAACAACATTGTGTCATTTGTCGGGGCCATGCTCATTCTGGTGCTGTACGTCGTCAGCCAGGGCTTCATGGAAGACCTGGAAAAAGAATGGCTGGCTAACATCCTGGATCCCTTCGGTTTTTATGCTCGCGGTATCCTGACCAAGTACAAGACCATTGATGAACTCAACGCCGCAGCCACACCGCTTTCAGGCCCCTTCCTCCTGAACCGATTGTATTGGCTGGGCATTAGCCTTGTGGTGTTGCTGGGCATTTACACGCGTTTTTCGTTCAATGCGCGCAATGAAAAGGCGGGCAGCAAAGCCAATAAAAAGGCGGAAATCGCCACCACGAAAGACGCTTCATTCTGCCCACAGGCTGCGCACGGTACCCAGGTGCCGCGCTCCTTTACCGCGCCCCCTCAACGCGGGTTTTCATGGGCCACGCTTTGGCACCTGATTGTGTTTGAGTGCAAGGCCATTGTCCGCAACCAGACCTTTGTGGTCATTCTGCTCATCGGCATCATCAACCTGGTGGCCAGCCTGACCAGTTTTACAGGGCAGTATGGCCTGGCAAAATTTCCGGTCACCTATGACGTGGTGGATACCATTCGCGGCGCGTTCTACCTGTTCCTGATCGGCATCATTACTTTTTACTCCGGGGTGCTGGTTTGGAAAGAGCGCGACGTCAGCATACACGACATCCAGGACGCGACGCCCGTGGGCAGCGGGGTCTATTTCAGCGCCAAACTACTGGCCATGCTCTTTGCCGTCTTCCTGGTGTTGGCCACAGCCATGTTGGTCGGCTTGGTCGCGCAGCTGGCTTTTGGGTACACCACCTTTAAAATTGGCGTGTACGTGCAATCGCTGTTGGTGCTGGATATGCTGGAGTTTAGCTACCTGGTGATTATCGCGCTGCTGATGCACTACCTGATCAACAACCGCTACATCGCCTACTTCGCTTTCATAGTATTTGTTGTGCTCAACAGTTTTATCTGGTCCGCCCTCGAGATTAACTCTAACATGTTGCCCTTTGGTGCGGTGCCCTTCGCCCTATACTCGGATATGAATGGTCTGGGCCCGTTTGTACCGGGGCTGCTGGGTTTTCACAGTTACTGGTTCTTGTTCAGCTTGCTGCTTAGCCTGGTTATCTACAGTTTTTATGTCCGGGGAAGGGAGACCGGATTCAAGCACCGCCTTAGCACGGCATCCGCCCGCTTGCGCTCCCGATCAGGCGTCCTGGCCGTGTTGGCCTTGCTCTTTTTGACCTGTGCCGGCTTTGTGTATTACAATGCGGAGGTGCTGAACGAATACACCTCGTCTAAAGAAGACCAGCGCCGTCAGAAAGAATACGAATTAACGTATAAGAAGTACGAGGGTATTGCCCAGCCGCGCTGGGTAGCGTTGGACTACGCCATTGACTTGGAACCCTACAGCAGGGATATGACCGTCCGCACCAAAGCGGTGCTGGTGAACAAAAGCGCGGAGGCCATTCCGGCGCTTCATTTTACGCTGCCTTCGCTGGGCGACTCCCTGCACATCGATATTCCCGGAAGTGTATTGACGCTGGACGACGAGCGGTTGCAGTACCGCATTTACACGTTGGCGCAGCCCATGCAACCGGGAGATTCCTTGCACATCACTGTGCGTGCCGCAGCGAAAACGCGCGGTTTTGAGAACGAGGTGTCGTTTACACAGCTCACGCAGAACGGCACGTTCTTCAACAATTTTGACATCATGCCCGGACTGGGCTACAACAGCGGCTACGAAATTGGCGACAAGAACCGGCGAACCAAACTGGGGCTGCCGCGCAAGTTGCGGATGCCCAAACTTGCCCCTGCCGATTCCCTTGCGCGAAGCAACAACTACCTTTCGCAAGATGCCGATTGGGTGCAGGTGCATACCGTCATCAGCACGGCTCCCGATCAGATTGCCGTAGCGCCGGGAAGTCTGGTTCGCGAGTGGCAGAAGGATGGCCGCCGCTACTTTGAGTACCAACTGGACCAAACGTCACTGAATTTTTATTCGTTTATCTCCGCCCGCTACGAAGTGGCCCGCGAGACATGGAACGGTGTGGATCTGGAGGTGTACTACGTGGCCGAGCACGCCTACAATGTGCCCAACATGCTCAAGAGCATGCGTAAATCGCTGGAGTACTACACGGCCAATTTTGGCCCGTATTACCACAAACAATGCCGCATCATTGAGTTTCCGCGCTATGCCGACTTCGCTCAGGCCTTTCCGGGCACCATGCCTTACAGCGAGGGCATCGGTTTCATTGCTGATTTGCGCAAGGTCAAGGAGGGGGAGATTGACATGGTCTTTTATGTGGTGGCGCACGAAATGGCCCACCAGTATTGGGCCCACCAGGTGATGGGCGCCAACATGCAAGGCAGCGAAATGCTCAGCGAAAGTTTCGCCCAGTATTCCGCGCTGATGGTCATGGAAAACGAGTACGGCAAAGACCGGATGAAGCGCTTTTTGACGTATGAAATGAACAGCTACCTGGAGGGCAGGGGCGGGGAGTTTGAGGCGGAGCGGCCGCTGGCGCTGACCGAAGCGCAAGGCTACATTCACTACAACAAAGCGTCTGTTGTGCTCTACTACTTCAAAGAGATGATCGGCGAAGCGCAGGTGAACAAAGCGCTGCGGCAACTGGTGGATCGCTTTGCCTACCAGGACCCGCCATACCCCACTTCCATGGATGCGTTGGAGGCATTCCGGGCAGTAACCCCCGATTCGCTGCAGTACCTGGTGGATGATTTGTTCCTGAACATCACCCTGTTCTCCAACCGGGTGGTTGATGCCGACGTAAAAACGGTGGAAGGGGGCTATGAGGTCACTTTCTCTACCCTGTCAGAAAAGTTCCGCAGCGATTCACTGGGCAAAACCACTGACCTGACCATTAACGACTACCTGGACATCGGGGTGTTTGCCAAAGCCGGGAAGAACGAAGAACTCGGAAAGGCGTTGGTGTTGAAGCGGGTCAAGTTGAACAAGGCGGAGAATACCTTCACCTTCAAGGTTTCCGAAAAGCCGGAATTGGTGGGCATTGATCCTTACAACTACCTGGTGGATCGCATCCCGGATGACAATACCGAGAAACTGAGCATACCATAGGAAATGTTGCATACTGGTATGGCCTCTGCCTTGAGGAATACCCTTAGGTTTTCTGGTTCTTCTTCTTGGCTGCGGGAAACAAAATGTTGTTCAGGATCAGGCGGTACCCGGCGCTGTTGGGGTGCAGGTTGAGATCGGTGGGCGGATCGCCAACATAATGTTTGTAATCTTCTGGATCATGGCCGCCGTAAAAGGTCCAGGTGCCGTAGCCGTATTCGCCGTGCAGGTAGCGGGTTTCGCCGGCGGCTTTGTTTTGGCCCAAAACCAACACATGCGATTTGACTAAATCTTGCCGAAAGGCGGTGCTTTGGCCGTAGAACCCTTTGATGGTTCGGGTGTGGCACTGCGTGAGCATGGTGGGGATGGGATCCCATTTAGCGGAAAACTCGAAGAGAGTAAAGTAGTCCACTTCCATGGAGACCTGGCGGTCCAGGCTCACGTCAATGTTGGAATGTTCGTACTCGTTGGGGTTGGTGCTCAGGCGAAAGTCCTGGAAAGCAAACGTTTTGCTGTAGTCGAGGCGTTCCTGGGCATCGGCGTCCATGGGGGTTCCGTCAAACGGGGCGGGGCAAATGTCAATGCCTTCTGCAGCCAGCGCGATGTCGTAGGTGTCGGCGGCGGAGCACATGGCAAACAGAAAGCCGCCTCCGGTAACGTAGTCCCTGATTTTATGGGCTACCGCAAGCTTTAGATCGGCTACGCGGGTATAGCCGCGCGATGCGGCCAGTTGTTCCAGAACGCGCTGGTTTTCCTGGTACCAGGCGGCATTTTTGCTGGAAGCCCAGAACTTGCCGTGTTGCCCGGTAAAATCTTCGTGGTGCAGGTGCAGCCAATCGTATTCCGGCAGGCGGTTGTCCAGCAATTCATCGTCGTACACCACGTCATAGGGAATCTCTGCGTAGGTGAGCACCAGGGTTACGGCATCGTCCCAGGGCAGTTTGTTTTTGGGCGAATAGACCGCCACTTTGGGCGGCTTATCCAACTTGACCACGTCCATGTTGGCTTCCGGATTGCCAATTTCGGATAGAATCTTGGCGTACTGCGCATCGGCCAGCACCTCGTATCCGACACCGCGCACCACACATTCGGTCTCAAACTCGCGCACATAGGGAAAGGCAAAACTGCCCCCGCGGTAGTTCAACAGCCAATCGGCCTTTCCCCCGTTTTGCAAAACCCAAAACGTGATGCCGTAAGCTTTGAGATGATTGGGCTGCCTGCTGTCCATGGGCAGCATAATGTAGGAAGCCGATGCGGCATGAGCGAGCAGCAGCAAGAGCGCAACAACGGGAATCCGGCTGCTTTGCAGCAGCCGGGATATAGAGGCATTCATGGCAAAAAGATAGTCCTTATGCCGGTAAATACGCCTTTTAAAGGTGGAATGTTGTGCAGCGGTGTCTTAGGCTTCCACTAAGCTCATGCAGGCGATAATCTCTGTGCCGAACTCAGAACAGCGCAGCTCTGTTGCACCTTCCATCAGGCGGGCAAAGTCGTAGGTGACGCGTTTGCGGCCGATGGCGGCATTAACACCCTGGTAAATAAGATCGGCGGCTTCCTGCCAGCCCAGGTGCTCAAAGAGCATGGCGCCGGACAAAATCACCGATGAAGGGTTGACCTTGTCCAGGTTGGCGTACTTGGGCGCCGTTCCGTGCGTGGCTTCAAAGATGGAGTGCCCCGTGATGTAGTTGATGTTTGCTCCGGGAGCGATGCCAATTCCCCCGACCATGGCAGCCAGGGCATCGCTGATGTAGTCGCCGTTGAGGTTCAGCGTGGCGATGACATCGTAGTCCTGCGGGCGGAGTTGAATTTGCTGCAGGAAGGCGTCGGCGATGGTGTCTTTGACGATGATTTTACCGGCGGCTTCAGCGGCTTTTTGCGCGGCATTGGCGGCGTCAGCTCCCTGCTGTTCAGCAATGCGGTCATACTGGGCCCAGGTAAAGGTATGGTCGCCGAATTCGCGCTCGGCCAGCGCGTAGCCCCAGCTCTTGAACGCACCTTCGGTGTATTTCATGATGTTGCCCTTGTGCACCAGGGTGACCGACTTGCGCTTTTGATCAACGGCGTATTGCAAGGCGGCGCGCACCAGGCGTTCGGTGCCGTCTACAGAAACCGGCTTGATGCCGATGCTGGAGCTCTCGGGAAAGCGGATTTTGCTCACCCCCATTTCCTCTTGCAGGAACTTGATCACCTTTTTGACCTCGTCCGTGCCTGCCATCCACTCGATGCCGGCGTAGATGTCTTCGGTGTTTTCGCGGAAAATGACCATGTCCACCAGTTCGGGGCGTTTAACCGGCGAGGGCACGCCCTGGAACCAGCGCACAGGGCGCAAACAGGCGTACAAATCCAGTTTTTGGCGAAGGGCCACGTTCAGCGAGCGAATGCCACCGCCGACTGGTGTGGTCAGTGGGCCTTTGATGGCGATGAGGTGCTGGTCGATGGCATCCAGAGTTGCCTGAGGCAGCCATTCTCCTGTCTGGTTAAAAGCTTTCTCGCCGGCCAGTACTTCCAGCCATTCCACTTTGCGGGTATCCCCATAGGCTTTCTGAACGGCGGCATCAAAAACACGCACGGATGCGGCCCAGATATCCGGTCCGATACCGTCGCCTTCGATGAACGGAATAATGGGATTAGCGGGAACCTGCAGTTTGCCGTTCTGGATGCTGATGCTTTGGGCGCTCATGGGGAATTTTTGAAGGGAAAAACCCGGTTTTTGTGTTAACTTGAAAACTAAAAATGACGGCCTTTTTTTAAGGCTATTGCCGGGCCAAAAGGAAGCACAAAATACGATTTCCCCGGGGAATGGCTGCTGCTTTCCAAGCAGTCTTTACGCAATGTTCACAACTGCTTTTGCCTAAAACGGAAGCGCGGAACCATATGAGTTCCGCGCTTTCCAGGCAATCTAATGTGGTGGAGGTACAATATAACGAGTGGAGATCAGATATGGACTAACCTTAAACCAAAACAACAGGACTAAGATAGCGGCACTTTTTCGGCAGGCAAATAGCCTTCTCCGGACGATAATTCTGATTATTAGGATTCAAAAAACGGGTATTGGCCGGGAAGAGCGCAGTGATTTTTTCTGTTTTTGGGCAGTTTATCCGGGTTTAGGACCCAGACCGTGCACCAGTTTTTTGTTTCAAATACCTTGAACGGCGCGAAAAAAAAGCCACATTCGCCCATTTTTTAACGTTTCCTGACGCTTTCATGACGGCCAAAGCCGGGCTTTCGGGTGCTTGTCCCGATGTAGCTTTGCCGGACAAGGCCCTTCGACCTGACGGTTTAACCTGCCCGCTTTGCGGAGCTGTTTTATGATCAACCCACACCTGGACCCCACCGACGACCGATTTTCGCCCGCTGAACAGGAGGTGGAGCGCGCGCTGCGCCCGCGCCTCTTTGACGATTTTGCCGGCCAGCCGGGCCTGGTGGACAACCTCCAGGTGTTTATTCAGGCAGCCCGCCAGCGTGAGGAAGCCCTGGACCACCTGCTGCTGCACGGCCCTCCCGGTTTGGGTAAAACCACCCTGGCGTTCATCGTGGCCAATGAATTGGGCGTGAACATCCGGGTTACTTCGGGTCCGGTGCTGGAAAAGCCGGGCGATCTGGCCGGTCTCTTAACCGGGCTTGAGCCCCGCGATGTGCTCTTTATTGATGAAATCCACCGGTTGAGCACGGTGGTGGAGGAGTACCTCTACCAGGCCATGGAGGATTTTAAGCTGGACATTATGATTGAAAGCGGGCCCAACGCGCGCTCGGTGCAGCTCAAATTGCATCCGTTTACGCTGGTTGGCGCCACAACGCGGTCGGGCATGCTGTCGTCGCCGCTGCGGTCGCGCTTTGGCATTACCTCGCGCATTGCGTACTACCCGGCCGATGTGCTCGAAGGCATTGCCCGGCGTTCAGCCGGCATTTTGCAAGCGTCTATTACGGCGGAAGGGGCCCGTGAAATCGCGCGGCGAAGCCGGGGTACCCCGCGCATTTGCAACAACCTGCTGCGGCGGGTGCGCGATTTTGCCCAAGTCAAAGGGAGCGGGGTTATTGATGGGGACATTGCCCGGTATGCGTTGACTGCCTTAAATGTTGACGAGCACGGTCTGGATGAGATGGACAACCGCATTCTGGAGGCCATCATCGACAAATTCAAGGGCGGTCCGGTGGGCATCAGCACCATTGCCACGGCCGTAGGGGAGGAGCCGGGCACCTTAGAAGAGGTGTACGAACCTTACCTGATCCAGGAGGGCTACCTCAAGCGCACCCCGCGCGGCCGGGAGGCTACCGACCGGGCCTACCGCCACATCGGGCGCACACCGCCGAGTGCCAGCGGCGATTTGTTCGGGTGAGTGCAGTGGAGTGCGGGCGGGGCGTTGATGGGGTTCAGCGCGCCAACAGGCTGTTTCCAGGGCTGCGCTGTTGTACAGGGCGCAGAAGCCCTTCGCCCGACCTTAGAAAATATAGGAACCCCGAAACGTGATGGCGCGGTTTGTCAGGCCGCTGACGAGGGGATTGTTGGCCTCGCCAAAGGAGAGCAGGGAGCCGGAGTAGCGCAGGCCGATGCCGATGTGCTCCTGGACCAAAAAAGTGGCGGTGACCAGATAACCGAACTCGCGGGGCTCGAATAGCCCTTCGTCATTTTGCTGCTCAATGCCATCCAGGATGCGCTTGAAGCCAAAGAGGTTGCCGTAGCTGAAGCCGCCGGAGAAGATCATGCGGTCTTTGTCGTGGTAGCTGATTTGCACCGGCAGATCCACGTAGTTGAGCACCAGTTTGTCAATGGGAAAGCTGCCCGGGCGGGTGCGGCTGCCTTTTTGGGTAAAGAGCAGTTCCATGCTGACGCTCAGGGTGCGCGCCTGGTTGAGCATGACGAACACCCCTGCGCCTGCGTGAAGGCCCACTTTGTGAAAACCGGCCAGATTGTCGCCGTCTACCTGGCTCACGTTCATGCCCAGCACCGGGTAGCCGCGGAACACGGATTGGCGGGGTTCGCTTTGGGCGCTCAAGGGTTGGGCTCCTGCGAGCGCGAGAAGCAGCACAAGCAATGGGGTAAGGGAGGCAAGGATTCCGGGCGAAGGGGCTGTGCGGCGCTGTGCAGCAGTTTTGGGCGAAAGGGCAGCGCGGCGCTGTGCAGCTGTTTTGCAGGGCAACATGGTATTCAACATCCGGTGGAAAGCTTATGGCGGCAACCCGCAAGGGCTTGGTTATCTTTGAACCAGAGCCGCACCTGCGGTTTTCGCTGACTATGGCTTTCAAATATACACCCGCAGCCCTCAAGAAACTGGAGACCCTGTTCAAAGAAGCGGGCTACATCGTGCGCTTTGAGCGCGGCAATTTTACCTCCGGTTACTGCGTGCTGGAGCAGAAAAAAGTGGTGGTCATCAACAAGTTTTTTGACCAGGATGCCCGGATTAACTCCCTGCTGGACATTCTCTCGCAGGTGGATTTGGACCTGAGCAGCCTCTCGAAGGAATCGGCGGCATGGGCCAGCGAGTTGATTGCCATGCGCGGCCAAAGTACCGCAGAGGCCGTCGTGCAGCCCGATCCTGAACCCAGCAACCAAGCGGTGTGAAGGTTACCTTGCTGGGCACCGGCACTTCCGGTGGTGTTCCCCTGATTGGGTGTTCCTGCCCGGTTTGTCGGTCCACAGACCCGCGCGACCAGCGTTTGCGCAGTTCAGCGCTGCTGACGGCGGAAGATGGAAAGCACGTGGCCATTGATTGCGGCCCCGATTTCAGGCAGCAGATGCTGCGGGCGGGGGTAGGTGATCTGGAGGCCATCGTGTTCACGCATGAACACAAAGACCACACCGCCGGGCTTGACGACGTCCGCGCCATCAACTTCGTGCAGAAAAAGCCGGTTGCGCTGTACGCAACCGCTTCGGTGTTCAAGGCAATAAAATCGCAGTACGAGTATATTTTTACGGAGAATACTTATCCGGGATTGCCCCAGGTTACCCTGCAGGAAATAGATGGAGAACAGCCTTTTGAAGTGGCCGGCATGACGTTTTTGCCCATTCCGGTCATGCATTACCGGCTGCCGGTGTTGGGTTTTCGCATTAAAGATTTTGCGTATGTCACGGACGCCAACGAGATTTTGCCCCTCGGCATGGAGCGCTTGCAGGGTTTGAAAGTGCTGGTGCTCAACGCGTTGCGTCGCGAAACGCACATTTCGCATTTCACCCTGAACGAGGCGCTCGAAATGGCCGCTGCCCTGCAGCCAGAGCAGACCTGGCTCACCCACATCAGCCACCAAATGGGGCTTCACCACCTGGTGGATCCTGAACTGCCCAGAGGGGTAAGTTTGGGATTTGACGGTGTAGACTGCTATATTTAAGGGCTGCCCTGGTGAACAACCGGCCTTTGTCATCGTTTTGCCATACCCACAGGCGCGTTGAACCCAATTGGATTTTGCAGTGTTGGCCCTCAAGTTGGTCTATTTTAAGAACCCCCTCTAACACCCTCTTTGCATGAAACGTACGTTGTACCCCGGGCTCCTGGTGAGCTTGTTTTGTTTAACAGCCGGAGTCCTGACGGCTCAGCAAGACCAGAGCACCTGGTCGGGCTATACCATCAGCGAATACAACATCATTCACCAGCGCAATCCAGCGCGTCAGGCAGAACTGCGCAAGCAGGAAGCCTGGCAGGATTTCCGTGCGGAAAATGGGGCTTGGTACGTGGAATTTGATGAAAACAGCGGATTGCCACTGCGCGCTTCCGGTCCCGCTTTTGCGGTTGATGGCGGCAGCCCGGAAGACAAGGCTACCCGTGTTTTGGGCGAAACGCTTCGCGGCTTCGAGCTGCCCATGAGCAATTTGGAACTGGTTTCTTCGCGCACCCACGGCAAGTTTCACTACGTTGATTTTCAGCAGCGCTATAGTGGACTGCCCGTGCTGGATACGCGCGCTACCCTGCGCTTTACGCTGGATGGCCGCCTGGTGATGTTCGGGCTCAATTTGCATCCGCAGATGGTTGCGGAGGCAACGCCTGCCCTTTCGCCCGAGGCTGCTGCTGCCGCTTCCGGAGCGGGATTACCCACGGCCATTACCACGGCAACGGTGAATCCGGAGCTGGCCTTTTTGCCCGTACTTGGCGCTGGCGGCGTGGAGTATCGCCTCGTTTACCAGGTGGAATTGCACACGGAACCGTTGAACGGCATTCCAGGGTATTTTGTGGCCTTGGTGGATGCCCGGACCGGGGAAGTGTTGCGTCGTCAGAGCCGCGTGCACGATTGCGCGCATGCGCTGGCCGCTGATGCAGAAGTGGAGGGAACCATTACCGACAATCCCCTGGTGGCCACCGAAGTGCGCGGCTTGCCTTATGTCCGCGTGAATGTGGCCGGCACCAATTACTACACGGATGAACTGGGCATGCTCAGCATTCCCACGGTGGTAGCGCCTGAATCGGCAACGGTTTATCTGGAAGGGCTTTTTGCCCGAATCTATGTGGGGGCTTCTTCCACAGCCCTTACCTCTTTTGTCACCACCATCAACCCGGGCACCAACGTGATCAGTTTTGATGCGGCAGCCACGACCCGGCAATTGTCGGCGTACTACCACACCAACATTGTCCACGATTTCATGAAGTCGTTTTTCCCTACGTTTACGGTGTTGGATTTTCCGTTTACCGTAAGGGTTGACCGGACGGATGGAACGTGCAATGCATTTTACGACGGAAGCAGCATCAATTTCTACGCAGCAGGCGGCGGGTGCCCGGCTACTTCGCTGTTCAGCGATGTGGTTTACCACGAGTATGGCCATGGCCTGAACTATGACGTTTACGATTTCTTCGGCGACTTTTCCGGCATGGGCAACGGCGCTATGCAGGAGGGTTACGCCGACATTTGGGGCTTGTCCATAAGCGGCGATCCGATCCTCGGTGCTGGTTTTTCTGGTCCAGGCACCGACGTGCGTCGCTATGACATTGATCCCAAAGTATTTCCGGAAGATCTGGTTGGCCAGGTGCACGCCGATGGTGAAATCATAGCCGGAGCCTGGTGGGATTTGAGCGAAGAGTTTGGTTCGCTGAGCGACATGACCGATTTGTGGATCAATACTTTCCCGGCAACCATTGATGGACCGGATGGCGATGAGGGATCCATATACAGCGATGTGTTGCTGGAAGCGTTGCTTCAAGATGATGACGATGCGGACCTGAGCAACGGGACCCCGCGCGACATTGCTATCATTACTGCTTTTGCGATTCACGGAATCACGTTGTTGGCCAATGCCGAACTGGACCATACACCTGGTATTGCAGCAGCGGAGGCGCCGGTTGCCATCAGTGTTGGCCTGGATGTTGATTTCCCTGCCTATCTCGGTGATGTAACGTTAAGATGGCGGCGCCAGAACGAACCGGTGTGGAACACGGTATTGCTGGGCGAAGCCAGCGCTGGGGAATATGCCGTGGATCTTCCGGCACAGCCAGCTGGCACCATTTTGGAATACTTTTTTGAAGTAAGTGACATCTTTGGCGCCAAAGCGCTGACCAAACCTTTTGAATCCGATCTGACTGCAGATCCAAACCTTCCTTACTTCACCTTGGTCGGTTTTGCGCTGCAGGAGCGGGAAGACTTTGACAATTTTGCCGGCGATTGGGAGATTGATCCTAACGGAACAGACAATGCCGCTACCGGCCAATGGGAGATTAATGTTCCGCAAGCTTCTTCGGTGGGCGCTGGTTTTGTGCAACCAGGCATAGACAACACAACCGATAACTTCTTGAATTTTTGTTTGGTTACCGGGGCGAATGGTTATTCGGCTTCGAGCAGCGTCAATTTTGACATTGACGGCGGAGAGACCAGCGTAAAGTCGCCGGACTTTGACGCTACGGCTTACGACGATCCGGTATTGAGTTTCTACCGCTGGTTCTCGAACGACCGCGGGCTCAACCCAGGCAACGATCCTTTTGAGGTTTTCATTGCCAATGACGGTGCTACCTGGGTTCCAGTTCGGAATACAAAAAGGGCTGACGCTTCCTGGCGCCAGGATGTGATCCGGATCAGCGACTACGTAGGGGCAACGCCAACGGTGTCTTTGCTGTTTATTGCTTCCGACCGTCTTGTTCCCAGCTTGCCCTCTGACGGCGGTAGCCTGGTGGAAGCCTTGGTGGATGACTTGTTTTTGTACGGCATCGGCGATCCGGTGATCGATACCACGTCTGGCATCAACGATCCGCTTGCGGCTGGCTTTGTATCCGTTTTCCCCAACCCAACGGGAGGTGCGTTCCAGGTGAGTTTGCCGAACGGATTGTCGGTGCAGGCGGTAGAAGTGGTGAACAACGTCGGGCAGTTGCTCTGGCAGAATAACCCTTCGCCCGGAAGTTCAACCTTGCAAGTACCGGACTTAGGGCTCGCACCTGGCGTTTATACGGTGAAGGTGTTGAGCGGGCAAACCTGGTCAGCGCAGCGCGTGGTGGTTACACGATAGGGTGGAGCGGTTAAATGCGCCCCACTTTACTCATAATTTGTATTTTCAATCCGGCCCCTCTGCGGGCCGGGTTTTTTTTCTGAACACCTTCCTCTATGCGCACTTCTTTTTTGCAGTTGCCCGCGTTTGTGCTGGCGTTTTTTTTGGGTTTCGAGGTACAGGCGGCTGAATCGCCGAGCCTGGATGAACGGATTAACTCCGTGGTGGAACCGGCGTCAAACGCGGTTGGAGGGTTGTTGTTTACGCCATTGACCTTTCGGGCACCGGAACTTTCGCCGGTGGCGGGAAGGGTCACGGCTGTGGACGAAGAAGCGCGCACGGTGAGCATTATGGCCGCTGATAGCACCGTGCAGACCATTGCGCTGGAAAAGAAGGGGCTGATTTTGGCCATTCCCGGACGCGACCTGGCCGCAGGGGCAGCGCTTACCGCGGGAATTCAGATTCCGTTCATCCTGGCCTGGTTGATCATCGGAGCGGTGTTTTTTACACTGGTATTTCGGTTTGTTAATATTCGATTGTTTAAGTTGGCTATTGATGTGGTGCGGGGCAAGCACGATGACCCGGATGAACCGGGGGAGGTTTCGCACTTTCAGGCGTTGTCGGCTGCGCTCTCTGGCACGGTGGGCTTGGGCAATATCGCTGGCGTGGCAATCGCCATCAGCATTGGTGGTCCCGGCGCAACCTTTTGGATGATCCTGGCCGGGCTTTTGGGCATGAGCACCAAATTTGTGGAATGCACGCTTGGGGTCAAGTTTCGGCACATTGATCCCGAAGATGGCGAAGTACACGGTGGGCCGATGTGGTACCTGAGCCGGGGCATCAAACAGCGTTTTAACGGGTCGATGTTTGGTACCATTCTGGGCACTTCGCTGGCCATCCTTTCTGCTATCCTGATTATTGGTGGGTCGTTTGGCGGAGGCAACATGTTTCAGGTAAACCAGGCAGCCTCACAGTTCACAGCGGTGACTGGGTTATTGCAAGGGCAGAGCTGGATTTTTGGTTTGATTATGGCCCTGGTGGTGGGCGTGGTCATTTTAGGCGGCATACGGAGCATAGCTAATGTTACGGATAAAGTAGTGCCGTTTATGTGCGGTATTTATGTGGTTGGTGCGCTGGTGGTCATCTTTGGGAGCATCGACAAGCTGGGTTGGGCCATGGGCGAGATTTTTACCGGTGCGTTTCAGGCGGAGGCCGCCTATGGAGGGTTCATTGGTGTGTTGATTCAGGGCTTTAGAAGGGCAGCGTTCTCTAACGAAGCGGGAGTTGGGTCAGCGTCCATCGCCCATTCCGCCGTAAAAACAGATATGCCGGCATCAGAGGGCATTGTTGCATTGTTAGAACCATTTATTGATACTGTGATTATTTGTACCATGACGGCGCTGGTCATTGTGATCACCGGCGAGTACCAGAATTTCAGCGGTGATACGTCCACTGCAGCCGGGGTGGCCTTGACATCCTCTGCTTTTGCGCAGGTCATTTCGTGGTTTCCGTATGTGCTGATGGTGGCCGTCGTGCTTTTTGCTTTTTCTACCATGATTACCTGGTCGTATTACGGGTTGCAGGCCAGCAAGTACTTGTTCGGCGACAAGCTCTGGGTGGATTACGGCTACAAGCTCATTTTCTGCCTGATGGTGATTGTGGGTGCTGCCATGAACCTGGGAGCGGTGACGGACTTTTCCGACGCGATGATTTTGGGAATGGCCTTCCCGAATATTTTAGGTTTATATTTATTGTATCCGTATGTACAACAGGAGCTGGATCGCTACCTCAAGCATTTGAAGGGAAGGCGCTGATTTTTTCCACATTCGGAATTTGATTTTACGCGTTGGGCGGCTGTGTTTTAGCCGTTGCCTAATCTCGCGTTATGAAATTTTACAGGCGAAGGGCTATGAAAGCCCTGCGGGTTCAGTGCGTCAATGGCCTGGATCTTGCGCGCCGCGAGCGCGATGGCATTGCGGTGCTGTTGTTGGCGGCCATGCTTTTGTTGGCCTTACCGGAATGGACCCGGCACCGGCAGGCCGTGAAGTATGCGTCGTGGTGGGGAGATCTGCCGGCTAACACCCAGCGCTGGCTGGATTCGCTGCACCAGGAGTACCGGATTGCGGATACCTTGTTTGTGTTTGATCCCAATACGATTGGGGCGGAAGACTGGATGCGGCTCGGCGTGGCGGCATCGCTGGCACGCCGGGTGGAGCGCTACGTGCAGGCGGGGGGACGCTTTCGCGAGCCCACCGATTTGCTTCGCGTGTATGGTTTTCCGGAAGAGGAGTATGAGCGTCTGTCGGCTTGGGTGGCGATTGAGGCTGGGGGGGATGGCGGTCGGGGTAGCTCGGGTGGTTGGGGTGGTTCGAGCGGCCAGGGTAGCTCGGGTGGTTGGGGTGGTTCGAGTGGTCGGGGTAGCTCGGGTGGTGGGGGTGGTTCGGGTGGAGGGGGTGGACGAGGCGGCGGAAGTGGTGCGAACGATGCAGAGGGTGGCGAGGGGGCGCCGGGGTTCGCACGGGCGTCACGCGGGTACGAGGGTCCGGCCATAGACGTCCGTAACGCGGGGGTGGGGGATTTGGATCAGTTGCCGGGCATTGGTCCCAGTCTGGCAGGCAGAATACTTCGGTACCGAAGCCGTTTGGGCGGGTTCTACACCGCTGATCAAGTGGCAGAGGTGTACGGACTGGATACGGCCGTTTACAAAGAGATTCGGCCCCATTTAATGTGCAGCCCGGGTCCGCTGAAAAAACTGGCTATCAACGAAAGTCCGCTGGATAGTTTAAAAAAGCACCCCTATTTGCCCCCTTGGGTGGCCGCGGATATTGTAGCCTACCGCAACAAGCATGAGGGCTTTGTGAGCCTGGATGAACTGCGATCGATTCGTTCTTTAAAAGACTCGCTGCACCAAAAAGTGTTTCCTTATTTGGAATTGGGTACCTGGAAAGCCAATTAACCTGCAAGCAATTGACTGAAGGAAGCCCGGCTTTGCCTACCTTTGCCCTTGGATTCACCTTGACCTGCGCAGATGCGCAACCCGGGAAGGTAACCTTTCGTAATCCCTCTTTCATGAACGCTCCTTCTGCTCTGGCTACTTCCGTTGACTTCTCCGTTCCAGAGAACGTTACCATGATTCGGCAAATGGCTCGTGACTTTGCCGAAAAGCACATTCGACCCAACATTATGGAATGGGACGAAGCGCAGCATTTTCCCGTTGACCTGTTTCACCTGTTGGGAGAGCAGGGTATGATGGGCGTGTTGGTGCCAACCGAATACGGAGGGGCTGGTTTGGGTTATTACGAATACGTGGCAGTCATCGATGAGATCTCCCAGGTTTGTGGGTCTATTGGGTTATCGGTTGCGGCTCATAACTCCCTTTGCACCGGGCACATTCTGCAGTTTGGCAATGCCGAGCAAAAGCAGCGCTGGTTGCCTAAGTTGGCAACCGGTCAGTGGATTGGGGCCTGGGGTCTGACAGAACCAGGAACAGGCTCTGATGCCATGAACATGAAAGTGGTGGCCCGTCAGGAGGGCACGGATTGGGTGCTCAATGGCACCAAATGCTGGATTACGCATGGCAAATCCAGTAATGTAGCCGTGGTGATTGCCCGCACGGGAGAGCCGGGGGACAGCCATGGAATGACCGCTTTTGTGGTGGAGCGCGGAACGGCGGGCTTTACGGCTGGAAAGAAAGAAAACAAGCTGGGAATGCGGGCCTCGGAGACGACTGAAATGATTTTCAGCGATTGCCGCATTCCCCAGGAAAATGTGTTGGGCAAAATTGGCGATGGGTTCATCCAGGCTATGAAAATCCTGGACGGTGGTCGCATCTCCATTGCGGCCCTTTCTCTCGGAATTGCCCGCGGTGCTTATAAGGCGGCTGTTAAATACGCCAAGGAACGCGAGCAGTTCGGCAAACCGATTGCTCAGTTTCAGGGCATCGCCTTTAAGTTGGCGGACATGGCTACAGAGATTGAGGCATCGGAATTGTTGATCAACAAAGCTTCTGACCTTAAAAACCGCGGCCAAAAGGTTACGGATATTTCCGCTATGGCCAAGTACTACGCTTCAGAAGCTTGTGTGCGCATTTCTACGGATGCCGTTCAGGTTTTTGGAGGCTATGGCTACACCAAAGACTTCCCGGTGGAGAAGTTCTACCGCGATTCCAAGCTTTGCACCATCGGGGAGGGCACATCTGAAATCCAAAAACTGGTTATTGCCCGCGAAATCCTGCGTTGATTGCCAAAAAGAAGTACCTTTACCGTCCAAATTCTTCGAATCAAGACCTGATATGCTCATTATTGATGCTCGCGAAAGCGATTCCCTCGACAAGGCCCTGAAGAAATACAAGCGCAAGTTTGAAAAAGCCGGCACCCTCAAGGAGCTGCGCAAACGCCAGTATTTTACCAAGCCCTCCATTACTCGCCGTCAGGAGTTCCTGAAAGCTGCGTATAAGCAGGAGATGTACGGAAACCAGGGGTGAACCAGACGGTTCACAGTCCCATTGACCGTTTTCTAAGCTGGCTCCGTTTTGAAAAGCGGTACAGCCCCCACACCTTGGAGGCCTACCGCAGAGATTTAGGCCAGTTCCTCCATTTTACTGAAGAACTACATGCTATCCCGGCTCACCAGCCGGGTTTAGTGCGTCATGGACACGTCAGAAGCTGGATGGTTTCGCTGATGGATCAGGGTGTAAAGGAGCGGTCTATTGGCCGCAAGCTCTCCTGCTTAAAGACCTATTGGCACTTTTTGTTGCGAGAAGGGCTCACCAAGCTGGATCCTACCGCCCGCGTCCTCACCCCCAAAATGCCCAAAAGGTTGCCTGCCTATGTAGAGGCGGTTGATTTGGATCGTTTGTTTGTTATGCTGGAGGCCGAAGAGGGTGGGGTTGAGGTCCTTCCCGGATTCAGCCGGTTGCGGAACCGGACCCTGTTGGAATTGCTCTACAGCACGGGCATTCGCCGTGCAGAGCTCATTGGGTTGAACCACGAAGACGCTGACTTAGCCGCTGGTGTTCTTTTGGTGCGGGGTAAAGGAAACAAAGAACGACTGTTGCCCTTGAGCCACGACCTTTCGACCAAATTGGAACCCTACCTGAAAACCAAAGCGACGCTTTTTGGCGTTGGCGCTAAGGAACCTTTGCTGGTCACGGATAAAGGGGTGCGGATGTACCCTTCGTTTGTCCACCGGATCGTGCGGAATCACCTAACTTTAGTCACGACCATTCAGAAAAAGAGTCCGCACATTTTGCGCCACAGCTTTGCTACGCATTTGTCCAATGCCGGAGCGGATTTGAATGCTATAAAGGAACTTCTTGGACACAGCAGCCTGGCCTCAACCCAGGTTTATACCCATAATTCCATTGATCGGTTAAGGGAGGTTTACCGGAAAGCCCACCCTCGTGCCGACGAATAATCCCATTGAACAAATGATGCAAGTACAGATCAATGCCGTTCATTTTACGGCGGACAGCAAGCTCGAAGAATACATCCAGCAGCGACTCGAAAAGTTGACCACTTTTTACGATAAGATTCAGGGGGCTGAGGTGTACCTGAAATTGGAAAATGAAGGCGGTCCGGTCCGCGATAAGGTGGTGGAAATCAAACTAACGGTCCCGGGAGCCATTCTTTTTGCCAAAGAAACCGATAGAACCTTCGAAAAAGCGGCCGATGATGTTGCGGAAGACCTTAGAAGTCAACTAGTTAAGTACAAAGACAAAATCCGCGCCAAATAATTTCGGAAGCTTTTCCCGGTTCAAACTAAAATGCTTAAATTTGCAAGCCTTTTCAGAACGTAAGTTGTGCAAAGGTTTGTTCTTCCACATACTGGGAAGCCCGTATGCCGGTGTAGCTCAGTTGGCCAGAGCAGCTGATTTGTAATCTGCAGGTCGGGGGTTCGAATCCCTCCACCGGCTCGTAAAAGGCACAACGGAAACATCGGCTCGGGCAGCCAACCGAAATCTGAAAGGATTTCGTCCGCAATCGGGGAGATACCGAAGTGGCCAAACGGGGCAGACTGTAAATCTGTTGTCTTACGACTTCGTAGGTTCGAATCCTGCTCTCCCCACTAAAGTTTCTGGTTTTACCACCCGAAACAAAACGCGGAAACAAGCGGGAGTAGCTCAGTTGGTAGAGCATCAGCCTTCCAAGCTGAGGGTCGCGGGTTCGAGTCTCGTCTCCCGCTCGATGATACCAATTCGGGCTTGACCGGGTTTGTAGGTTTTACCACCTGAAATCAAGCCGATGTAGCTCAGTGGTAGAGCACTTCCTTGGTAAGGAAGAGGTCTCGGGTTCAAATCCCGACATTGGCTCAGCAACCAGTAAACGGAAGGGCCTTGATTTTTTTCACGAACTGAAAAACAACAATAGCTAGTTAAAAACACTCGTCATGGCGAAAGAGAAATTCGAACGTACTAAACCACACGTCAACATTGGTACGATCGGACACGTTGACCACGGCAAGACCACACTGACGGCCGCCATTACGCATGTGCTGTCCAAGAAAGGTCTTGCCCAAAAGAAAGACTACGATTCCATTGATGCTGCTCCTGAAGAAAAGGAGCGCGGGATCACGATCAACACCGCTCACGTGGAGTATGAGACCTTGAAGCGTCATTACGCACACGTGGATTGTCCCGGACACGCTGACTACGTGAAAAACATGGTTACGGGTGCCGCCCAGATGGACGGTGCTATCCTTGTGGTTGCCGCAACGGACGGCCCTATGCCCCAGACGCGTGAGCACATCCTGCTCGCCCGCCAGGTAGGTGTGCCCCGTATCGTGGTTTACCTGAACAAGGTTGACCTGGTCGATGACCCGGAATTGATCGAACTCGTGGAAATGGAAGTGCGCGATCTGCTCAGCTTCTACGACTACGATGGCGACAACATCTCCATCATCAAAGGATCAGCCCTCAAGGCACTGGAAGGTGAAGAAAATGGCATGAAATCCATCGAAGAACTGATGGATGCCGTGGACGCCGACATTCCTGTTCCCCCACGCTTGACGGAATTGGACTTCCTCATGCCCGTTGAAGACGTGTTCTCGATCACCGGCCGCGGTACCGTGGCAACCGGTCGTATTGAGCGCGGTGTCATCAACAGCGCAGATCCTGTTGACATCATTGGTCTGACGACCGAGAAGTCTTCCTCAGTGGTAACTGGGGTAGAAATGTTCCGCAAGATCCTTGATCGCGGTGAAGCTGGCGACAACGTCGGTCTGTTGCTCCGCGGTATCGACAAGAATGACATTAAGCGCGGCATGGTTATCATCAAGCCGGGTTCTGTCAAACCTCATACTGAATTCAAGTGCGAAGTCTACGTCCTCAAGAAAGAGGAAGGTGGTCGTCACACCCCGTTCTTTAACAACTACCGTCCGCAGTTCTACTTCCGCACCACCGACGTGACGGGAGAGATCAGACTGCCGGAAGGTGTCGAAATGGTTATGCCGGGTGACAACATCTCCATCACGGTGAAGTTGATTTACCCAATCGCTATGGAAAAAGGTCTCCGCTTTGCTATCCGCGAAGGTGGCCGCACCGTTGGTGCTGGTCAGGTGACCGAGATCCTGGCCTAAGCAGAAACCATACGAATCAACCGTGGTCTCCGCCTTTAGGGCCTGATGAGACAGGAAGCGGCGCGATTGTCAGGGATGTTTCGGGGCACTGTCCAGAGCATCAAGGCAAGCGCGCCGCTATCCTCACCTTAAACGGCGAATGCTACGCTAACGAGAAACGGATACGGGTGTAGCTCAATTGGTAGAGCGGCGGTCTCCAAAACCGCAGGTCGGGAGTTCGAGCCTCTCCACCCGTGCAAAGACAGAAAAGGACCCATGACCGAAAAACTGACCCAGTACTTCAAAGATTCCTATCAGGAGTTGATGTACAAGGTTACCTGGCCTACTGTAGCAGAGCTGCAAAGTTCTACGGCAGTGGTCTTTGTGGCCTCCCTAATCATCGCACTGATGATTGCTTTGATGGACCAGATTACCCGGCTATCCCTGCAGGGTTTCTACGGGTTGTTTAGCTAAAATGCGGTAAACGGCATGAGCGAAGAGGATCGGAAATGGTATGTCCTTCGGGTTATCAGCGGCAAAGAACGCAAGCTGAAGGAATACATTGACATGGAAATCACCCGGTCGGGATGGGATAAAACCATCACGCAGGTGCTCGTGCCAACGGAGAAGGTTTACAAAATCAAAAACGGAAAGCGAGTCATTCAGGAGCGCAACTTCTACCCGGGCTACATCATGATTGAAGCTATCCCCGCAGGGTTAAGCGGCGAGATGATTTCAACCATCAAGAACCTGACCGGGGTGATTCATTTTCTGGGAAAGGAAACGCCCATCCCGCTGCGGAAATCGGAAGTCAACCGAATCCTGGGCAAGGTGGACGAAATGCAAGAAGAAGGAACCTCGATGAACGAGCCCTTCATTGTCGGTGAGACCGTCAAAATCATTGACGGACCGTTCAATGAATTTTTGGGCAACATTGAGGAAATCCACGAGGAGAAGAAAAAGCTTAAAGTAAACGTGAAGATTTTTGGTCGGAAAACCCCGGTCGAATTGAACTTCATGCAAGTCGAAAAACAGCACTGATCATGGCTAAGGAAGTAGATGGCTATATCAAGTTACAGATTAAGGGAGCGCAAGCCAACCCATCTCCACCGGTAGGCCCAGCCTTGGGTTCCAAGGGGTTGAACATCATGGAATTCACCAAGCAGTTCAACGCCCGTACCCAGGATAAGAGTGGCCAGATTCTTCCGGTTCTGATTACCTATTACAAGGATAAGTCCTTCGAGTTTGTGGTCAAGACCCCTCCGGCAGCCGTGCTGATTTTGGAGAAAAGCAAAATCAAAAGCGGTTCCCCGGAGCCTAACCGGAACAAGGTTGGCTCTATTTCATGGGACATCTGCCGTGAAATCGCTGAACTAAAGATGCCTGACCTGAACGCATTTTCCATTGAATCCGGCATGAAGATGGTTGCCGGTACTGCCCGTAGCATGGGCATCAACGTTACAGGTACGCCTCCTTGGGAGAATGCCTGAACCGCGAACGGCAGACCGACCAAAGCCTGCCTGTTTTTCCACTGATTGCCCCACCGATTGTCTGATTCCCTGCAAAATCGCCCCGCGCTGTGAAACTCACTAAGAAGCGAAAAGTAGTTGCCTCCAAAGTAGACAACGAAAAGTATTATACCCTGAACGACGCCTCCAACCTGATCAAAGAGGTCACCAAGACCAACTTTGATGCCTCGGTGGACGTGCACATCCGATTGGGGGTAGATCCGCGCAAAGCCGACCAAGCCCTTCGCGGTACAGCCAGTTTGCCTCATGGCACGGGTAAAACCAAACGAGTATTGGTTTTTTGTACACCCGACAAGGTGGAAGAAGCCCGCGCAGCCGGAGCAGATCATGTCGGTCTCGAAGACTACATTAAGAAAGTCTCCGATGGCTGGACGGATGTAGACGTAGTGATTGCCACCCCCAATGTCATGGCCCAGATCGCCAAGTTGGGTCGTATCCTGGGTCCTCGCGGGCTTATGCCTAACCCTAAGGTGGGTACGGTTACACTCGAGGTTGGCAACGCTGTGACGGATGTCAAAAAAGGAAAGGTTTCCTTCAAGGTGGACAAATACGGCATCATTCACAGCTCCATTGGCCGCGTATCCTTTGATCAAGCACAGATTCGGGAGAATGCCGAAGAATTGTTGCAGACCCTTTCGCGCATGAAGCCTTCTTCTGCAAAGGGCACCTACTTCAAGAGCATCTACATGGCAAGCACAATGAGTCCTTCCATTGCCATTGACCCTAAATCTGTTCCCGGCCTCCAGGCCTAATCCTTTCCCTCACCGGTTTCCGGAATAGCCTCCAAGGCCCGAACCAACTTTTTCCGCGATGAACAAAGAACAGAAAATCGCCGTTGTAGAATCCCTCAAGGAGAAATTTGCCAACAGCCAATTCTTCTACCTGGCCGATTCTTCCGAGCTTACTGTAGCCGAAATCAACGACCTGCGCGCCCTTTGCTACGAGCGCGGCGTCAGCCTGACTGTCGTTAAGAACACGTTGGTTCGAAAGGCTTTCGAGGCCATCGGCGACCAGTACGCAGAATTGTACCCGGTACTCAATGGCCCGACATCAGTGATGTTCTCCGAAATAGGGAATGTTCCGGCCAAGGTTATCCAGGAATTTCGGACCAAGAAAGAGAAGCCCATTCTCAAAGCCGCTTGGATTGACTCCGGCATTTACATTGGTGACGAGCAGTTGACCAACTTGGTTAACCTCAAATCCAAAGAGGATCTTATCGGCGAGCTTATTGGCTTGTTGCAAAGCCCCGCCAAAAACGTGGTGGGTGCCCTTCAGAGCGGTGGTGGCAAATTGGCCGGCATCCTCAAAACCCTTTCGGAAAAGGCAGAAGCCTGATTCGGGACTTATCCTAAGAAAATCCCTGCTCGCAGGACTTAAAATAAACTGTTACGCATAGCTTCCACTAACAAACAGTTTAAACAACCCGGCTACCTCTCCAGGTGGCACAACAACGAAGAAACCATGGCGGATTTGAAAGATTTTGCAGAAAAGCTGGTTAACCTCACGGTTAAGGAAGTTAATGAACTGGCCAGCATCCTGAAAGATGAGTACGGCATTGAGCCTGCTGCAGCTGCACCGGTTATGATGGCCGGAGGTGGTGGAGGCGGTGCTGCCGCTGCTGCCCCTACTGAGAAAACTGAGTTTGACGTTATCCTGACCAACGCCGGAGCAGCCAAGCTGTCTGTGGTAAAAGTGGTTAAGGAATTGACCGGTCTGGGCCTGAAAGAGGCCAAAGATCTGGTTGACGGAGCTCCGAAGCCGGTTAAGGAAGCTGTTTCCAAAGACGAAGCTGAGAGCATCAAAGCCAAATTGGTTGAGGCAGGCGCTGAAGTAGAGGTGAAGTAACACCCCTGCCTCGCGCTTTTCCTACCGACCAAACTGGCTTAATCTTGGAAGACCTCTTTCTCTGCTTTTCACATACTAAACCCTTCGAATGCCCTGAATTTAACAGGGCTTTCGGAGTTTGTACGGTCGTTCATGGCCGAACATTCCCTGACCTTCTAAACCGTTCCGTCGCCCATGTCTAACAAGACTGCCTCCCAGGAGCGCGTGAGTTTCGGCAAGATTCGGAATATGGCCGAATCTCCGGATCTTCTCGACATCCAACTCCAGTCTTTTCGCGACTTCTTCCAGCTGGATACCACCCCGGAAAACCGGAATCAGGAAGGGTTGTACCGGGTGTTCACGGAGAACTTCCCTATCTCCGATACCCGGAACATCTTCGTGCTTGAATTCCTCGACTATTTCGTTGACCCTCCGCGGTACACGATGGAAGAGTGCATTGAGCGCGGACTGACCTATTCTGTTCCGCTGAAAGCCAAACTGAAGCTTTCCTGTAACGACGAAGAGCACGTCGATTTTGAAACTATTGTTCAGGATGTGTTCCTCGGGAACATCCCCTACATGACCCCCAAGGGCAGTTTCATTGTTAACGGAGCAGAGAGGGTAGTTGTTACCCAACTTCACCGTTCTCCGGGCGTATTTTTTGGTCAAAGCCTTCACCCGAACGGCACCAAGATTTTCTCTGCCCGCGTTATTCCTTTCAAGGGGGCGTGGATGGAGTTTGCCACGGACATCAACAACGTGATGTACGCATACATCGACCGCAAGAAGAAATTCCCGGTCACCACGTTGTTGCGCGCTATCGGGTATGACTCTGACAAAAACATCCTGGAATTGTTTGGTCTGGCCGAAGAAGTCAACGCCAACAAAGCCACGCTGAAGAAGCACATTGGTCGCAAGTTGGCCGCGCGGGTCTTGCGCAGCTGGATCGAAGATTTCGTGGACGAAGACACCGGTGAGGTGGTTTCCATCGAGCGGAACGAGATCATCCTGGAGCGCGACACTTTGCTTGATGAAGCGAACATTGAGGCCATCATCGAGACAGAAGTCAAGAGCATCATCCTTCAGCGGGATGAAATGAGCAACGACTACGCCATCATCTACAACACGCTTCAAAAGGATACCTCCAACTCGGAGATCGAGGCCGTTCAGCATATTTACCGCCAATTGCGCGGTTCCGATCCCCCGGATGAAGAAACGGCTCGCGGCATCATCGACAAACTCTTCTTTTCCGACAAGCGCTATGATTTGGGCGAAGTTGGTCGCTACAAGATCAACAAGAAGCTCGGGTTAACCCTGCCGGAAGAAGTCCGCGTGCTCACCAAGGAGGACATCATTTACATCGTTCAGTACCTGGTGCAGCTCAGCAACCAGAAGGCTGAAATTGATGACATTGACCACCTCAGCAACCGCCGCGTCCGCACGGTGGGCGAGCAACTCTACGCCCAATTCGGTGTTGGTCTGGCCCGTATGGCCCGAACCATCCGCGAGCGCATGAACGTCCGCGACAACGAGGTGTTTACCCCGATTGACTTGATCAACGCCCGGACCCTGTCCAGCGTGATTAACTCCTTCTTCGGCACCAGCCAGCTGTCCCAGTTCCTCGACCAGGTGAATCCCTTGGCAGAGGTAACGCACAAACGACGCATCTCTGCACTCGGTCCCGGAGGCCTTTCCCGCGAGCGCGCAGGTTTTGAAGTCAGGGACGTGCACTACAGCCATTACGGTCGCTTGTGCACCATCGAAACGCCTGAAGGTCCAAACATTGGTCTGATTTCCACACTTTGCGTTCACGCCAAGATCAACAAGATGGGCTTTATTGAAACCCCTTACCGGGTGGTCAATGAAGGCACTGTTGATTTGGAAAATGTCTTTTACCTCACCGCCGAGGAGGAGGACAACCTCAAGATTGCTCAGTCGAATGCGCCGCTGGATATCCAGGGCCATTTCGTCAAAGACCGCATCAAGGCCCGTGAGCATGGGGACTTCCCGATCCTAGGACCCGCTGATGTGGAGTACATGGACGTTGCGCCCAACCAGATTGTTGGGGTCAGCGCGTCGCTTATTCCCTTCCTGGAGCACGATGACGCTAACCGCGCACTGATGGGCTCCAACATGCAGCGTCAGGCTGTGCCATTGCTTCGTCCGCAAGCCCCGATCGTGGGCACCGGTCTGGAGCGCAAGGTGGCCTCTGACTCCCGGATGTTGCTCAACGCTGAAGGATCAGGTCTGGTTGAATACGTGGACGCCGATGAAATTCACGTTCGCTATGACCGCGACGCTGATATGGAAACGGTGAGCTTCGATGACAGCCTGACGGTTTACAAACTGCAGAAGTTCCAGAAGACCAACCAGAACACCTGCATCAACCTCAAGCCCATCGTCAGCCGCGGGGATCGGGTCGAAAAGGGTCAAATCCTCTGCGAGGGTTATGGCACCGACAAAGGCGACCTTGCCCTGGGAACCAACCTCCAGGTTGCATTCATGCCCTGGAAGGGTTACAACTTTGAAGATGCCATCGTGATCTCCGAGCGCGTTGTGCGCGAAGACGTGTTCACGTCGTTGCACATTGAGGAGTTTGAGCTCGAAGTCCGCGATACCAAACTCGGTGAAGAAGAACTGACGCCCGATATCCCCAACGTCTCCGAGGAAGTAACACGCGACCTGGACGTGGACGGTATCATTCGGGTTGGGGCCACCATCAAGGATGGCGACATTCTGATCGGCAAAATCACGCCCAAAGGTGAAAGCGATCCTACCCCGGAAGAAAAACTGCTGCGCGCCATTTTCGGCGACAAAGCTGGCGACGTAAAAGACGCTTCGCTCAAAGCACCTCCGTCCATGGCAGGGGTGGTTATCGGCACGCGCCTCTTTGCCCGCAAGCGCAAGGACAAAGACAGCAAAACCAAGGAAAAATCCGCGCTCGACAAGTTGGAGAAAGACCACCAAAGAGTGCTGGATGAAATCCGAAAAGTGCTGGTGGAGAAGTTGATGATACTCCTCAAAGAGAAGAAGTCGGCGGGCATCAACAACAAGTTCAAAGAGGAAATTGTGCCCAAGGGCGTGAAGTTCACGGCCAAGCTTCTCGGAGAAATCAACTACGACAACATCAGTCCATACAACTGGACCTCCGTTGACCGCACCAACGAACTGGTTCGCGCGCTGCTCCACAACTTTGACATTAAAGTCAATGAAGAGCTAGGCCGCTACAAACGCGAGAAGTTCAACATCTCCGTTGGTGACGAATTGAACAGCGGTGTGCTCAAGCTCGCCAAGGTTTACTTGGCCAAAAAGCGCAAGCTCAAAGTGGGCGACAAGTTGGCCGGACGCCACGGAAACAAAGGCATCGTAGCGCGAATTGTGCGCGATGAAGACATGCCCTTCCTCCAGGACGGTACCCCGGTTGACATTGTGCTCAACCCGCTGGGTGTGCCATCGCGTATGAACCTGGGTCAGATCTACGAAACCGTTCTCGGTTGGGCGGGTTCTAAACTGGGCATCAAGTTCGCTACCCCGATTTTCGACGGCGCATCGCTGGATGAAATTGACGGTTATGTGCAACAGGCTGGCCTGCCATCGTTTGGTCAGACTTACCTCTACGACGGTGAAACAGGCGACCGTTTCAAGCAGCCCGCTACCGTTGGTATCATCTACATGCTCAAGTTGAGCCACATGGTGGACGACAAGATGCACGCCCGTTCCATTGGCCCCTACAGCCTTATTACCCAGCAGCCGCTCGGTGGAAAGGCCCAGTTCGGTGGTCAGCGTTTCGGGGAGATGGAAGTGTGGGCGCTGGAAGCTTACGGTGCGGCCAACATTCTGCAGGAATTGCTCACGGTTAAATCCGACGATATTATCGGCCGGGCCAAGACTTACGAAGCCATTGTCAAGGGCGACAACCTGCCGGCCGCCGGGATTCCCGAGTCCTTTAATGTGTTGATCCACGAACTTCGCGGTCTCGCGCTGGATCTGAAATTTGACTGATCGATTAACCCGCCAAAACGGAAATCATCCCATGCCTTTCAAAAAGGAACATAAGATCAAATCTGACTTTAGTACCGTCACGGTTACGTTGTCCTCGCCGGATACCATCCTCGAGCGCTCGTACGGAGAAGTGCTGAAGCCGGAAACGATCAACTACCGGACCTATAAACCGGAGCGTGATGGTTTGTTCTGCGAGCGCATCTTCGGCCCTGTAAAGGATTACGAATGCTATTGCGGAAAGTACAAGCGCATTCGCTACAAAGGCATCGTCTGCGATCGCTGCGGGGTGGAAGTCACGGAAAAGAAAGTGCGCCGCGAGCGCATGGGCCACATTAAATTGGTGGTCCCTGTGGTGCACATCTGGTACTTCAAGTCGCTGCCCAATAAGATAGGTTATCTTCTTGGTCTGTCTTCCAAGAAGCTGGAGTCCATCATCTACTACGAGCGCTATGCGGTTGTTCAGCCCGGCTTAACCGCCGAAGGCGTCAACGTCAGTGGCGAGCGCAAGAATCTGGCACCGCTGGATCTGCTCACGGAAGAAGAGTACCTGGACATCCTGGACAACCTTCCAGCCGGCAACCAACAGCTTGATGACAGCGATCCCAACAAATTCGTCGCCGAAATGGGTGCCGAAGGGGTGCGCAAACTCCTGCAACGCCTGGATATGGACGAAATGGCCGCAGCCCTGCGCTACCAGGCCAACAACGAAACCTCCCAGCAGCGCAAGGCCGAGGCCCTCAAGCGCCTCAGTGTCGTGGAAGCCTTCCGCGATGCCAACCTTCGCATGGAAAACCGGCCGGAATGGATGATCATCCAGTACCTGCCTGTTGTGCCGCCGGAACTTCGCCCCTTGGTGCCATTAGACGGTGGCCGTTTCGCCAGCTCCGACTTGAACGACTTGTATCGCCGGGTCATTATCCGCAACAACCGCCTAAAGCGCCTGATCGAGATCCGCGCCCCGGAAGTCATTTTGCGCAACGAAAAGCGCATGCTTCAGGAAGCGGTTGATTCGCTTTTTGACAACTCGCGTAAATCCAACGCTGTCAAAGCAGAAGGGGGAAGGGCCCTCAAATCCTTGAGCGATGTGCTCAAAGGCAAGCAAGGTCGTTTCCGCCAAAACCTGCTCGGAAAGCGCGTGGACTACTCCGGCCGTTCGGTTATCGTGGTGGGTCCCGAGCTCAAATTGCACGAGTGTGGTTTGCCCAAGGATATGGCTGCAGAGCTGTTTAAGCCCTTCGTCATAAGAAAACTTATTGAGCGCGGAATTGTCAAAACGGTTAAGTCCGCCAGGAAACTGGTGGACCGCAAGGAGCCGGTTATCTGGGACATTCTGGAGAACATCCTGAAAGGCCACCCGATTCTGCTCAACCGCGCACCGACGCTTCACCGCTTGTCCATTCAGGCCTTCCAGCCCAAG
This sequence comes from Bacteroidota bacterium, assembly GCA_016124275.1. GTDB lineage: Bacteria > Bacteroidota > Bacteroidia > Chitinophagales > BACL12 > WGOA01. The sequence continues at coordinate 74,181 of WGOA01000021.1, forward strand.
CTGATTGAAGGCAAAGCCATTCAGTTGCACCCACTCGTTTGTACCGCGTTTAACGCTGACTTCGACGGTGACCAGATGGCCGTGCACGTACCGCTGAGCCACGCAGCCATTCTGGAGGCGCAAATGCTCATGCTCAGCTCGCACAACATCCTGAACCCGCAAAGTGGAGAGCCTGTCACGGTGCCTTCGCAGGACATGGTTCTGGGCCTGTACTACATTACCAAAGGCCGCAAAGACACGCCGGAACATCGCGTAGCTGGCCAGGGTACTGTTTTCTATGGTCCGGAGGAAGTGATCATTGCCTACAACGAAGGCAAAGCCGATTTGCACGCTTGGGTTAAAGTCCGTTTGACGGTCATCGAAGGTGATCAACTGGTTACCAGGCTGGTGGAAACCACCGTTGGACGCGTGCTGTTCAATCAGGTAGTGCCGGAAGAATTGGGTTTCATCAACTTGTTGCTCACCAAAAAGGCCATCTCCAAAGTTATTGGTGAGGTCATCAACTCTACCGACGTTCCGCGTACCGCCCAGTTCCTGGACGATGTGAAAACGCTCGGTTTCCGTTGGGCCTTCAAAGGCGGTCTTTCGTTCAACCTGCTGGACATTGTCCGGGTTGACCAGAAGCAAAGCATGTTGGATTCTGCCCAGGTTGAAGTGGACGAGGTCACGGAGTCTTACAACATGGGCTTCATCACCAACAACGAACGCTACAACCAGGTCATTGACATCTGGACACGCACCAACTCGCGCCTGACCGAGACTTTGTTGAAGTCGCTGTCGGAAGACAACCAAGGGTTCAACTCCATGTTCATGATGCTCGACTCCGGTGCCCGAGGTTCTAAGGAGCAGATCCGCCAGCTCGGCGGGATGCGCGGCCTGATGGCCAAACCGAAGAAGTCCAGCGCTGGCGGTGGGGGTGAAATCATTGAAAACCCGATTTTGGCCAACTTCAAAGAAGGCCTCTCGGTGCTCGAATACTTCATTTCTACACACGGTGCCCGTAAGGGTCTGGCCGATACCGCGCTCAAGACGGCAGATGCTGGTTACCTGACCCGCCGACTTGTGGACGTTGCGCAGGATGTAGTCATTGCCGAAGAAGATTGCAATACCCTTCGCGGGATTGAAATCATGGCCCTCAAAGACAATGAGGAAATCATAGAGCCGCTAGCCGACCGAATTATTGGCCGCACCAGCTTGCACGATGTGTACCATCCATTGACTGGCGTCAAGATTGTCACGGCTGGCGAGCTGATCAGCCGCCGCATTGCGTCCAAGATTGAAGAATCGCCTATTGAGTCGGTCGAAATCAGGTCGGTGCTCACCTGCGAGTCACGTCGTGGGGTTTGTGTGAAGTGCTACGGCACCAACATGGCCAACAACCGGATTGCGCAAATGGGCGATGCTGTGGGCATCATTGCCGCTCAGTCCATCGGTGAACCGGGTACCCAGCTCACACTGCGTACCTTCCACGTGGGGGGTACCGCATCCAACATTGCCACAGAAAGCCAGTTGACCGCCCGCTTTGATGGCGTGCTTCAGTTTGATGGCATTCGCACCACGGACCACGTGGATGACGATGGTCACAAGCAGAAAGTGGTCATCGGCCGCACCGGTGAACTCCGGATCGTGGATGCCAATACCGACATCCTGTTAACCACGTTCCACATGCCTTATGGCTCTTCGCTCAAAGTCAAAGACGGCGAGAACGTGAAGAAGGGCGATGTGATCTGTACCTGGGACCCTTACAACGCTGTTATCCTTTCGGAAATAGCCGGGGTGGTTTCATTCGAAGCTATCATAGAAGGGGTTACGTTCCGGGAAGAAGCAGACGAACAAACCGGACACAAGGAAAAGGTCATCACGGAGAGCCGCGACAAGACCAAAATCCCGACTATCCGGGTCATGGACAAAAAGGGCTCCGAGCTCAAGAATTACAACTTGCCAGTAGGGTCGCACATCTTTGTGGATGAAGGCGACAGCGTGCGGACGGGCCAGGTTTTGGTCAAGATTCCCCGCGTGTTGGGCAAGGTTCGTGACATCACCGGTGGTCTTCCGCGTGTAACAGAGTTGTTCGAAGCTCGAAATCCTTCGAACCCCGCTGTAGTTTCTGAAGTAGATGGCGTGGTCAGCTTTGGCCGGATCAAGCGCGGTAACCGCGAGGTCATCGTGGAGAGCAAAGACGGTGATGTGCGCAAGTACATGGTGTCGCTGACCAAGCACATTCTGGTGCAGGAAGGGGACTTCGTCAAGGCAGGCCTTGCCCTGTCAGACGGTGCCATTACTCCCGCCGACATCCTGGCTATCAAAGGTCCTTACGCTGTGCAGGAGTACATCGTTAATGAGATTCAGGAGGTGTACCGCCTCCAGGGTGTGCGCATCAACGACAAGCACATTGAAGTGATCGTGCGCCAGATGATGCGGAAGATGATTGTTTCGGATGCCGGTGATACCCGCTTCCTCGAGAAATCAGCCGTTGACAAATTCGAGTTCATCGAAGAAAACGATCAGATTTTCGACAAGAAGTACATCACGGAGGCAGGCGAATCCGTCAAGTACCGCGCAGGCCAGATCATCTCCGTGCGTCAGCTTCGCGAAGAGAATTCCTTCCTTCGCCGCAACGACAAAAAGCCCATGGAATCGCGCGATGCCATTCCATCTACGGCGACTCCGTTGCTCCAGGGCATCACCAAAGCTTCTTTGGGAACGGGCTCCTGGATCTCCGCAGCATCCTTCCAGGAAACCACCAAGGTACTCAGTGCAGCATCGATTGCCGCGCGCGAAGACACCTTGTTGGGCTTGAAAGAAAACGTCATCGTCGGCCACCGTATTCCTGCAGGAACTGGCCAGCGCGAGTTCGAAGCCGTGATTGTCGGCGACCGCGAGGAATACGAGCAGCGTCTCTCCGATAAGGCTCGCTCGGCTGTGACCAGCGACGCGGAAGAGGTAGCCGGGTAGTTTCAACGGATGCATTAGGCCTTCATTGCCAGACCCATCCAATCCTACAGCCCGCCCCGCCCCCCCTGTTCAAAGGGAGGGGGTGGGGCGGGTTCTTTTTTGGCGCAAGGGGCATGGTGGGTGGGGCGGGTTCTTTTTTTGCGCAGGGGGGCGAAGCAGGCGTGGCGGGTTCTTTTTTGGCACAAGGGGCGAAGCAGGCGTGGCAGGTTCTCTTCAAACGCTTACCTTTAACGCATGGCAGATTCTCCAGAAACAAAGTCTCAACCCGGTCAACTGAACATTGAATTGACCGAAGAAATCGCCGAAGGAACCTATTCCAACCTGGCCATCATCAACCACTCTTCCACGGAGTTTGTCATTGATTTTGTTCGGGTAATGCCGGGCGTCCCTAAGGCCAAAGTCAAGTCGCGCATCTTGCTGACCGCATCACACGCCAAGCGGCTGCTCCGCGCATTGGGCGAGAACATCGCCAAGTACGAAGCCGTGCATGGCGAAATTCAGGACGGTGAGGCCGTCTCCGGCATTCCGATGAACTTTGGCGGCCCCGCGGCAAAAGCCTGAAGCGCATTCCCCCATGGTGCTGAGCAACAAGCAGGAAATGACAGTGGCCCTGGCGCTCAGTGCGCTATGCGCGGTCGCTTACCACATTTTTGGCGCCATGTCGCCGGGGTTTTACCAGCACGACGAAGTCGCGCACTTCCTCAACATGAAGGAGTTTTGGTACGATCCGGCCAATATCGTCACACTTTGGGCTAAGCCTGGCTTTAAGATCTTTTATGTGCTGCCGGCACTTCTGGGCGAATGGGCCGTTACGCTGCTTACCACAATATTGGCCGCATCCGGAGGCTTTATCGCCTACCTCATCGCGCGCGAGTACAAACTCCGTTTCGCCCTGGCTGCTGTGGTTCTTTGCGGTTTTCAACCCTTCTTTTACCAGACCGCTTTTCGCAACTATTCCGAATTTTTGACCGCAGTGGTCATCGGCATGGGAGCGCTCATGTACGTCAAAGAAAAATACCTGTGGGCCGCATTTTTCTTCTCCTACAGTTTTGCCCTCCGCCAGGAAACAGCACTCATCACGCTCATCATCGGGCTTACCTTCCTGATGAAGCGGCAGTGGATTCCCTTCCTCCTGCTCGGTTGGACCCCGATCGCCCTCAACATCGTCGGTTGGATCGTGCACGATGACCCCTTGTGGGTATTCAATTCTGCCAGCGCCGCCAGTGAGCGTTACGACTATGCGCAGGTTGGCTTTTGGCATTATTGGCGTTGGTTCACCCCAACCATGGGCACCCTGCCCACCTTTTTCTTCCTGCTCGGCTATCTGGGATTCCTCTTCCAACCCAGCAAGGCGCGCGAGCACCTGAAAAAGTACATGGTTCTCTACGTCGTATTCTCCGTATACTTTTTTACGTATTGCCTTTTCGTATCCGAATGGTTTACATTGGTAAACGTGTACGGCATTTTGCGCACGCTGCTGGCCATGTCGCCGCTCATCGCGGTCTTCGCGGTTCTCGGCCTCGAGAAAGTTTGGGGCGACAAGCCCCTTCCCATGCCGGCCGTTTTTGGCTCGCTGGCCCTTTACGCAGCCCTGGTATTGGCCTTCCTCTCCCACAAACACACCATGGTACCCTCGTTCACGGATGAGGTGGACCCCTCCAAATTCATCGTGCTCATGGGGCTCGGGCTCATTCTGGCGGGCACCGCCTTTTTTAAACTTCCGGCAGTTTGGGCAGTCGCACTTGTCGGAGGAATGACCATCGTGCATACCACAGCCACCGAGGAACCCCAACCCATGTCCCTTGAGGACCAAACCTGCCAAACCGTGGTGGACTACTACCTCAATGCCGGCTACGACAAGAAGCCGACACTCATGAACCATTCGCTGTTTTATTACTTTTCCGGATTGCCTCGCCGATACAACGACCAATACCGCTTCATCAGCGTAGAGAACCTGGAAACTGCCGAACCCGGAACCATCGTTTTGTTTGACAGCCATTACGGCGGTAACCAGGAGCAGCGCGGCGTGCTTACTTACGAAATGGCCGTGCAGCGAAAAGATTACAAAGTCCTGCAACAGTTTGTGTCTCCAGACCGACGCTTTGGCGTGTTGGTTATGGAAAAATTGCCCGGTTAATCTGAGCAGTCAGCCCCAGCTCACGCAGCATGACCCGCCCCGAGCCAACTAACCCCATCACCCTCTCCGTGGTCAGCCCGGTGTACCGGGCTGAAGAGCTCGTTGCCATGCTGGTTGACCGCATCCGCGGCGCGCTGCAACCGTTGGGGCTACCCTACGAAATCATTCTGGTCGAAGACGGCAGCAAAGACCGCAGCTGGGAAAAAATCCAGGAAGCCGCCAGGCGCTATCCGGAAGTTCGGGGCATTCGGCTGGCCCGAAATTTTGGGCAACACCCCGCCATTCTGGCCGGGCTGGACGCCGCCCGTGGCGAATGGACCGTGGTCATGGACTGCGATTTGCAAGACCGCCCGGAAGAGATCCCCGGATTTTTGCAAATCGCGCAGTCGCAGGGAACCCCCATCGTTTTCGCCCAGCGCAGCATCCGCGAGCACGCCTGGCACAAGCGGCTGGCCTCGCGCAGTTTTTACGCGGTGTTGTCCTACCTCACCGGCATGCCGCAAGACCATACCATTGCCAATTTTGGCCTGTACCACCGCAAAGTCATTAATGCAGTGCGGTTGTTGCGCGAGCCCACCTGGTACTTCCCCACCATGGTGCGTTGGACGGGTTTTCCTGCGGTCAGCCATCCGGTCAAGCACGACAAACGCGCTGCAGGAGAAACCACCTACAACTGGTCGCGCCTCTTCGATTTGGCGCTCAACACCATCCTCGCTTTTTCCGATAAACCCCTTCGCCTTACCGTAAAATTTGGTCTGCTTTTGAGTACGTTGGCCTTTCTCACCGGATTGGCAACCTTGTTCAGCGCCCTGGCTGGAAAAATCACCGTAGAGGGTTGGGCCAGCCTGATGATCTCCGTCTGGTTTATAGGCGGAGCCGTCATTTTAGTGCTGGGAGTAGTTGGTTTATATGTGGGTCGTACATTTGATCAGGCCAAGGACCGACCCATTTACATCACCGGTGAGCAGACCGATGCCAGTTAGCGAGCTGCCATTTCCAAGCCGGGCCAAGCCTGTCCGAGCCAGGCCAAGCCGGGCCGAGCCGATCCGAGCCTGTCCGAGCCGATAATCACGAACCGATAGTCGCGAGCCTCTCATTGTCACTTAAACGCCCTATGGCCTACACCGTACAATTCAACAAGCCCTTTATTGTTGGCAAAGAGCTGGAGTACATCCGCGAAGCCGTTGCCTTGGGCAAGCTCACCGGCGATGGCCATTTTACCCGGCTCTGCCACCAGTACTTTCAAGAGCGCTACGGCTTTGCCAAGTGCCTGCTCACAACTTCCTGTACCGACGCCTTGGAGATGTCCGCCTTGTTGGCCCGCATCAACCCGGGCGATGAAGTCATCGTACCTTCCTACACCTTCGTCAGCACGGCCAACGCGTTTGTTTTGCGCGGTGCCAACATCGTGTTCGCGGATAGCCTGCCCGATCAACCCAATCTGGACGTCCGTCAACTGGAAGCCCTCATTACTCCGCGCACCAAAGCTATTGTGCCCGTGCACTACGCCGGTGTCGCTGTGGACATGGATCCGCTGATGGCCCTGGCCCGCCAGCATCAACTGCTGGTGGTTGAAGACGCAGCGCAAGCCATCGAAAGCCGGTACAAAGGCAAACAACTCGGATCAATTGGCCATTTCGCCGCCTTCAGCTTTCACGAAACCAAAAACATCATTTCAGGCGAAGGGGGCATGTTGGTGGTCAACGACCCTTCCGGAACCGACCGGGCCGAAATCCTTTGGGAGAAAGGCACCAACCGCGCGGCCTTCTTTCGCGGCGAAACCGACAAATACAACTGGGTGGACATCGGCTCCTCATTCCTCCCCTCCGAACTCACCGCGGCATTTCTCTACGCGCAACTGGAACACCTGGAGCAAATCCAGGCCAAGCGGCTGGCCATTTGGAAAACGTATTTCGAAGGGCTGCGCGACCTGGAGCAACAGGGTAGGGTAGCCCTTCCCCGGATACCGGACTATGCCAGCAACAACGCGCATATGTTTTACCTGGTTGCGGAGAGCCTGGAACAGCGCACCGCGCTCATTGATGCGCTAAAAGCAGACGGGTACCGGGCTGTGTTTCATTACCAGGCATTGCACGAATCGCCTTTTTACCGCAATCGCCACGATGGCCGCGCCTTGCCGGAGGCGATGCGCTATTCGGATTGCCTGGTTCGATTGCCAATGTACTACGAGTTGGACTTGAGCACAGTCCAACAAATTGCAGCTTGTGTACGTAAGTTTTATAATGCATAGTATTTGTTATTCATAACATTTATTATAGCTAACATTTATTATGGATAACCCATTGTTGGATCTTGAATACTGGCTGAGTGGCCGCGATCCGGAGGCCGGCGATTTTGATGAAGTCATCAGCGAACTTTGGACCAGTGGATTACCGCTCTCCGATCGGCTCTCGTTGGCCTTTGCCATCATTCGCCAACATCCATCCACCCTGCTGTACAGCAACGTGGTCATCCTGCTTGAAGCGGAATCCGGCGCTGATCGGGAGGTGATGGAACAAGTGTTGGCTTTTTACGCCGAAACGCTCTTGGCCGATGACGCCCAATTGGCGGCCTCTGCCGAGAATTCGCTCTATGTGGATTGGTTTGAATCACCCACCTTGGGACCCATGGCCTGGCGCTACCTGCTGGCTTCCCCCCAGCTTTCAGATGCGTTGCTGGGCATTTTGTTGCGGAACTCCGGTCCGCTGGCCTGGTCGCTCAAGTATCCCATTTTGCTGCGGTTGGCTGACGAGAAGCGGCACCACCTGTTGGTTTACCAGGCCATCCGCCACGCGCTTTTTGACCCGGAGGGACAAGTTGACGAACAGCAGGCGGGCGATCTCTTTGCCGAACTGGAGCTGGAGGCCCAAATGCACCGCATCGCTGAACCACCCGGCTACCCGACACTGGCGGAAGTCCAGGAGCGCCTGGGGGTGGCGTAAGGCGTGGTTAAGCGTGGCGTAAGCCTTGGTGTCAGTTGCCAGAAGCCGTGGTTAAGAATGGCGTAAGCCGCAGTGCCCGTTACCATCATTTCGCCAAAGTTTTCCCAGCGCCGACCAAGTGCACTACTTTTGAGCATGCCCAATCGCTCGATTCTTTGCCTCCCCCTTTTCGTCCTGGTTACGCTGCTGTGCATTTCCCTGCCCGGCGAAGCACAAAATGCGGATCAGCCCGCTTTTCCCGCCGCTAAAAAGCTAGCTGCCGGTCCCATGCTGGGGCATGTCACGGCTCAGAGTGCCCGCGTTTGGATGCTCGTGCGCAAAACAGATCGCATAGACCTAACCATTAGCTACGAAGCAACCGCAACAGCCGTGCAGCAGCGCAGCTGGGACACGGACACCATGTTTGATCACGGAGCTTACCACATCCTGCTGCACACGTTTAGCGGGTTGGAACCGGCCACGGATTATGCCCTCCGCATAAACCTTGACGGCGAGCCGGCTGGCGTTCAACCATTTCGGACCTTTCCAGCTGAAAAGGGTTTTGATTTTTCTTTTTTGACAGGTTCCTGTGCCATGCGGCCGCCTCAAGCTTTTCGCGCTTTTTATCCCGGACCACAGGAAGCCATCTATCCGGTCATGCAAGCCATGCCGACCGACTTTATGCTTTGGCTGGGAGATAATATTTATTATCTTTTGAAACACATGAACGTGCCCGAGCAAATGCTCGAAATTAGAATTAAGCAGGCCCAGGTTCCGGAAATCGACGATTTTCTGCGTTCCCGGCCCATGTACTCCATTTGGGATGACCACGACTTTGGGCCCAACAACGCCAAAGGAAATTTTGCCCTAAAGGACACAGCGCTCTTTATCCACACGCACTTTTGGGCCAATCCGGCCAACGGAATTCCCGGAACCAAAGGCACGTTCAGTCAGTTCAGTTTGTCTGACGCCGATTTCTTTTTGCTCGACAACCGCTTCCATTCCACGCCGTACGGCCATCCCAATCCCCAAATGATTGGACCGGAGCAAATGGCCTGGCTCAAGGCCGAGCTCTTGAATAGCAGCGGTACGTTCCGGTTTATTGCCGTGGGCAGCCAGGCCCTGAATTTATTGGATAAAGGCGAAAGTTGGCATCGCTACCCGCAAGAGCGTCAGGAAATTCTGGACTTTATCGCGGAGCATACCATTAAAAATGTTGTTTTTTTAACCGGCGACCGGCACCACACGGAATTGCAACGGGTTATATTGCCCGGTGATCTCATCGTCTATGACTTCACCTGCTCGCCGCTCACCTCGGTTACACACCCTGCCGTGCTCACCGGACCTGAAGCCGACAATCCACAGCGCGTACCAGGCACCATGCTCGCCGTTCACAACTTTGGCAAAGTTTCGGTTCAGGGCCCTGCTGACGCCCGGGTCTGCACCCTGCAAGTGTTTGATCCCTATGGCCAGCAACTTTGGGAACATCGGATTGATGCCCAACAGTAAACCGTACCCGCTTTAACGCAGCCCCATGCCCGATAAGCCCTTCCGATTTACTGAACGACTGCGCAGCTTTCGCTACGCCGGGCAAGGGCTCCTGCACGCCTTTCGCGTTACCCACAACTTTTACATCCATACCGGAATGGCCGTACTTGTTGTGGCTGCAGCCCTCTGGCTGCAAGTAAGTGCTGCGGAAGCCGCCGTGTTGGCGCTCTGCATCGGCGCCGTGAGCGCGGCTGAAGTCTTTAACACCGCCATCGAAGCGTTGGTGGACCTGTTGCATCCCGAGCAAGATCCCCGGGCAGGCCGCGTCAAAGATTTGGCCGCAGGTGCCGTCTTAATCTGTGCGGTTGCGGCCGCGGCAGCCGGGTTGTTTATTCTGCTGCCTCCGCTGCTGTCGCGCTTGGGTTTGGCGTAAGGCCAGTTTTGTTGGCGGGCGAAAGGCCCCATCACCCGCGCAACCGCTCCGGTTTAAGCCTGACCGCCCATCCGCACTGCCTCCGACCGCCCATCCGCACTGCCTCCGCCTTGCCTCCGCCTTGCCCTACCCCCGCACCAAGCCCACACTCCGCATCTTCTCCGAACCAAACCAGAGCGAGAGCGTGTAGCGGCCAGGGGGCAACGGCTCCGAAAATGTTGTACGAACATCCCCGGGCGACAGCGCAAAACTCATTCGCCAAACCTCTACACCCGCAGCGTTGTGCAGCTTCCAGAACGCCGGTCCGCGCAAATCCTGCCGCTCCGAGCGCGCCGAAAACAGCGCAACGCCCGCAACCGGATTAGGCTGGGGAGCGTACAGCCAAATCCCCTCCCAACGGTCCGAAACCGAAGCACCACCGCCGACACCCCCATCTGTCCCATCCAGCCAATCAAAACCCAGCGCCAGGCAATCCAGCGGCTCCAACAGAGCGGTGTCCGCACTCAGGCCAACTGTATTTGCGGAAGCAAAAAAATTGGTTTCCGCAGAGAACAAACTCTGCACACCCGCCGCGTTGACCAACGCCGCGCTGACGCGGTAGGTATTGCCCGGTTCAATCCCGGGAAGGTCAAAAACCGGGGCAGCAACCTCGTACAGCGCTTCGAAATCATTGCCGAACTGCCGCACACCGATCCGGTACCGTTCGCCCGGAAGAAGAGGAGCTAACGTGACGCGCACCACCAACCCATCGTCCAGCACCGCTAATGCTGGCGCATCCGGACCCAGTGCCGCCGCCGCCATCGCCGCCCCGTTGAACACCGCGTTGCGCTGCAGGTAGCGGAAATCTACAAAGAACGAATCCACCACGAAATCGCCATCCGTGTCCACGCCAATCACATCGCGGACGCTGTGCTGTCGGCCCGTATAGGCCGCACTCGCTGTGTTTGCATCGCCGTGTTCGTGCGAAGCGCACACCCGGATGGCCCGAAAACCAGCCACCCGGAACGGAATATGATCGCCGCCGCGCCCACTCCGGTCTTCTTGCGACATCAGCCGCACCGCCATCGGCGAAGAAGAAACCCCGCGCACCTTTTCGCGGTAAATGGTTTTCATAAACCGCGCATAATCCTTGTGAATGGAATTGATGACTCCAGAAGAAAAGATACGTACCGATAGCGAATCAATCGCGCCATCGCCGGAGCACGAAGGCGGTGAAGAACTCGGCCCGCAGATCACCCCGCCGGTGATGTCGTTGTTCTGCACCGCCTTAACCCCAATGCCCTCGTCGCTGCAATATTGGGCGAATGCCTCTGCCCCGAACAGCCCCTGTTCCTCGCCCACCGTCAACAGAAACACCAGCGTATGATCAAAGGTGTACGCACTCATCACGCGGGCCAGTTCCATCACCAACGCAGTGCCGGAGCCGTTGTCGTCGGCGCCGGGAGCATAACAGGCCGTATCGCACAACACTTCGCAGCGGCTGTCCATATGCCCTTCCACCAAAACCACGGACGCATCAGCCGTATCGCGGCCGGGCAACACCGCAAAAACATTCCTGAAAAAACCCGCCCCGCATTCCGCTGCCGGAGGCATCTCAAAATCCATGTAGGCCACCAAGAGCCGGTTTTCATTTCGCGCACTCACGCTGCTGAACCAGTCAAAAGCCCAGCGCCGCGCCGCGCCGATGCCCCGAACCGCTGAGCTGGTATCGGCATAGGTATTGCGGGTTTCAAAATCCTGCAGGCGTTGCACCAAGGCTTGCAACGTATCGGGCGAAATGCCCGCTTCCAATCCACAAATGATGGGGTCAAACTCGGCTTGCACGTCGCTGGCGGCGTATGCAGCGGGGTCGTATTCCCCGCGGAGTACCGCGTCCACCCCGGCATGGCTGACGCGTATGTTAAAGGGGGCTTGCGCGTTGGCTGCGGATAAACCAAAGAGCAACAGCGCGATAAGCATCCAGGGAGTTGCTCGTTTAAAGCCGCCCTTCGCCTGTATTAACAGAATGTTAAGGATGGGTCTTGCCATAAGTTGATTCGTTAACACAAAGGATGCTTTCTCATAACCTTAAGGCTTTCAAACCTTAATACCCAGCCAAAACCAGCGTAACGCCATGCGGGTAGGTTTGCAGCATTAAATGAAGAAGCATGGAGCTTTGCTGCTCTATAGAAATCTGCAAACCTTTCACAACCCCAAATTGACGTACATCATGAAAAAACTAATCTCCATTTTGACAGCCTCTGTGCTGGCCACAGCCGCTTATGCCGCGGAAATTGTGGTCACAGAAGGTGTCATCGAAGCTAGCGAAACCTGGACAAACGACAACGTTTATGTTCTGGACGGTTTCGTGGCCATCAACAACGGTGTGGTTCTGACCATCGAACCAGGCACCATCGTTCGCGGCAACAAGGCCACCAAAGGTACCCTGATCATCATGCGCGGCGGCCAGTTGATCGCCGATGGTACGGCTTGCGAGCCTATCGTTTTTACCTCCAACGAGCCGGTTGGAACCCGCAACTACGGTGACTGGGGTGGTATCATCATGCTGGGTCGTGCTCCGATCAACGTAGCAGGCGGCTTCAACACCATCGAAGGTGGCGTGCCCAGCTCCTTGATTGGCAAAACCACGGGCAGCATTATCACAGAAGTGAACCGTTATGGTGGCCCCACCAGCGGTGACAACAGCGGTATCATGCGTTATGTGCGCATCGAGTACCCCGGTATTCCGTTCTCCCTGGACAACGAAATCAACGGATTGACCATGGGTGGTGTAGGCAACGGAACGATCCTGGATTACATTCAGGTTTCTTTCTGTGGCGACGATGCCTTTGAATGGTTTGGCGGTACGGTTAATGCCAAGCACCTGATTGCTTACAACTCATTGGACGATGATTGGGATTCGGAACTGGGTTACAGCGGAAAAGTGCAGTACGGTGTTGCCCGTCGCGATCCCGCTATTGCTGACATCAGCTCTTCCAACGGCTGGGAAACGGACAACGATGCCACGGGTTCTTTGAACAGCCCACGCACCAACGGCACTTTCGCCAACTTCACCCACATTGGTCCTATCCAGAACCCCGGTGATGTCATCAACAGCTTGTACCAGCGCGGTGGTCACCTGCGCCGCTCCAGCCAGACCGATATCTACAACAGCATCATCACCGGTTACCCGGTTGGTGTTCGTGTTGATGGTGCCACGACCTCTGCTGACTACGAAGGTGGCGCGTTGAACCTCCGAAACAACATTTGGGCCGGTCACACCACAGCTTACTCCTGCACGAACTGCGTAGGCACCATTGCTACCCAAATGGCTGCTGAAGGCAACGTTGATCTGGGTGCTGCCGGAATCGGCATTATCGGCTTGACGGATCCTTACAATGCTTTCTCCCCTAACTTCCAGCCAGCGCCAGGCTCACTGCCCCTGACCCTGCCTGATTTTGATGGCCTGGATCCATTCTTTGACGCTGTTGAGTACATCGGTGCATTTGACGGTACCAACGATTGGACGGCTTCCTGGGCAGAATGGAACCCCAACAGCGTTGACTACGGCACGTTGGCCAGCATCAACTACAACCCAACGGTTACGGGTGTTCCCACGGCTTCTACAGGTTGCGCTAATGGTTCAGTGAACATTACCCCGGCCGGTGGTCGCGGTGCTTACAGCTACCTGTGGAGCAATGGTGCTACCACGCAGGACATCAGCGGTTTGGCTCCCGGTGCTTACAGTGTTACGGTAAGCAGCAACGGCTGTACGGTTAGCGACATCTACAACGTGGTGAACAGCCTGGCTGCTCCCACCAGCCAGTCCCACACGGTGCTGTCTAACCGCATCCAGCTGAACTGGGTACCTACCGCAGGTGCAGTGGCTTGCAACGTTCAGGGCCAGCGTTTGCCCACGGGTCCTTCGCCCAGCGTTAACGTCACCACATCTCCGTTCAACACCACCAACGTTCCGTTCGCCGTTGCCGGTGCCGGTACCACCTGGACCTGGCGTGTGCGTTGCGCCTGCTCCATCACGCCGCTGGTTGTGAGCGCTTTCACCACCTTTGGTGATACTTTCTCTATCCCTGTTGCCCGCGAAGGCGAAATCGTGTCCATCGAGACCACGGTATTCCCCAACCCCGCCAGCGACATGGCCATTGTGAGCTTCAACGCTCAGAACGCAGGCATGGCCACCTTCAACGTGGTGGACATGACCGGCAAACTGGTTGCCAGCAAGCAGGCTGACGTGATCATCGGTGCCAACGCCGTTGACTTCAACGTAGCTGATCTGACTGCCGGTGTGTACATGATCGAAATCCTCCAGGGCCAGGTCTCCGAGACGGTTTCCCTGATTGTGGAATAAACCCAACAGCTGCGCATGCGGCTCATCCTTTTCACGTTTCACAAGCGCCTGGCAGCAATGCCGGGCGCTTCTTTTTCGGGCGAAGGGCTACCGTACCAGAGTAAGAACTTAACATTCGCTTAACATTCACGGCATATAAAGCGGCATAATCGTTCACAATTTTTTAATAATAGGGTTTAACAAAGGCCATGTAGCTGCCTGAACTTTGCGCTGCGTTTGGAATACCCCAGCGCCCGATCAGCGTAAACATGTTCGTGATGATAGCAAACGACTGGAAGGTCAGGGCCCTGGGGCTGCTGACCATGGTTCTTTTTCACCTGCCTGGCATGGCGCAAACCGGTACCATTGCCGGTACGCTAATTGACGAAGCCAATGCAGAAGCCCTTATCGGCGCTGCCATTTACCTGGAGAGCGATCCCAGCATCGGCTCGGCAACCGATTTAGACGGACGCTATAAAATTACCGGCGTGCCCGAAGGCACCCACAACGTGGTGTTGCGCTACGTCTCCTACCAGACCAAAACCGTAACGGATGTTGTGGTTTCTGCCGGCCAGGTTACCAATCTGGATGCCACCATGGCTTCCAGTTCAGAATTGTTAGAAGCCGTGGTCATTCGCGAAAGTTTTAAGGCCGAGTCCGTTGCAGCGGTTTATACCATGCAGAAAAAGGCCATTGCCGTGCAGGATGGCATCAGCCGTGACCTTATTGCCCGCAGCCCGGACAACAATACCGGTGAAGTGCTCAAACGTTTGCCTGGCACCACCATTCAGGACAACAAGTTTGCCATCGTACGCGGGCTTTCAGATCGCTACAACAACGCCATGGTCAATGGCCTGTTGCTGCCGTCAACGGAGCCTGACCGAAAGGCGTTTGCCTTTGACTTGTATCCAAGTTCGCTGCTGGACTACCTAATCATCACCAAAACCGCTTCGCCTGATCTTCCCGGTGAGTTCGCCGGAGGCATCATCCAACTCGCTACCCGCGACATTCCCGACGAGAACTTTATAGAAATTAGCGTCGGAACAGGCATCGACACCCGCAGCACCTTCAAAGATTACACCAGCTACCCCGGCGGTGGACGCGATTGGCTTGGCGTGGACGATGGCAGCCGTGCCCTTCCGGACATCATCCAAAATGCCTCTCCTGGCGATGTTCGAAACACCAGCAACGATTCGCTGGCCATCATCTCGCGCATGTATCCGCGCAATTGGAAGCTGGAGCAAAGCTCCGCTATGCCCAACCGCAACCTTCAACTTACGGCAGGACTGAACAAGGCGCTCGGTGAGGAGAGTCAATTTGGCGCCATTTTCGGCCTGACCTACGGCGGCAACAACACCTACCGACCGGCAGAAGAACTCAACTACCTGAGTGCACAAGGCGATTCCGCCTTCCGCTACGAAGACAATTACTACAACTTTAACACCCAAACGGGTCTTTTGCTCAATCTCGGCGTCAAAATCAAGGGCAAGCACAAAGTCAACCTGCGCACCGACTACGCCATTAATGCCAGCGACCGTGTTATTGAGCGAAGTGGCCGCGATTTCGTCAACACCATTACGGAAAACCGCACCTACTACGAATTCATCAGCCGCCGCAACACCAACATGGCGCTGAGCGGCGACCATTCCATCGGGGACAGAAACATCCGCCTGGACTGGATTGCCGGTTTCAACAGCACCCTGCGCGACCAGCCGGACAGCCGCTTTGGCAGGTACACCTTCAGCGAAACCGACAGTCTGTATCGCCTGGCTGTGACGCAGGCTCCCAGTTTCAGCAGCCTTGGACACTTCAGCAGTGCGCTTCAGGAGTTCACGCAGTCGGCAGCCCTCAATCTGGCCATCCCCTTCCAGATGGGCAACCAGAACCAAACCTTGAAGGTTGGCGGATACTACCAGGGCAAAGACCGCGAGTTTGACGCGCGAATTTTTGGATACCGCTCTTCGGTGCAGTTTTTCTTTGATCCCGAGTTTACCTCAATCGTCACCTCACCGCTGGACGAAGTTTTCGTGGATGAAAACCTGGTACCTGATCGCCTGTTCATTGACGAGATCACCAATGCCTCCGACAGCTACATCGGCGATTCGCGCCTGGTTGCCGCATACGGTATGTTTGACAACAAGATCGGCAAGAAGCTGCGCATTGTATGGGGGGCACGCGCCGAACAATTCACCCAAAACATCGAAACGGCAGACGTCACTGCTGGCGGAAACGAAGGGCAGGATCGCATCAACAACGACACCACCTACCTGGACATTCTTCCGTCCATCAACATCACGTATTCGCTGAGCGATAAGATCAACATCCGGGTATCCGGGTCGCAAACTGTTGCGCGGCCGGAGTTCCGCGAACGGGCGCTGTTCAATTATTACAACTTCCAGAATTTCACCAACATCAGCGGTAACCTGGATCTGGTGCCAACGGACATCTACAACGCAGACATTCGTTTTGAATATTACCCAAGCGGAGGGCAGATCATCTCGGTTAGCGCCTTTTATAAATACTTCAACAACCCCATTTCGTACCTGCGTATTCCGGGCGAAGGGGGGGGCGGAATTGGCACACAAGAAGCGCCCATCAACGAGGACAACGCCCGCAACATCGGCATAGAAACCGAAGTGCGCAAAAACTTTGACTTCATTGGCGTCGAGCAACTGGTCTTCAGCACCAACTTGGCCTACATCAATTCCATTGCCAAACTGGACACCGGTCTGATCTCAGCCCAGGTGGGCAGCACCGAGCGCGGGTTGTTTTACCAAAGCCCCTGGATCGTCAACTTCGGCCTCACCTGGTTAGACAACGATGGCCGCTTTGATGCCACCCTGTTGTTTAACACCTACGGAAGCCGCCGTATCCGATTGGGCAACGCCCAGTACCCGGACATTTTTGAAGCCCCGCAGAACCGCCTGGATGCCCAGGTCAGTTTCCGGTTGGTGGAAGGGCTGAAACTCAAAATCACGGGCGAAAACCTGCTCCGCGCTCCCATCATTCAGTACTGGGACATTGGCAACGGTACCGCTGCTGACCCGGACAATAACGGACGCTATGATCAGGAGCTGGATCCGCTCATCAGCCGCTTCGACACGGGTGCCGGCCTCTCGGTGAGTTTGTCCTGGCGCATTCTCTAACCTTCCCTTCACCGTCCTCCCAACATTTTTTCAAGCCTAAGTTTTACCATCAGCGTCATGAAAAACATAGTAATAGTTATGCTTGCTCTGCTGGCGTTTGCCGGCGGCGTGCATGCCCAAAGTCCCGTCGTGGAAGTCACGACCGACATTACCACCTTTGCCAATTGGACCAGCGACAACGTGTACCTGATCAAAGGAACGATCTATGTCAAGGGCATCCTGATCATTGGCCCGGGCACCGTCATCCGCGGCGACAAAGCCACCAAAGGCACCCTGGTCATTACCCGCACCGGGCAGATCAACGCCAACTCGGTCTTAGATGACAATCCGGCCATTGTGTTCACCAGTTCAGAGCCGGTGGGCAGCCGCGCTCCGGGCGACTGGGGCGGCATTGTGATTCTGGGCGAAGCGCCCATCAATGCTGCCGGGGGCACCGCGCTGGTTTCCGCCGTCAATAATGCATCCAATGATGGCCAGTACGGCGGTACCAATGCCGCAGACGTTTCCGGCTCGCTGCAGAAAGTGCGCATCGAATACGCCGGCGCCACCCTCGCGGGCGGTGTACGCGTAGGCGGCCTCACGCTTGCAGGCGTGGGAACGGGCACCACCCTAAAAAACGTCCAGGTCACCAACTGCGCCGGCGACGGCTTTGACATCCGCGGCGGCACGGTGAACATGAGCCAATTGCTCAGCCACCGCAACGCCGACGATGACTTTGACCTGACCCACGGCTATTCCGGGCGCGTGCAATTTGCTGCCGGTCTGCGCGACAACGGCAACGTCAACGGCGAGGCCGGGGCCAATGGCCTCGAAGCCGACAACGATGCCACCGGCTCAGCCGCTACGCCCTATACCTCCGCTACCTTCAGTAACCTGTTGTTGGCCGGGCCGTTGGTTACCCCAGGTACCACCGTTGACGCCGATTTCCAGAACGGCATTCGCATCGGGGGAAATGCCCGCGTCGGCATCTACAACAGCATCGTGATGGGCTACCCTACGGGCATCAACATAGACGGAGCAGCCTCGCAGGCCGCAGCTGACGCCGATGCTTTCGATATCCTCAACACGTTTATAGCGGGTTGCACCAATGAACTGGCTGCAGCCGGAGGCTGGGACATCAGCGGCTTTTTTGATGATGTGGCAAAAGCCAACACCACCTATCCCGTCAACGATTCGATTCGCCTGATTGACCCCTTCGACCTGACCTTCCCGGACTTCAAACCGACTGCCAGCTCTCCCGTAATTGGAGCCGCCAGTTTCGCCGCGCCAGCCTTGGCCGCCTTTACCAGCGTATCTTATGCCGGGCCCTTTGCGAACGGTCTGGACTGGACCTTGTGTTGGTCCAACTTTGACCCAGCCGTAACACCCTACAGCACGGGCAGCGCATTGGTGGGTGGCCCCATCAACGTGAATTTCGCTTTCGATGGCCGTCCCGCGTCTGACTCGCTCACCGTTGATTTCAGCAATGAAACCGAAGGAGCAGTGCGCTACTTCTGGAACTTCGGCGACATCACCACCGACATGGATACCTCCACCTTGGAGAACCCCACCTGGACGTATCCGGAAGCCGGTTCTTACGAGGTGCGCCTGCGCGCTACCGGCGTTTGCGACAACCAGGACTCGTTGTCCATCAACACCTTCGTCGGTCTGGGCCTGAGCGATTGGTTCAGCGGTGCCCAACTGACCTTGTTCCCCAACCCGGCCAGCAACCTGGTCTGGCTGGACATGGACCTGCCCCGTGCAGAATCCCTGCAGGTACGCTTGATGGACATGCAAGGCCGGGGCCTGCGCGACTACGGCACGCTGGACATGCCCGCCGGCCAGTTCCGCTATACCCTTGCGCTGGATGGCATCGAAACCGGACTGTACCTGTTGACCATCGCGGGCCCAGGTGGCTTCCACGCGGAGAAACTGCAAGTCAGGCCTTAACCGAACAAAGGACCGGTACGACCCGGTACCTGCCGCTGACCCTGCACCCAGCAGCGGGCTGCAGACCTGAGGTAACGATACGCTGATCGGGGGGGGCGTGGTTTTCGTGCCGCGGCCCCCATTTTTTTTTGGTTGCTGGCGCAGCAGCCCGGTTAAACGCTACCAAGCCCTGTACGGCATTGCCCCTTCTGCTTAACATTCGCTTAACACAATGGTATTAGAAGCATAACCTCAACCATACCTTGTCTGGGCAAGAGCGGTCGCATCTTTGCCTTGTCTTTTAGAGGAATGATTTTTTGCGCTTTGAGTCGCCTTAATTCGCTTATAGTCGCATTGGTTAATCGAGAGTACTACCTTATATAGTTTTCTTTTGTTTTGGATCGAACGCCCCAGAGCCCGGCCTTTTAAGGTCGGGCTTCTTTTTTGGCCTTATCTTTAGGCACCTTTTTCAAAAAGCCTATGCGCTGCCATGTCGCCTCTGCCTTTCATCCCGGTACCAACGTTTGGGGGGCCATTATCCTGACTTTTGCGCTCGCGTCCTGCCAAAAACCCGCAGAGACTGCGCAAGCCCCTTCGCCCGTTTCAGAAAAACCCCTGTTCCGGCTCGTAGCGGCTGAAGAAAGCAACATTCATTTCGCCAATCCATTGGATGAAAATTCCGAAATGAATATATTTTTATATGATAACTATTACAGCGGCGCCGGGGTAGCCGTTGGCGACCTCAACGGCGATTCGCTCCCTGACCTGTTTTTCACGGCCAACCTGCTGCCTGGGCGGTTGTTTTTCAACCAGGGCAATCTGCGCTTTCAGGAAGCCACGCGCGAAGCCGGGCTGCTCTATCCCAAAGGTTGGACCACCGGTTGCTCCATGGCCGACGTGAACGGCGACGGCCACCTGGACCTCTACATCTGCCGCTCCGGCAAATTCGCGGAAGACCAGCGCCGCAACCTGCTCTACCTCAACAACGGCAATGGAACCTTCACGGAGGCGGGCAAAGCCTGGGGCCTGGATGATCCCGGCTACTCCATGAACGCCGTGTTTTTTGACTACGACAACGACGGCGATCTGGACTGTTACCTCATCAATTACCCCATTGAGGCCTTCAAGAATTTTTATGTCGAAGAAATCCGTCGCCAGCGCGACCCCCTGGCCGGCGACAAACTCTTCCGCAATGACGGCAACCGCTTTACCGATGTGAGCGCTCAGGCAGGCATCAACGGCTCGCCCATCAGCTTTTCGCTCAGTGCCTCGGTATCGGACTTTAACCTGGACGGCCATCTGGACCTGTACATCAGCACCGACTTTACCGAACAGGACTTTTACTACCTCAACAACGGCAACGGCACCTTCCGCGAAAGCCTGAACAACGCGTTTGGGCACACCTCGCAGTTCAGCATGGGCAATGACGCGCAGGACATCAACCGCGACGGTTGGCAAGACCTCGTGGTGCTGGACATGCTCCCGGAAGACAACATGCGCCAGAAGACGCTGCTCGGTCCCAACGGCTATGACCGCTACCAGTTGCAGGTCGAATTTGGGTTCGGCCGCCAGCAAATGCGCAACAGCCTTCAACTGAACGACGGGAACGGGCAGTTCCGCGAGGTGGGGCAATGGGCCGGCATCAGCAACACGGACTGGAGTTGGTGCGCCTTGCTGGCCGACTACGACAATGACGGCTGGACGGACTTGTACGTCACCAACGGTTTCAAGCGCGATTACACCAACCTTGATTTCCTGAAGTACACCGCGCCTGAAAACAAAGAAGCCGCCCAGAAACTGGGCCAGGAGCAAGACCTGGGCCAACTGGTTCGGCAATTGCCCAGCGTTCGCATTCCCAATTACGCCTTTCGAAATACGGGCAACGGGCGCTTTGAAAAAGTCAGCAAAGCCTGGGGTGTGCAATACCCTTCATTTTCAAACGGAGCGGTGTACGCCGATCTGGACCGCGACGGCGACCTGGATCTGGTGGTCAACAACATTGACGACAAGGCCTTTTTGTTCGAAAACCAAGGGCGCTCCGGGCAACATTGGTTGCAGGTCCGCCTGGAGGGCACCCCACAAAACCGTTTTGGCGTTGGCGCGCGCGTTCGGGTTGAAACGGCCTCCGGCACCCAGGAGCAATTTATGATGCCCAGCCGCGGGTTCTTGTCCAGCCTGGAGCCGGTGTTGCACTTTGGGCTCGGCGCTGACCAACAGGTTCAGCGCGTGTCGGTGCGCTGGCCGGACGGCAAGGTGCAGGTCATCAGCGATCAGTCCGCCGACCGGCGCATGACCCTCAAGCATGCGCAAGCCGGTGCAGGAACCTGGGCGGCCCTTCGCCCGGAACCGCTTTTCCGCGCTGGGCCGGCGCCGGCATTTACCCACCGCGAGAGCGATTACATTGACTTGAAAACCGAGCCGCTCCTGCCGCATTTTTGCTCCACACAGGGCCCTGTTCTGGCGGTTTCTGCCCCCGAAGGCGGTGGTCAGGCCGATCGGATTTTTGTTGGAAGCGCCAAAGGTTTTCCTGCGGCGGTCTTTCAGGTGGCGTCCAATGGATCGCTGCAGGCGCAGGCTCAGCCCGCCCTGGCCCGCGATGCCGCCAGCGAAGATGGCGGTGCGGTTTGGCTGGACGTGAACCAGGACGGCTTTCAGGACCTGTACGTAGCCTCCGGCAGTTACGAAGACGTGCCTGGTGACGCTGCCCTGGTGGATCGGCTCTACCTGGGCAACGCGCAGGGGCAACTGACCCCTTCCGGCCAGGATTTGTCCTTTACGGGCGCAGCAGCCGGTTCAGCGCCTGCCGCTGGCGACATGAACAAGGACGGTTTTCCGGAGCTTTTTGTTGGGTCGAGGGCCTTGCCCGGGCAGTACGGCATTCCGGCCAAATCCTGGCTGCTGGTCAATGAGAAGGGTGTGCTCCGTGCGGCAGAATTGCCCGCTCAACCCGGCGGACTGGTTACCGCAGCCCTTTGGGCCGACCTCAATGGCGACAGTTGGCCTGATTTGGTGGTGGCCGGGGAGTGGATGCCCGTTGTGGTGTACTACAACCAGCAAGGCAAACTCCAGGCACCAACCGCGCTTCCGGGCGGCAGCGGCTGGTGGTACAGCCTGCAGGCGGTTGACCTTGACGGCGACGGCAAATTGGATCTGGTAGCCGGCAACCGCGGCTGGAACGCCCAGGCGCAAGCCAGTGCCGATCAGCCCGTGCGCATGTACGTGCATGATTTTGACCAAAACGGACAAACAGAACCTATCATAACTTATTATATCGACAACATAAGTTATCCTATGGCTTCGCGCGACGACTTGTTGGACCAGCTCAATGTGCTTAAAAAGAAGTACATCCGATACGCGCCCTACGGCAGTGCTACGTATGAAGCCATCTTCACGGAAACGGAGCGCAAGGATGCCCGCGAATACCGGGCGGAGAATTTCAGCAGCACGGTTTTCTACAATACGGGCAACAACGCCTTTAGCGCGGTAGCCTTGCCCGCCGAAGCCCAGGTTGCTCCCATGTGGGGCATCGCCCCGCGCGACCTCAACGGCGACGGTTTAGCCGACCTGGTGTTGACTGGCAATTTTTTTGACAACCGCGCCGAGGCCGGTCCCTACGATGCCAACCGGGGCACGGTGCTGATGCAAGAAAAAGACCGGGGCTGGCGTGCGCTCAGCCCCGCGCAAAGCGGGCTGAACCTGCGCGGCGATACCCGCGCGTGCGTGTTTATCGGCAATACCCTGGTGGTGCTCAACAACCGTGGACCCCTTCAATGTTTTCAGTATGCGAAACCGCAGCTTTAGGGCAATTTCTGCATCGTTCGCCAAGGGTGCTGCAAGGTTCCGCACCGTTTGTTTTGGCGCGGCAGCCATTTTTTTCGCCGCGGGCTGTGGTGGTGCGGAAAGATCGCATCTTTCGGCTGCCGATCAACCCGTGCTGACGGCGGAGGCGCTGTACACCCCGCTCTCTGCCATGACAAATGTTATGGTTGATGATATTTTTTCGCCGCCGCTGGCCGCCCGGGCATACGCCTACGCGTGCCTTTCCGCTTGGGAGGCCTATGTGTTGGCCGAAAATGCTGCGGCCGCCGACAATCCAGACGGCAGCAGCACCTTAGCCAGCTCCGGCAGTAACGCGGACAACAATCCGGCCAACAGCCTGGCCGCCTCCGGCCCGAGCCAATCTTTGGCGGGCAAACTCAATGGGTTAGAACCCCTGCAAATTAGCGTCCCCCCAGGCGCCGATCCCCGCCTCAGCGCCAGCCTGGCCTTTTACCGCGTAGGCGCTGAACTGGTGTTTTCCGAAGACGATCTGGCACAGGCCCAGCAAGCCTTTCGGGAGGCACAGCGCTCCCGTTTTGACGAAGCCGTTTTTCGCGCCAGCGACTCCCTGGCTGCTCTGGTGGCACAAGCCCTTCGCCCGTACCGAAACGCCGACCAGTACGGCGAAACCCGCTCCTTGCCCCGTTACCAGTTCAGCCGCGAACCCGGCTTCTGGATGCCAACCGCTCCCGGTTATTTTGACGCAGTAGAGCCCAATTGGGGCAAAATCCGGCCCTTTGCCATGGACAGTGCTGCGCAGTTCCGGCCACAGCCGCCAACGCCCTACAGCCCTTCACCCGGAACGGCTTTTTACGCCGAAATGAAGGAAGTCTATGAAACCAGCCGCGCACTGACAGACGAGCAAAAACTCATGGCCAATTTCTGGGACTGCAATCCTTTTTATCTGGAAGTGCAGGGGCATTTTAACTACAGCACCAAGAAAATCAGCCCGGGTGCGCATTGGATGGGCATTGCCAGCACCGTTTGCGAAGACGCCGCGCTGCCCTACCGCGAAGCCCTGTGGGTGCATACGGTCCTGGCGCTTGCGCTGCACGATGCCTTCGTGAGCTGCTGGGAGGAGAAATACCACAGCCAGTACATTCGCCCGGAAACGGCCATTAACAACCTTATGGACCCCAAATGGGTGCCGCTCTTGCAAACCCCGCCCTTCCCCGAGTACACCAGCGGGCACAGCGTGGCGTCCAGTGCAGCGGCTTATGTGCTTACGCAGATGCTCGGCGCGCGCGCTTTTACAGACAGTGTTGAAGTGCCCTATGGGCTGCCGGCGCGTTCGTTTTCATCGTTTGAAGCGGCTGCATTGGAGGCCTCGCTCAGCCGCATGTACGGCGGCATTCATTTCAGGCCGGCGGTTGAAGTGGGGGTAACCCAGGGCAGGGCGGTCGGTGCTCAGCTGGCCGCGAGAATCGGGTTGAAGGCTATGGCAACGCCGGTGGCAGCGGCGTATTGAGACGGTCAATGCAGTGAATGACGGTTTGGCCTTTGCTCGCTTTGAGCAGGATGCGGTAGTTTGAATAGTTGCCCGGCACCTGGGTCCGCACACTGTTTTTCTGCCCTAAGCGGTCCATTCTGAACGCTTCTATGTCTTCATCCAACCGGATGAGGAACCACTCAAAAGTCCAACCGTCTTCCGACTGAAGTATTCTCCATTGCTTGCCATCGTGAAGCAGAGCGCGGTACGTGGTTGATTCGCCCGGAAACAAAACCACAGAAGGCTTAAGAATGCGAAGGTCCTGGCCGGGTTTGGCACCTGCATACTGCAACCAGGGAAACTGTTCGTAATCAGGATCGGCTTTCTGATACAGCGCCATGACATCCATCATTTCCGGGTCAGTCAGCAGGCTGTAGCGAAACGACTCGCGTTTTGTCAGCAGCGAGAACGACATCACCACTGTCAGCACCAGCAGGACTGGGGCTGTGAAGCGAAAGTAGCGCATCAGGGTGTGGTTGGTGTTCCAAATCCTGATGCGCAGTTTGCGCAGGTAATGATCGGCCAGCAGGGTTTCGCGGCGGCTTTCTATGGCCCTTCGCCAGTGCTGCTGCCGGCTTGCCAGGATGGTGAAGCCCATAAAAAATGCGTTCAACAGCGCCATGATCTCCATGGCCATGAAATGCGAAGCGCGTTCCACTTGCAGGCCATAAACCACCGCAGCCAGCGACACAACCATAACAATAATGTTTGGTATGTTCAGAGGCCAGTTGTTCGCCTCGTTTCCATCTTTAGGCGTAGGATCATAGGGAACCTTCTTCCGCAGTAATGCCATAACAAAACCCATGGTGTGAATCCACCAGGTGCCAATGAGCAAAAAGCCACCAACCACGTGAAAGCCGCGTTCCCGTTCCTCCATCAGCCACTGTTGGGAAAAATGCCGAATCAGGATGGTGGAATAAAACAACGGCGCGCCCAACAGCAAAAACTCGCTCAAGTCCATGCGCATGGGCATGCTGTTGCTGAACAACGCGACAATGGGCAGCAAAAAGTTAATCAGGTAAAAGAACCCAGCCAGGTAAAATGCCGGAATCGTTCCAAAATGAATGCGCTGCCGCCAGGTAAGTTGCTTGAAAATGCGCGGGTAAGTGACCAGCAACAATTCAAACACTCCGCGCGACCACTTCAATTGTTGTTTGTAGTAAGCCGATAGGGTAGAGGGTACCAATCCCCGGGTGAGAATTTCAGGGACGTAAACGGATTTCCATCCTTTTGCCTGAAGCAGCATTGCCGTATGCATGTCCTCTGCCAGACCAGGGGCATGCCCGCCAATGGAATCCAGCGCCGAGCGGCGAAAGGTGCAATTCGCTCCAATAGCCTGCACGGTTCCATAGCGCTGCATGGTCATCATCATCGGGCCGTAGAACTGGTAGGTTTGCTGTGCTGCACCCTTAGCGATCAGGCTTTCGTGGGTATTGTAATAGGCCTGAACGGTCTGTACATAACCAACCCTATCATCCTTGAAATGAGGAACAATGCGGTCTAAAAATTCAGGTTTAGGAACATGATCCGGGTCTAAAATCAGGCACAATTCCCCGGTAGCCTGTTGCAGCGCATTGTTGATGTTGCCTGCCTTAGCGTTCAGCCGGTTGGTCCGCGTAACGTGCCTGACCCCCAGGGTCTCGCACAGGTCTATCAAGTAGGGGTCGTTGGCCTCGTCGCACAGATACGTGGTATGCGGGTACGGGATGCGCTGAATGGCCTCCAGCGTTTTTTGGATCATGGCATAGGGTTCCCCGGCGCAGAAGGTGGTGAGCACATCTACAGTAAAGGGCGGAGCATCCTCTGGAGTCTTGGGCACGGTGATGGCCAGATAATGGTACCACTCATGAACAATTTTCAGGCAGAAGTAAACCAGCGTGATGACCAGTGCCCAGTAAAGAATAGGATTGCCAATATGCGCAGGCCGCAACAAATGGTAAAAGAAATAGACCATGCTCAGCACGCCCCCGCTGATCATGGCCTTCATCATCAGGCCCCGGTAGCTTCGCAGAAAGCGAAGGGGGTTTGTATGGCCTTTCATCAGTGAACCAGGTAAAAAGGTGAACTGGCCGTAGAGACCACGCCTTGGGCGTCGGTAACCTTGGCGTAAAGCCGATACGGCCCTTCCACCGTTGGCGCAACAAAACGTATTGTTGGGACGTTGCGTTCCAGAGAAAATACCGCTCCGTTTTCCGGACCGTAGGGCCAGTGGCCACTGTACCAATCCTCGGGTCGCAATTCCCATGAAATGGAAAGCGTCGAGTCCTGGGGTTGATAAAAGGTAAGTTCTGCCCGCATTTCCTGGCCAGGTGTGGCAAAGGCATCAGCGTTTGGGTACTGGCCGTTTACGCTAACGCCTTCAATTGGCAACGGGGGAAGGGGCACTTGTTCGCCCTGCCACAGTGCTGCCAATGTAGCATAGAGCGGTGTCGCTGATCCGCTTTGGTCAAAGACACCAAACCAGGTAGGCGTGTACTCGTGGTGGCTTCCCCAATAGAAAAAGCAACTGCCCAGGAAACGGGGATTGCCATGGGGCATTGCCTGTTGGTACTGTTCCGAAACCTGAAAAATCTTGTACGCACTTGTTAATTCCAAAGGAGCGCGCCATGAACTAAATCCGTTTTCCCAATAGCCGTTGACCCCCCATTCGGTCAGCAGATAGGGACCTCGCCAGAACCACGCGGCGTTTTCCAGCCGGGACTCAAGGTTTTTAATTTGTCCAAACGCATTGAACCCCAGCATATCCAAATCCCTGGTCCTGAAATTCACTGCCAGCAGATAGCGGCGCTGGAAGGTGGTCATGGCGGTTGAAAAGGGGTGTTGAGTGTCCAGGGCTTTCAGTTGGCGCAACGTGCTGTTGTAAAACGTATAAAAAGCCCGGTTCCCCGGTTCCAGAGGAAAGTCCACTTCGTTGCCTAAATTCCAATACAAGAGAGCTGGGTGGTCTTTGTGCTCCCGAACTGTGCGGAGCAAAGCATCCTGAAGGGCCCCCGTTTTGGCCTCATCTTCGTAGAAGTTGGCAAAGCGGCTGTGTGGAATAGACAAGTCCACAATCAGCGCCAGGCCGTAGCGCTGGGCACTGTCCAATTGTTGCCCCAGGGCAAGGGTATCATAAACCCGAAGCGTGTTGCCCCCCGCTTGGGCCAATTCGCGAAAGTGACCGTGACCAGAAGCCCCTTTGATGAGAAAGGGTTGCCCATTGCGGTACAGCGTGTAATTCCCCCCTTTCCCCTCTATCCAGACCCCTGTTTCGGTGGAAGGGCGCTCGTAGCACGGAGCAGCATTGGCCAAAAACATCCAGGCCGCTGTGCCCAAAAGGCCCAGAACGAGCAAAAAGGCCAAGCGCATGCGGTGTTGTTTTATTGTTGGCAAGGGTTCAGGTTTCCATTTTGGCCACAACTCCATAAAATACGCAGAGCGAACCAAAAGGTTGTGACAGGCAAAATGCGGCGTTTTTGTCAGGCTATTGACGCTGCTTTGCCCCGGTTGTTCTGTTACTTTGGTTACAGAACAGCGTAAATGCGAGGTCTATTTTCGCAAAAACATTGCCAATACCCCGGTGTTGGCCATGCCTTTACAAAGCCTTTAACCTACCTGCTGCTACCATGAACATTGAACAGATTTACACCGGATGCCTGGCCCAGGGAGCCTATTACATCACCGCTGGCGGGGAAGCTGCTATTATTGACCCCTTGCGCGAGGTGCAGCCGTACCTGGACCGCCTGGAACGCGACGGTGTTAAGCTCAGATACATCCTGGAGACCCATTTTCACGCTGATTTCGTGAGCGGTCACCTGGACCTGAGCCGGAAAACCGGTGCCCCTATTGTTTATGGTCCTACGGCACAGCCTTCTTTTGACTTTTTGGCTGCCACTGATGGGCAGGAACTCCAACTGGGCAACGTGCGCATCAAAGTGTTGCACACCCCTGGTCACACCATGGAGAGCACCTGTTTCTTGTTGATTGATGAGCACGGTAAGGATCACGCGCTGTTCAGCGGCGATACCCTCTTCCTCGGCGATGTCGGGCGGCCCGACTTGGCACAGAAAGCAGCGAGCATGACGCAGGAGGAACTGGCAGGCCTGCTTTACGAAAGCCTCATGACCAAAATTATGCCGCTGGCCGATGACGTCATCGTCTATCCGGCGCACGGCGCAGGCAGTGCGTGTGGCAAGAACATGATGAAGGAAACCGTGGACACCCTGGGCCACCAGAAAGCCATCAATTACGCGCTGAACCAGCCGGATAAAGCCTCGTTTGTTGCAGCCGTTACCGAAGGGTTAACCCCGCCTCCCGGCTACTTCGGCATGAACGTGGCCATGAACAAAACCGGCTACACCAGCTACGATGACGTGTTGTCCAAAGGCATGCAGGCCCTTGCTCCGGGCGAAATGGAGACCGTGGTGGACGCAACATCTGCGCTGGTGCTCGACACCCGTTCGCCCGGCGACTTCTCGCAGGGCTTTGTGCCTCAATCCGTCAACATCGGCCTCAATGGCGACTTTGCTCCCTGGGTAGGGGCCATGATCGCTGACGTGAAGCAGCCCATTGTGTTGGTTTGCGATGCCGGCAAAGAAGAAGAAGCCATTACGCGCCTGAGCCGCGTCGGTTTTGACAACGTGCTCGGTTACCTCAAGGGCGGTATCGAAGCCTGGAAGAGCGCGGGCATGGAAGTGGATGCAGTAAACCGTATTTCGGCCCAGGAGTTTGCCCAACAATTCAAGCCTGGTGAAAGCCTGGTCTTGGACGTGCGCAAAGAGACCGAATACGCCGCCGAACATGTGGATGAAGCCCACAGCCGACCGCTGGCGGCCATCAACGATTGGGTGCGCGACGTGCAACCCAACCAGCATTTCTTTTTGCATTGTGCAGGCGGATACCGCAGCATGATTGCAGCCTCCATTTTGCAGGCCCGCGGCTACCGCAACTTTACGGAAGTGGATGGTGGTTTTGCTGCCATCAGCAAGACCGAAGTTCCGCGCTCTAATTTTGTCTGCCAAAGCAAAGTGCTGCGTTAGGATTGCTTCTGAAAAGTCCAGCTACTGCGTTCAGCTTAATTTTTAACATAATAAATAATCTGCACAACATTTAAAATGTTATGTTAGAATTTCTTCGCAATCCATGGCCCTGGTACGTGGCAGGGCCGCTCATCGGTCTGACCATTCCAGCGCTACTGCTCGTGGGCAATAAGTCTTTCGGCATCAGTTCATCGCTGCGGCACATTTGTGCCGCGTGCTTGCCGGCCAACATCCCCTTCTTTCACTACAACTGGCGAAAGGAGCTGTGGAACCTCTTTTTTGTGGCGGGAATTCTCGTTGGGGCGGTTTTGGCTACCGCGCTTCTGGCCAATCCCGATCCGGTGGTTGTGCATCCCAATCTGGCCGCTGATTTGGCGCAGTACGGCATTACCGATTTCAGCAAACTCATGCCTATACAGGTAGTCAATTGGTCGTCTTTGTTCACGCTGCGCGGTTTCCTCATGATTATTGTCGGGGGCTTCCTCATCGGCTTTGGCACGCGCTATGCCGGTGGCTGCACCAGCGGCCACGCCATCATGGGCTTGTCCACCCTGCAATGGCCATCGCTGGTAGCCACCTGCTGTTTCATGCTGGCCGGCATCCTGATGGCCAATTTTGTGCTCCCTTTTTTATTAGCCCTATAAGCTGTTGTTTCTATGCCTATTGACATCCTAGACCCGAACGTAGAAAACAGTATCGAAGAAGAAATTCGACACCAGGACACCATGTGTGTCAACGAGAGTGAGATTGAACACCGTTGGTACGACAACCTCAAGTACATGGTCATCGGTCTGGCCTTTGGGGTGGTCTTTGTTAAAGCCGAAATCATCAGCTGGTTTCGCATCCAGGAGATGTTTCGGTTTCAGTCGTTCCACATGTACGGCGTCATTGGCAGTGCGGTGGTGGTGGGCATGCTGTCGGTACTGCTGATCCGGCGCTTCAACATCAAAACCATCGAGGGAGAAACCATTGTCATTGCCAGCAAAACCTTTAACAAGGGCCAGATTTACGGCGGGTTGTTGTTCGGTTTTGGCTGGGCCATTACGGGCGCTTGCCCCGGCCCGCTCTTTGCGCAGATCGGCAATGGAGCCAGCGTAGTTTTGGTTACGTTGCTCAGCGCCATTGCCGGTACCTGGGTGTACGGGTATTTTCGCGAGAAACTGCCGCATTGAGGTACTTCTAAAAACCCTAGATACTGCGTTATGCCCAAATTTTTACATCCTCATTTACGGGACGTAAACTCCGGTGTAAAAATTTGGGCAAGCCTTGTCTCTGGGGTTTTTAGAAGCACCATTAGGTCATTCGCTTAACCCAACTTCCGGGCGGCCATGCACACGGATTGAAGCCGCAGATTGATGCCACCGACTTTGGTTTCGGGATCTTGCACCTGTACAACATTTTCTACTCGGAACCCATGTCGCTCCAGGCAGCCTTGCCATTCGCCCGTTGAATAATGCGTGAACCCGTACCGGGCAAAAGGCATATCCTGCATGCTCTCCCTGGGGCGGAAGCCCGTGTAAAAGACGCCGCCCGGGCGCAGCACCCGGGTAATTTCCGCTAAATGTGCCTCGGGATTCTGCCAGAAATAGATGACGTTGCAGGCGTAAACGGCATCGAACATCCCGGACGCATACGGCAAGCGGTCGCTGCTGCCCTGCGTTACCTGCAGGCTTCCGCGTTGGATCAGGTCGGGGTTGTTGCGCGCCGCTTCGCGCACCATTTCAGGCGAAAAGTCTATGCCCCAGAGCCACAGTCCGGCCGTTTTGGCGGCCAGGTCGGCAAAGAACTTGCCGTTGCCAAACCCAATTTCCAGCACACGCTGCCCCGCCTGCAGCTGGAAATTGTCCAGCATCAAACGATACATGTTGGCATTGCTCTCGTTCATTTTACGGCCTGTCAACCGGGCGAGCAACCCCGAGGGCCGGCGGAGCTGGCTGGCCATGAGGCGGTAAAAAGGAGCGATGGGCATAGTTCAGCGTTTTGAAGGGGTCAACAACAAGGAGTAACTTATTCCAGGCGTGGGATTGAATTTCGGGGTTTCCCCTTCTGCCAACAAAGCTATACCGCCTAAGCGCAGGTTGATGCCTTTCCAGACGGTCCAGCGAAAGCCCAGTTCTACCCCCAGGGCGTTTTTATCCTCGTAGTCCCGGCTCAAGCCCCGCAAGTACGAAGCACCGCCATAGAAGGCTGAAGG
>WGOA01000081.1 GCA_016124275.1 Bacteroidota bacterium
CAAGCCATCGAAGGCTGGGCTAAAAAAAATCGCATACCCAACAAGATAACAAAAAGAAGGGAAAAAGTTCTCATGGCAGAAGATTTAATGACGAAAAATAGGCAATTATACCCCCCCCCCCCCCCCGCTAGAAAACCTAATATTTGACGTTAAATAAATGAGAAGTTTGTGTTAAGCCAATGTATCCCCTTCATTTGCCTTGTATGACTTATATTATATTATTATTCATAAATCAACAAAACTTCGCGCTCAGTCCACCTGCATGTTGCCGGACTACATATACGGTGCCTGTTTGGACAAGCCACCCAAACCACACTAATTATTATGCACAACAAACAAGTTCCGCCCCGGTCCGGTATGCTGCCGGGTGAAACGCTGCAACAACAACACCCCTTCCTCCAGGTCGTGCACGCTCAAAGGAACGCGCGTTAAGATACGCTCGCGATCTACTTCCAACATGAGCCAACCTCTGCGGTGGCGAGTGTCCGAAAGCGCAGGAGAGGCTTGAGGCCACGTTGTCTGCCCGCCCAGATCGGTCCAGATAACAGCGTCCAGGTTTTGGTAGCGACGTTCGAGTTTGAGCACGCGGAACAATCGGTAGTCGTGGTAGATGCGCAGCTGAACAGGGTCAATCTGCAGCATTTCGCGGCCAAGCCGGTTCCAAAGCAAGGCAGGGACCAGCCAGCGCAGAGCCAGGGCAAAACCCGCCGCAGACCCCATCACCGCAAAAAATGCTTGCGGTCCCCGCATGGACAAAGCAGCATGCCAAGCCAGAAAAACCAGTGCAACAGCCGCCAATGCAGCGGCGATCAGCCCGTATGCAAGGCTCTTCTGCGGCGCTGGCCACAGGGATATTTCCACCGTATTCCGGTTAATGCGATACGTAAGTGCGTTGGCCATAAGGTGCGCGGCAAGGCCAACAGGAGTTGCCCTAAGGTGGGCAAAATCCGGGGTAAAGGCAATCTTTTCTTTTGGCCGGCAATGCGCTACACAACTCATCCTGGCCAGCCGCATAACTGCCTGCAATCTGCCGTCCCTTGCCCAGAGCCCCTACGACCCTTCGCCCGGAACCCCAAACGTGGTGAGCACAGCCTCGAGTTCTCGGACCAGGCGGCGCTTGCGAGTCACGTCGGGCGCATAGACGTAGGCGTCCAGATGGATGATGCGATTGGTGGCCTTGTCGTAGACCAGGTAGTTGATGAAGGGACCGCCCATGAAATCGTGTTCGAGGCGCCAGAGGCTTTGGGTGCGGATGGCGAAATGCCCGTTCAGGTCAATGGTGTCCTGCAGCGGGCGGACCAGTTTTTCGGTGGTCATGTAGGCGCCTTCAATCTGGCTGCGCTCGTATTGGCGGCCCAGGCTGTCGCGCACAAAAATGGCGTAGGCGGGGCTGGCTTCCAGCTCGCGGGTGTAAGGATGCGAATACACCATGATGGATGCCGTCAAGTCAACCGTGCTGCGGCGGTACCACAAAAATGCCCCGTTTGAGGAGGGGTGCTTTTTGTAATAAGCTGGTATTTTTAATAAAATATTATGCTCTTCCTCCAGCTCGCGGCCCAACAACTCCTCTTCACCGGAAGCATACATGTTGCGGCGAATTTTGGCAAATTCGGAGGTCTGAATCTTGTCGCAGATGCCCTCCAGGGCCTTGTCCAGGCCCTTGTCCATAGCCTCGTAATCGGAAGCTACTAATACGTGCACCGATTGTCCGGCCGCCCAAACATCTTTGCGCTGCACGGTGTACAACCCGCCTGCGCGCACCTGCTCCTGCCCGCTCTGGCCGATCATGCGCTTGATCTGATCGTTGTAGTCACTTTCGCGGTCCAGAATGCCCACCAGCAGAATGTTGCGGTGGTTGGTCAGCGTCTTTGTGAAACCTTCCAGATCCAGATTGAGCACATCGAACATGGGCTCGTTGTGGATGAAATTGCCGTACTGCGCCCGGAGTCGCTCGTCCACGCGGCCGTACAAACTGTCGTTGGCGAAACGGGGGTCTTCGACAAAAATGACTTCATCAACGCCCCCGATGGCCGAGGGAAGGGTGCTTGGCATGTCACCACAGGAGGGCAGCAACAAAAAAGCTGCCGCCCACAATGCGACAGGCAAAAAACGCTGGGAAAACAAAAAACGACACTCCATTTATAAGCGGCTATGATGCGGCGAACTACCGCAATCAGGACGCTCAAAACTACCGTTTATTGCCGGGAGGCTGTCAGATAAGCGTCATCTGTTGACGCCGAACCCCCTTACTTCTGCAGTTTCAACGTCATGCCCGCCTTCAGGGTGCTGCGCGCGCTCATGCCATTCAATTGGGCGATGCTGTCAATGGAGTTGCCGGGATGCGCGCGGGCAATGCTCCAGAGGGTGTCGCCGGATTTGACGCGGTACAACAAGGTGCTCGTGCCGCTTGTGGCACTGCCGGGTGCTGCTGCAGAGGCGGTAACCCCCTGGCCCGCTGTGCGCTGTTTGTCCGTAAAGGACATGCCGGCTAACCCGGTATAGCGGTGCGCTTCGTTGGCAGGCTTGTAAACAACCAGTTTCTGGCCAGCCTTAATGGCATTGCCCGACAGCTTGTTCCAAGTCCGCAAGTCGCTGACGCTCACTGCGTACCAACCCGCGATATAGGTCAGGTTATCGCCGGATTTAACCGTGTAGAGCAGGCGCGCTGGTTCTGTGCTGGTGTGTCTCTCTTCCGTTGCCACGGTTTCAGGAACCGCTTCAGCCGCTGCTGCTTCCGTCTCGGGCGAAGGGCTTGGTGCGGGCTTGGCAGGCTCGCGGGCTGCAGCCAGAATTTCGTCGCGCTTGTTCAACCAAAGCATCGCCTTATCGTGGGGCAACCGCAGCGGGTAATGGCCGGAACCACCGGGCACTACGTCTTTGCGCAACGCAGGATTGTGGTAACGAAGTTCTGAAACGCTCATGTCCAGTTGCTCGGAGAGCGTAACAAAAGTTGTGTTCTCTGACACCATCACCGTATCGCTGTACGAATAGCTGAACCGGCATTTCCAGGGCGTAAACTCGTGTTCTTTGTAGTAATTGAACGTGTACACCGCCGAAATAAACGCCGGCACATAGCCCCTCGTTTCTTTGGGCAGGTAGTCAAAGATGGCCCAGACGTTTCGCTTACCTCCCGCTTTGCGAATGGCCTTGTTCACATTGCCGGGTCCGCAATTGTAGGCGGCAATCACCAACAGCCAGTCGCCGTAAATACCGTAAAGTTGCTCCAGGTAGTCAATGCCGGCATCGGTAGCGGCGTAAGGGTCACGGCGCTCGTCCACGTAAGTGTCAATTCTCAGGCCCAGGCCCTTTGCGGTCGGGTACATGATCTGCCAGAGTCCGGTTGCCCCTTGCGGCGACACAGCGTGGGTATTCAGCGCCGATTCAATGACGGCCAGGTATTTCAATTCCATGGGCAGGTTGCGCTTGTCCAATTCCTGCTCAATAATGGGGAAATACAGGTCTCGAAGCCCCAACATGCGCTGCACACCAGCCCGGTTGCGCAACGTGTACATTTCGATCCAACTGCGAACGGTGGCGTTGAACGTCAGCGGAATTGTCGTGGGAATAGCCTGTAAGCGGGCTTTGAGCGTGGCATCGTCAAACTTGGGCCAAGCGTCGTGCTGGTGCCAGGTGCCGCTATCCAGCGGTGGTTCAGCCGGGCGAAAAGCCGATGATTCCAATTCGGCAACCAGGCTGTCCATGGCATCCAGGACCAATTCCCAGTCGGCTTTCGTGAGCGGTTGTTCCAGCGTGCTGCCGGTTCCGCTAACCACTACAGTGTGCTGTTGAAGCGAGTCGGGGCCCGCCAACGCGGTAGTTGCCGAGGCAAACAGGGCCAGGGCAAATGCCGTGGTCAGCATGTTTCGGTTTAAATCGCGCATAACGGCAAAACTAGCTACTTAGGAGGCAAAACGGGGCATCAGATGGGTAAAATTTGGACGTAAGTTGTAAACGAAAAATCCACCAATTTGTTATGCATCAGCGGTAAAAAATATATAGAACCAACAAGACCAGTTCATTACGCTTGTTAAATATTTGCGTTTGAAGGGCCTTATCCGTAGCTTCCTTAAATTTCCAGCCAGAATGTGACGGGCTTAAAATGGCCTTGCCTTAAGCCAAAGCCTACAAAGACAGCGAAAAAATGCCTCAGGAAGACGATTTGGTCTCTGAAGTGGCCTTGTCTTTATCGTTCATGCCCTCCTTCAACTCGGTATTAATAGCCGAGCGGGCATCGTTGAACTCGCGGATACCGCGGCCAATGCCGCGCATGAGTTCCGGAATCTTCTTGCCGCCAAACAACAACAAAACGGCCAGGACCAACAAGATGACTTCCTGCGAACCGAGACCAAAAAACAAGAGTAGGTGGCTCATGGTTGAAAATTGCGAACCTCAAAGATAGGTATAATCAGGCACAGCGTCCGACCTCTTGACCAGGATCATTGACCAGAATCATTGACCAGAAAGCCAATCGGCCGGGTTCATGAGGGTAGTCCCCCGCCAGACCTCCAGGTGCACTTCCGTCTTTTTCTCCTCTGGATCCGTGTGAACCGTGCCAATGGGCTGGCGCGCTTTGACCGTGTCACCGGGCTTGACGGAAACATCCTGGAGCTTGGTGTACACAGTAAAATACTCGCCGTGCTTGATGATGACCCCGCGCTGAAACGATGGGTTGTAAATAATGTTGACCACTTCCCCGTCAAAAATGGAGCGAACCGCTGCTCCCTGCACGGTACTGATGTCCACGCCGTTGCTTTGGATGTACACGGGTGGGTCACGCAGCACAGGATGAACCCGTTTGCCGAAGGCGCCGGTGATGTTTCCACGGTCAACCGGCCAGGGCAAACGGCCCTGATTGTCGGAAAACTGGCTGCTGAGCGCCCGCATTTCCGGGGTCAGCGTGGGCACTTCAGCCCCGCGTGAACCCGTATTCTCGCCGGCTTTGTTGGCGGCCTCCAACGCCCGAAGCCGCTCTTTGCGAATCTCGTCTGCAATAATCTGCTCAATGCGTCGGTTCAGCTCGTCGGCGTCTTTCTTTTTGGTGTTGATGGCCGCTAAAAGCTTGCCTTCAATCTTGGAAAGGGTGCTGATTTTGCTGTTTTGCTCTTCGCGCTCTTTGTCAAGCGTCAGCCGCTGCTCCTCTTCTTCCTGCAACAACCCGCGTTTCTCCGCTTTGTCTACTTCAAGGTCATTGACTTTGAACGAAAGGGCTTCGCGCGTTGCTTTGATCAGGCTGATTTGTTCGCGGCGGAAGTTGGTGTACTCCTGCAAGTATTGCACCCGTCGAAGGGCCTGCGAAAAAGACTCTGAGGATAGAATAAACCCAAGCCGGTCAAACGAATCGTGGTTGACGTATGCGTAGTACACCATATCAGCATACTCGTTCTTAAGTTCATCCAGGTCGCGCTCCAGCGAAATAATCACCCCGGTGTTTTCCAAAATACGGCTGTCCAGGTTGGACACCTGGTCGGAGATGTTGCCAATCAGACGCTTGCGAATGTCGATTTTGCGCTGAAGCGCCTCTAACTCGGCTACCGTGGCCTGCTTGTTCTTTTTGGTTTCCGTCAGCACTTCTTCGGTCTTCCGGATCTCCTGCAGGAGTTTGTCGTATTGATCCTTCAGGGCAGACTTATCGCCTTGTTGGGCAAGGGCCACGCCCGCGCCGGCCAGCCAGAAGCAAGCAAAAAGCAACAAGGGAGCTATGGCGCGAAACATGATCGTAAATGTAAGGCTACTCCTTGGGGTCGCGAACCACGGTGTACCCAGGGTTGATGTGGAAAGTGAAGCTCAATTCCGGTTCATTGATGGCCATTTTTGAAAAACGGGCCTGCAGGCTGGCGGGCATTTCGCCTTGAACGGTCAGCAGGCGGAAGGTGGCAAAAGTCTGGTCACTTACCGGCTCGTAGGCATCCAATTGCATGGTCATGCCCATAGATTGGGCCCCAGGCTGGCCGGGAAGTTGCTCGGGGTGCTCAAGGGCTTCCAGGCTCTGGGCAGTCAGCTTCAAATCGGAAGGCCGCAGCCAAAAGCGATGGACCTTTCCCCCGTCCTGACCGGAAAGCAGCAGCTTTCCGTTATCCAGGCCGGCGGTCCAGTCCAGCGGCTGGCGAACAAGCGCATTGCCTGAAATCAGGTCCTGAAGGGCCTCAAAACCCAAATCAATACGATATTGCTGGCGCAATTGGGCAAAGCCTAAAGGGTAATACGTCTTGGCCGTGCGGTCCAAAATGTGGAGCGAATCGCGGGTTATGAGGATTCGCGCCCCTTCCAGCCCGGCTTTTCGCAGCGAAATCCAGATCAGGCTGTCGCGGTACATGCGCACCATGGCCGAAGCCCCGCTTTTTCCGTTGGTGTCTTCGATGTCCAAATCGGCGCGGGTCGAAAAGGTCTCGAACTCGAGGCGGGAGCCGTCCAGCGCCTGCCAGAGTTCCTGCGCCGAAACCTGGGGAATGTCCGAGGAAGCCACGGGTTTGGTGGATCGGCAGGATGCACCGAGCAGAACGAGAAAAGCCGTCGCGAACCAGACCTTATTCATAAAAACGGCGCTCGCTGATCTTGCGATCCAAAACCTCAGAAGCTCCTCCGAGTTCCCGGGCTTTCTTCCAGGCCTCCACAGCGCGCTCTTCCTGCCCTAAACGGAACAAAATATCGCCGTAGTGTTCGTTTTGGACGGCACTCTTTTCGCCGCCGTTGGCCAAAGCCTTCTCTTGCCAGAGTTTGGCCTCCGGGTAGCGGCCCAATTGAAACAACACCCAGGCATACGTGTCTTCAAACGAAGCATTTCCAGGCGAAAGTTCGTTGGCCTGCGCAGCCATTTGTGCAGCGCGCTCCAGGTTTTCCTTTCGCAGGCTCAGGTAGTAGGCGTAATTGTTGAGCACAAAGGCATTGTCCGGCCTGATCTCCAGGCTCTTTTCGTAGCTCTCATCCGAGTTGGCATGATCGTTCAGACTGTGGTATGCATCGCCCAGCAGCGAATAGACATCCGACCGCAACGGCGGGTTGCTCAGGCTCATAGGCAGCGCGCGCTTGAGGCTTTTTACTGCTTCTTCCGGGCGATCCAGTTGAATATTGGCGTATCCGCTGAAGTAAAACGGAGCCGGTTGGTTGGGAAAAATATCGGCGGCCCGCGAAGTAACCGCAGCCAGCGAATCGTTCTGGCGCAGCTCCAGGTCAATGGCAAAAACCTGGCGCCAGACATCAAAAATACTGGGCTCAAGGGCCAGCGAATTCATATAACTGGCGCGGGCCTCTTCCAGCCGCTTATCGTGAAACAGGAAGTCGCCGTTGAGCGCGTGCGATTTGGGATCGCGGGGGTGCGCCTTGATCAGCCGCTGGTTTAGGTCGAATACAAAATCGCGCGTGGCAAATTCGGTACCCAGCGAATCAATCCAGGGCAACAAAAAACCCACTTTGGCATCAATGGAAATAGCCTCCTGATCAAAGGCTTCCTGCGAGCGCTCCTTGTAGCGCACATAATCTTTCTTGCTCCGGTAAATGCGCGCAGCCTGCAAGAGCAATCCCGGATTGCTGCTTTCCAACACCAGGAGTTTTTCAAAAACTTCGGCGGCTTTGTCCGGCTTGTTGTCGCTTTCGTAGATGCGCGCCAGCATTTCGTAATACTGCGGATCATCAGGATTCAACCGCACGACTTGCTCCAACTCGATGGCGGCCTTATCCAGCTTGCCCTGTTGCACGTAGATGCGGTGCTTCTCCAAAAACAAACTGGACTCCGCCCCAAAGCGCGATTGCACTTCATCGTACGCTTTGAGCGCATCGTTCAACTGGCCGCTTTGTTGCAGCGTATAAGCCAGCTGGAAATACGGTTCGGGATTGTCCGGACGCAGCTTGACCAATTCCTGAAAAGCCGCCGCCGCCTTGTCGTACTGGTTCGTCAGCGTAAGCATGTCTGCATACAATTCGGTATAGTACGGGTTGTCGTTTTCCAGCAACGTGGCGCGTTGCGCCATCGGGATAGCCCGGGCAATATCTCCGGCCTCAAAGCGCAAACGCGCTAATTCAAAATAGGCGGCTGCATTGACGGGATCGGCGCGCAGCACGTCTTGAAACCTGGCTTCAGCCAGTCCCAAATCGCCGAGTTGCCGCGCCCGCACCCCTTCGATATAATCCAATTCAAGCTGCGCCCGAAGGAGGGCTTCTTTGCTTTGCTTGTCAGACTTTTCGCCACCGGCCAGCTCTTCGCCTTCCGGCAGCAGTTCGCTGACCTGTACCTGGCGGGATGAACCGCAACCCGGCAGCGTCAACACAGCCGAACCGGCCATCAATACCAACAACACTAAGGCAGGACGAAAACGGAAGGATACGTAGTTCATGCAGCGGAGGAATAGTTCCATACGGAAACAACAGGGCGTCTGGCAAAGTTGCCACTTTCCACCGGCATGGCGGAAAAAACAGGAACGGGTGCATCAAACCTGGGCCAGGCCAGCGCTACACGCCCGTATGGCCGAATCCCCCCGCCCCCCGCTGGCTGTTGTTCAGAGCCTCCACTTGTTGCCACTCCGCCTGCGCCACCGGCGCGATGACCAACTGGGCAATGCGGTCGCCGGGCTGCAGGGTAACCGGCTCCTGCCCCCAATTGATCAGCAACACGCCAATTTCGCCCCGGTAGTCGCTGTCGATGGTGCCCGGGGCGTTGACCAGCCCGATGCCGTGGCGCGCCGCCAGCCCGCTTCGCCCGCGCACCTGCGCCTCGTAGCCCTGCGGCAGCTCGATGAACAGGCCCGTCGGCACCTGCGCCCGCGCTCCGGGTGCCAGCACCAGAGGCTCTTGCAGCGCCGCGCGCAGGTCCATGCCGGCGGCTCCAGGGGTTTCGTAAGCCGGCAGCGGGTTTGCTGATCGGTTGACGATGCGGACTAAGGGTCGGGGGTTCATGGAGGTTAGGGTTAACGAAAGTAAATCAGGGAAGGATGGGGAATTGCCTCACACGCGCATCAGGATCAGCTCAGGAACGCCGCAGCTCTGCCCGGAGGCGGCGCCCCTCCATGCGCCAGGCAAGCGCCGCAAACAGCGCCAGCGCCACCAGGCGAAGGGCCCAGGTAAGCGCCGCCACGTCGCCCGGGGGCAGAAGCTTTTCGACCTGAAAAAAGCCCCAGACCAACAACGCTGAAGCCAGAATGAGGCCCGAAAGCCGGGCTACCGGATAAGGAATGGGGTAATGGCGCTGGCCCCAGATTCCGCTGAGTCCGGCCATAGCCCCGTAGGCGGCCAGGGTGGTCCAGGCACTGGCCCAGTAGCCAAAGCGCGGAATGCCCCAGGCGTTGCCGGCCAGCGTGATGAGCGCGCCAGCCAGGGCCAGCCAGATGGCACTTTGGGTGCGGTCAGTAATTTTGTACCAGACGGCCAGGTTGTAAAAGATGCCCAGGAACAAGTTGGCCAGAAGCAGGATCGGCACAACGCCGAGGGCTTCGCGGTAATTGGCGCCAAGGAGGTGGCCCAACGGCTCAAGCAGCACGGAAACGCCCAAAAAGATGGCACAACCGGCCACTACAAAGCCCCGCATGACCAGGGCATACACCTTCGCGGCATCGCGCTGACCGGCCATCCGGAAAAAGAAGGGTTCCGCCCCCAGCCGGAAGGCCTGCACGGCCAGTGTCATGAAAATAGAGAGCTTGTACGCGGCCGAATACAGGCCCACCTGCGCGCGGTTGGCCAGGGTGTCGCCGGGCAGCCAGCGCACCAGCAGAATGCGGTCCAGGGTTTCGTTGACCATACCCGCCAGCCCGGCTATCAGAAAAGGCGAGCCGTAAGCCAGCATTTGCCGGAGCAAATTCCGGTCGAAGTGGAATTTGAGCCCGAGCAGCAGCGGAACCAGCGCCACGAGCGTGATGGCGCTCGCCGCCAGGTTGGCGAGGAAGACGTAACCCACGCCCATGGCGGGGTCGTACACAAAGCCGAGCCCGGCAAAGAAGTGGGGATCGCCGGCCACGAGCGGCCAGAGAAAAAAGAAGTTCAGGCCAACGTTGACGCCTACGTTCAGTACCTTAACCAGCAGGTAATACCCGGGACGACCTTGTTGACGGAGCACGGCAAAGGGCAGGTTGGCCAGGGTATCCAGCCCGATGATGGCCGCAAACCACACGATGTAGCGGGCCTGACCGGGCAGGTCCAGAAAGCCCGCAATGGAGGGTGCGCCCGCCATCAACAGGGTGCAGCCCAGCGCGGTGGTCACGGCCAGCGAGGTAAAGGCCGTGCCGAAAACCAGCGCGGGGTCCGGGGCCCTTCGCCCGTCCGGACGGTTCAGATCGGCCTGGGCAAAGCGGAAGAAGGCCGTTTCCATGCCGTACATGAACAGCACGTTGAGGAAGGTGACCCAGGCATAGAGCTCGGAGAGGATGCCGTAGTCGGCCAGGCTGTGCGCAAAGGCCACCGTATGCAGCGGGACCAGCGCGTAGTTCAGCAGGCGCACCGCCACGGTGCTCAGTCCGTAAACGGCGGTCTGACCGAGCAGGCCGCGAAGGGCAGAGGATGAGCCGCTGGCGTTCAACAGCGCCAAAATTAGCGCATTGGCGGCAGCCCGTTCGTGCCGTTCCGGATCGCTGATCAGCCATTTGTTTTATACCGCCAAGTACCGATAAGAAACTGGCCTGGAAAAAACGGGAATCATCCAGGGCTTACGCCAAACGAGAAGACGTTTATTTGGGAAAGCCCTGCTGGAAAGCGCGAACCTCTTCTGCATACTTCGAGTGCTTGATGCAATGCCACATGCGTGCTTAACGGGATTGCGGAGGATAGTTTCCGA
This sequence comes from Bacteroidota bacterium, assembly GCA_016124275.1. Taxonomy (GTDB): domain Bacteria; phylum Bacteroidota; class Bacteroidia; order Chitinophagales; family BACL12; genus WGOA01. The sequence continues at coordinate 10,754 of WGOA01000081.1, forward strand.
ATGGCAATGCTTCTAGAAACCTGCTAAGGACATTGAGAACATTATTTTATAAAAATACTTCATGGAATCTTTATGGTACTTGATTGCATTTGGTTAGATTCACTCATATTTATTGACGATGAAGTTATCAAAATCTGCTATTTATCTGTTATACAGTGTGTTAGTCCTTACGCTGATTAACACTTCGGTTTTCGGTCAGACCTACACTATCCCCTTTGCGGAGAAGCAGCCGGCTTGGGTGTTCCCTTTGTGGTTCACCAAAGGGGATGGGCAAAAGGATACGGTTTATTTGACTTTTGACCAAGATGCAAGTTCTGCGACCGAAGACTCCCTATATGGCGAGTATCCGATTGAACCTGGTGATTCTGAGTTTGATGTTAGATTTGGTCCAAATTGGAAAGTTTTTGCAACTGACGTGCTTACTTATGGATTTATACTCAGTCTCTCAAATATAGTTTATCCATTCTTCATATCTTACGATTCCAAACTTCTTTACAGTGACAGTCTTCCAGGGGCATCATGAACATCTATTCCTAAAGTCTGGGGGTGGTTAGAAGGATCTGGAGATATAGAAGACTGCCCAAACTTTGATTTCGACGGTTATATTGTCATTCTTTCTGATGTTTCTATTGATGGGTATCCTGGTTCTGTTTTTGACGAGGATTTTTGTGTTAAAGATTCTGTAGTTAAAGTAGAAGGTGTTGCTACAATGTCTCTGGCATTGAGAGAATGGAATCCACCAACTTTTCTACCTTCTGCAAGCAGTCATTCAAATGACCCAGCCCAAGTTTGGATATACGAAAACAGTATAATTATTCACCACAACAGCTCGGTTGCCACCGAATTGCGACTATTCAACCTGAGTGGGATTTTATTGCATCATGAGGAATTGCCTCCTGGAACCTATACCCTTTCAGAGCATTTGACGAGTTGGCTTGGTGATTTCCATGGGCTTTTGGTTCTGAGTGGAACCAACAAAAAAATATCATATATTAAAAAACTATTGATTCCCTAAAAGTTAGGCTTGGCTTGGTGTAAACAGTGAATCTGTTATGAAAGGGCAGAATTTCTGCGCAACGCCCCTCACCCCTTCGCCCGTTTCCAGGCACTCATATCACGACCGGTCAGTTGCTCCAGCGCGGTGATGTCCTCTAAAAACAGCGGCAGCAACGCATTGTATTGCTCCGGCGTCATACGGTCTTTCTCACCGACATTGCGCGATTTGAGCCAGGTGCGCATCCGATGGCAGGGTCGGCCTGCAGGTCGTCAAAGAAGAAGACCCGAAAATGGGGAAAGGCCTGCTGGAAGGCGCGCACCCCTTCGGCATACTTCGAGTGTTCTACGCAATGCCACATGAAGTCCCAGCCGTCGGCGGTGCGTTTGAGCTCGGCGGCGAGGGCGTCATCAAACGAAAGTTTTTCGTGCAGGTTGCTGCTTAAGAAAGGGTATACGTCATAGTTGCAGTCAACGGGGTTTAGGGGAAAGCTGCCAATTGGCGAGGCTTTTAGAAATCTGCCTGGGACATTGAGATCATTATTTTGTAAAAATATTTCATGGAATTTTTTTGGTATTTGATTTGATTTGCTTAGATTAACTCATATTTATCGACGATGAAGTTATTAAAATCCGCTAATTATCTGTTTACAAGTGTTTTAGTCCTAACGCTTATCAACACTTCGGTTTCCAGCCAAACCTACACTATTCCGTTTGCGGAGAAGCAGCCGGCTTGGGTGTTCCCATTGTGGTTCACCAATGGAGATGGGCAGAAGGATACAATATATTTGGCTTATGATCCGGAAGCTAGTGAATTCTTGATTGATACAGTTTTTGGGGAATTTGCTATTGAACCCAATGGTTCGGATTTCGAAGTTAGGATAGGGCCAGATTGGAAAGTGTATGCAGCAGATCAGTTAGTACTTGGAGGTGACTTAATCGTATATAATTATATCGAACCTTTTGGAATCACCTATGACGCTAGAATGTTTTACAGCGATAGTTTACCTGGTCTTCCTTCCAATTTGGTTCCCAAAGTTTGGGCAAGTTTCGAAGGATCAGGATTTATTGAAGGTTGTCCAATTATTGACGCTGGTGGTTTTATTGTTATACTTTCTGATACTACAATCGATGGGTATCCAGGCTCGTCTATTGATGATGATTTCTGCATGCGGGACTCTATGATTTTTGTGGAGAATCTCACCGGCCCCTCAATAATCGCGTTGGCTCCTTTTAACCAGCCTACCGGTGTTGTCTCGGGTGGGGACCAAATAGGTGAGTTTGCAGATGCATGGTTCGTTCAGGACCAGTTTCATGTTTCGGTTAACAGCACCGTGCTGTTTCATATGTACATATATGACCTTGCTGGAAGCCTAATTTATGAACGTATGTTTGAGCCAGGCATATACCAGTATAAGGAAAATCTAAGTGTATTTCAAAGAAATCCGAACAGTCTTCTCTTGTTCTATTTTCTATCAGAGAGTAATTCATTTTCGAAAAAAATACTCCAACCATGAACAAGAGAAAATTATACCAAAGTTCTTTCCTTACTTCACTTATGCTGCTAAATGGGTTCTATGCCTTGGCGCAGTATGACGGAGGCTTTTTCAGTGCCAACGGAGTGAGTTTACCAGTTAATGGGACATTAAATATTCTTTTCGTGTTTGCGGAACTGGATTATACGGGAGCCGTAACCAGTACTGGGGTGCCTTTTTCTGGCGAAGAATACCCAATCCGATTGGGGTGTTGGTGATATTCCTGATTGGGCAGATGACATCGTCAATAGGTCAACAACCGATGTGGGGTATCCAAACAAATACGTATCAAAGTACTATAAAGACATGAGCATGGGGAACCTAGATGTGGTTGGCAATTATCACGATCAAATGATAACGATTCAGGTTACCGATCTTCCAGTTCCATCCGAGCCAAAGAATTTGGTTGATGCTAGCACAAATGTGATCAATGAAATGAATGCCCGCTATGCTGCAAGTGGTTCTTTGAACCTATCTGATGGACCGCGTAATGATTTTTCCAGCTTTGATAACTTTACTACGGGAGCATGCTTAAACAAGCTCAACACAAACAGTCACATTGATGTGCTATTCATTATATGGCGCAATCATGTGGGAATAGGTGATGGCCTTTGCGCCAAGGGAAGTGTAGGCGGAGTGTCTTCCAGCAGCACAACATTTTTGGGGCAAAACGGTGTGTCTCTGGTTGGCAAGTTTGTCGCATGTTCTTTTTTTAATTTGACCGGTATATTTACACATGAGCTCAACCATCCTTTTATTGGTGATAATAATTCCCACATTGGGAGTGGCGCCGGGCAGTGGGCTCTGCCAGGTGTAGCTCATTGTCATGGAATGTTAACATCAGGATCTACCAATCTTTGCAATGGTTGGGATCGTTTGCACTTAGGATGGCATGGGTATGATAACCTCAGTCTAGAAACAAGGAAGCATTTTCTGATTTCCGCAAAGAGTGTATCCGACACAGAGTTGCATTCGGATTTCTCTAATTTTTCTAGCTTGCCTGCATCAGTTACGCTTAGACTCCGTGATTTTGTCAAGACAGGAGATGTTTTGCGTATCAAGCTGCCGCATTTCAATCATCAGCCACCCTATAACCTATATCCAAAAAATCAATATATTTGGATTGCTAATCACCAGAATCTGAGTGAGTTTGATTCCACAGTGTTTGATTGTAGCCCATGGGATCAAGGACTGCAAGCCTATATTCAAGTAGGTAAAGACATTCACTATGATAGTAGTGATGCCTATGTTGTAATAGGCAATGAGAGTTTGGTCCAAACTCCCAATGCGCTTGGAAACTTTATGTATAAGCTTAGCTTCGAGGGTAATTTTGATGACAACATTTTACTTGATGATGTTCAATCCATAGTAGGAGTTGATGATTGCTTGTTCCCTGGGTTGCAAACTGCACCTGTAGATCAGCTCAATAGTCTTCCCAATGCTTTTACGGGCAATTCTGATTTGTTTCGAATACCAAATACTACCAATGCTGATGTTTTAGATGGAGTCCCTAGATTAACGTATTCGGATTTTAATGTGAATTTCACAAAAGTTAAGACAGCACCAGGTCCGTCTCTGAATTGGAAGCCTTTCGATTTTGGAGATGCTGAAGATGTGTTTAGTCGTATGCCCGGGTCGAGCTTCCCAGTTGATATTTTGAGTGTTGCAACAAATCCAGCCCCTGTCCCAATTTTAACACTTAGGTCAAAATTTAGTACCGGAGATCGTTTTCCACCACCATATTCTTCTTCGGTCCCTCTCTGGGAAAACCGCAAAATCTTCCTAAACGGCATCCGTGTCCAATTGATGAACGTTATTCCAAACTCCGAAGTTGGTGGCAATGACTACGAAGTAAAAATCACCTTCAATGATTACAAGGTACGCGATGATGTGCGCTGGTGCGGTGATATCGTGCTCAAGAATGATGGCGCTTTTTTGCCAAACATGAAGATTTTGGGCGGTAACACCGTGTTGCTGGATCGGGGTACTGCGCCGACCTTCCACATTGCGACCCTAGAGCCTACGGATGGGCAGTACTACTTTACGACGCGTACCAGGTTAGCGGTTCAAGGTGGCGCAACGCTCACAACAGAGCCTAACAGCCGCAGCGACATTAAGAAAGCCTCAAGCCTCCAGATTGATGACGGCATTGTGGTCAATCAGGGTGAAATTCACGTTTACGATCACTCCGAGTTTACGGTTGAAGCCCAAGGTTTGGCTCAATTGGAGGATTTCTCCAGGGTCTTCATTCACAGTGGAGGTACCATGAGCATTAAGGCCGATGGAGAGTTGCTGATGCCCTCCAAAGCTTTAATTGTGGTGGAAGACGGCGGCACACTTCGTTTTGAAAGCGGCAGCATCGTCACTATCGGACCGCAGAGTAAGATCCGTATAGAAGGAGGTGGCACCTTGGTTTCTAATGGCATCACGATAGAATTTCCGGGTCCAGGTATTGGTGGCATCGATGTGCTGCCTTTCGGCACCATCGCCACCGAGTCCAACCATGATTTCCGGATGAACGGCAGAGGCTGCCTGCACTATTACAAGGACGCTGTCATTGCCGTCAATGGCACCGGTAAATTTATACTTACAGGAGTGTCCAAGAACAGCCCTATGTTGGGCCTTTACCAGGATGCGGTATTGAGGTTTGTGCAAACCGAAGTCAACCTCACCGACCTTACAGTGTTGTATTGGAGCGATTCTCGCTTGGTGCTTGAGCAGAACCGGACTTCAATCACCGGGGTTTTGTTTAAAGAGCACGTAGGGGCCACAGCCTTGCCCTTGCTGATGATCAACAATACTGTGGCCACGCTGGATCGTGTTACGATCAAGAACTTTGGCACCCATTTTTCGGTCGAAGATTTTTCTGCAGCTCCGGGCAACAGCATGGTGTTTGAAGACTGCCTGTTCGAAAATGCCCGTGATGTTGGGGTGGCTCTCTTTGATTGTGCCGGTCCCATCCTTTTTGACCATACGCAAATCAATGCGGCTGCAAACACAGTCTGGGGGCTTGAGGCCCATAACTGTCTGGACATTACCCTGGCATACTGCCTGATTGATGAGTTTGATGGCACAGTAACCCCTTCAACACCGAGCGGCGTCTATGCGGATCGCGTTGGTCGTTTGGAGCTTTTAGCCACCCAGGTAACGCAGAATACCATTGGCATCTACGCCCACCAGAGCAACATCAAAGTCAACAACGGATCCATCATCGATGAAAACACAGTTGGCATCGAAGCCTACGATTATCCGGTAAGCGGCGGATCGGGTACGGGTGCCTACACCGTTTCTGTAGGTGAAAGCGGCTGCGGCTGGATCATTAACAACGGCGAAGGCATTATCGGAGAGAGCGTCATTCTGGACATTGATGCCCTTCAACACGCCATGGACCGCGGCGATCCGGACGATGTTCACCCCAACCGCTTTGATGGCAACGGCGCAGCCTTTGACGTTTGCTATTACAATAACCTGCCAGCGGCCACTACGGTCTATGCGCAGGGAAACTACTGGGGCGATAACGGACTAGGAAACTACAGCTACCTTGGCAACTATCTGTCCAACGAAATCACCACATACCTGGCTTCCTGCAAAGGTCCGGTAACGGTCCAGGACTTTTTCTTCCAAACCAGCCTACCGCTGAACTGCGAATGCCCGGATTGCACAGGCAGAAAGGCCAATCCCAACAATCCAGGCAATGAACATTCGTTCAATGTGTTCCCTAATCCTACCACGGGGTGGTGCACGGTTGAGTCATCGATGACGTTTGATAAAGTTGAACTATTTAACGCAAAAGGACAGTTGCTTCAGCGTCTGGAGCATCTTGACACAGGAAGTTATCCTGTGCTGATCAACACCGATAGCGAAGAACTGGTGCACATCTTGGTCACTTTCCAGGGCGGTCATCGGGCATTGCAGCAGGTTACGGTTATAAAGTAGTCCCACGATATAACCTGTTCAGCGATGCGTTGGCTGCGGATGGTTCCTTCCGTTTAAACCAGCCAGCGGTCAAGGGCCAGGTTGGCGGCGAAGAAGAGCGCGAGGATAAAGTAGGTGCGGGTGGCCACGGGGTTGAGCGTTTTAGGCAGGAGCAGGTGATAGGCCAGCTGCGCAATCAATGCCGTTGCAAACCAACCGGCGTAGTTGCGCAATGGTGGATGGCCGCCGGCCCATTGCCAAAGGTCAAAGCGGATGGCAAAAGGCTCCAATAGGGCATCCATGCCCACCATAAGCAGCGCGCCGGAGACCACCCGGAAGCCAAGGCCGGGATCCACTTTGCGGGCAACAAATCCGGCGCAATAGGTAAGCGTAACCCAATTCAGCCCTATAACGATGGGCACAGTCATGATGCTCAGCCCTAGATTGTCGCTGTAGGCGTATGCGCCGAAAATGGCGTGCGTCCGCACTCCGATGATTTCTACGCCAAGCCCCAGTAAAAAAACACCTCCAACGAAATAGCCAAATGCCGGATTCCATTTGCTGTGCAGCGATAAGACAATGCAAAACAGGAATACCAGGTTGACCCAAATGAGCGGAACAAAGTCACTCTCGAAGCGCGGAATATTAAGCCCGATCAATCCCACAACGTGCAGGAGAATCAAAACGTAGATGGCTGCGCGCTCCTGAAGTTTGGTCATGGTCAAGATGTTGGTCAAAAAGCTGGACAAATATAAAGGAACTTTAAATAAACAAACAAATTCCTTGGCTTACGCTCAAAACGCCCGGCTTTGTTGGCGTCGCAGCACTTGCTCGTCAACAATGTGCGCTGACAACAAACAAAGCGGTATGCCGCCCCCCGGATGGACGCTCCCCCCGCAAAAGTACAGACCGGGAAGTTTACGGCTGAAATTTGGGTGCCGGAGGAAGGCGGCAAAGCGGTTGTCGCTGCTGTTGCCGTAAAGCGCCCCCAGGTGGCTGGAGGTCCTGGCTTGTATGTCGCGTGGATCCAGGTGAAACTCGCTGCGGATGTGCGGGGCTACCGGCTCGCCGAGCACGCGCTCAACTTTGCGCAGGATGGCGGTCCGGGCATCCCGAACGATCGTGTCCCAATCCTGGCCGGCCAGGTGCGGCACGTTGATCATGGCGAACCAGTTTTCGCCGCCTGCAGGAGCGTCATCAGGCTCGGCCTTGCTGGAGATGTAGAGGTACACCGTGGGGTCAGGGCACAGGGTTTTGGTTTCGGTCAGGTGCCTGAATTCAGCCGGATAATCGGCACTGAACAGAATATTGTGCACGTCCAGTGCCGGATATTGCCGGTCCATGCCCCAATAAAAGATGAGGGCAGCCGTAGAACGGGGTTGGTTCAATATGCGGCTGGGGTGGCGGAGTTCCGGGAGAAGCTGGCGGTAGGTGGGTACAACATCCATGTTGCTGACTACCACATCCGCCGGGTGGTCGGCTCCGCCCGCCCGAACCCCGACCGCCAGATGGCGCCCGAACCGCTGCCTGCGGGTCAGGATTTTTTCCACCGGTGTTTCAAAGCGAAATTGCACGCCGCGCTCCAGGGCTAACTGATGCAACGCGGTAACCAGGCTGCGCATGCCTCCTTGTAAAAAGTAGGCGCCCATGTTGTGCTCCAAATGGCCAATGACGTTAAGGGTAGCCGGGGCTTTGTACGGGCTGGAGCCGTTGTACGTAGCGTATCGGTTAAAAAGCTGCACGCTGTTTGGCTTATTGAACATTTGTTCATTTGCCCGGTGCATAGTTTGAAAGGCACCCAGGTGCGGCAAGCCAGCCAGCGTTTTGAGCCAGGGCGCGCGCCAATAGGTGCGCCAGTCGTGCAGGGAGGAGCGCAGAAAGATGGGCTCCGTGAGGTCGTACAGGCGGCGTGCCTGGGCCAGGTAGCGGTGAATGTTTTCAGCGGGCTCGCCCAGTACCTCCTCAAACTCCCGGGCCATCTGCTCAGGGTCGGCCCAAGCGTTCAGCACTTTTCCATCGGCAAAAAAGTAGCGGCAGATGGTGTCCAGCTTCCGGTAGCCGTAATACGCAGCAGGATCAGCACCGGCGTCGCGGAACAATTCATCCAGGGCTTCGGGCAGGGTAAAAAGGCTGGGACCGAGGTCAAACCTGTACGGACCGTCGCGGTGCTCCCCGACTTTTCCTCCGGCACAAGCAGCCGCTTCAAAGACGCAGACCTTATGCCCGCGCGCAGCCAGCCGAATGGCGCTGGCCAGACCGGCAACCCCGGAACCGATGATGGCTACATTCTTGGGCGCGTTGGCGGCCATGCAGTTATTCGCCCTTGTCTTCTTCCTGGTCTGCGTGCAAATCCTGTCCGGTGGCTTTTCCGGTTTCTTTTCCGGTATCCTCCCCGATGTCTTCGCCCCAGAGCGCTGGGTTGGCGGCAGCAAAATGCTCCATCATGCTGGCGCATTCGTCCAGGTCAAGGTCGGTAACCTGAACATCGTGATCCAACATAAGTTCAGCAGCTCCGGTAAAGGTGCGGCTCTCGCCGACAATAACTTCTTTTATGCCGAATTGCACCACCGCACCTGCGCAGAGGTAGCAGGGCATGAGAGTAGAATAGAGCACCGCCCCCTGGTAGGAGCCAATTCTTCCGGCGTTGCGCAGGCAATCAATCTCCGCATGGGCCATGGGGTCGCCTTGTTGGACCCGACGATTGTGGCCGCGGCCAACAATTTTGCCGTCCTTGACCAGCACGGATCCAATGGGGATTCCCCCTTCAGCAAGGCCCTGGCGGGCTTCTTCTATGGCGGCGAGCATAAATTTATCCATAAAGAGCAAGTTCAAGGGGCTTGATCCAACACATACCAATGCTCATCCATCTTGCGAACCTGTCCGGGAAGAGCGGATGCCGTTTGGGGGTTTGCCGTATAGTACAGCCAACTGTCTTTGCCCAGCCGAAACTCCAGTTGCCCTGGCGCGGGTGCGTGCATTTCGCGCAAACCAAGCTCCGGAATCTTGCGCATGACGCGCTTCATGTAGGGCGAAAGGGAGTCAAAAGGAACGCCAAGCGCAATGGGTTCGCCACTGAGCCGGTGAAAATCATAGCGCGCTTTGTGGTAGCGTTTAGCCGTGAAGGGGTCGCACGTAATGACGGAATCGCGGGTAGCAAGGCGAAGGGTCAGGGTTTCATCCTCCCAGGTCAATTCGCCACCATCCAGGTGGTTCACCAGATTGCTGGAAACCAGGCGGTAGTAAAAACTCTTGGACCGGACATCGTCGTAATAGAACCAGCCTACCAGCGCAAGGAGCGTCGGCAGCAGGAGCGACAACAACAGAAAGCGAAAGACGTAGGGGCTCATGCGGGCCATAGGAAATAGCGAAGACCGGAAAGGTACGCAAGGGTGCTGAAATCCTGTACGAGCGCGGGGGTGCTTTGGAAAACTCCGGCCATGCGGCCCTCACCCCTACAATGCGGTCAGGGTTCGTAGCTGTAGCGCCTGATCACCTCCAACACTTCGTTGTCTATGTACTTGCGGTTTTCCGTAATCCGCCCATCGGGACCGTAGCGCCAGTCTTCAATGAGGGCGTTGAACAGGTCGCGCCGTTCGCGCTTGACCAACTGCCCTTGCTCGTTGTAGAAGTACACTTCACTGAGGTTGTTGACTTTGATGTTTCTGCGCACCGCAATCTTTTCTCCCTGAAGCTCCAATTCTGTTTTAAAAACGGGCTCCACAGCCTGATCGACCGTGTTGACCACACGCGCCAGTTTCACTTCGCCATGATCGCCGTATTGAAAATCCCAAACCAGCATAACAGAATCAACGCGGTTGCCGTTTTTCAGGGAGCGCACGCGGTTCTTGTTGTCGTAGAAAAAGTCGTCTTCTTCTACGAGGTTGCGCAATTGGTCGTACAGTTCGGCGCGCGATACCCGGCCCTGGTCATCGTAAAAGAATTTGTAGCGCTGAAAGACATCTTCTGAAGGCGAAAGACTGAATGGATTGAGGTACTCCAGGAACAGCCGCTCCGACCAGTTGAAATAGAAATGGCGGGGACCGTAAGCCATGAAACGCGCATCGTGCATTTTCAGGCCGTCTTCATCGTCGCGAAACTGCCAGCTTTGGTACTCGGGCAACTTGCGAACGAACATGGCTTCGTCGCTGAGCCTGCCTTGTTCATCGTACACCCGGATCCATTGGGAAATCAGCTTGCCTTCGTGGTCAAAGGAGGTTTCCTCGGTTTTGCGACCCTGGGCATCGTATTTATGCTTCCAGGTATAAATAAATTCCATGCTGTCGTTCACGCGGTGAATCCGCTCGACTAAATCGCCCTGATCGTTGTACCGAAAGTTGACGCGCTGGCTGTTGCCTTCTTTTGAATCCAACACGGCCAGCAAGGGCTGGCCCTTTGCATTGTGCCAGACTTCCTGAGTTGACCAAACCTCCGCAGCGTCCTGATTGCCTTCCGGGAACCAGGTTTCCTCAATTTTAGTCTTTTCCTGCTGTTTCCAGAGGATGGGCAATTGCGCTTTGGCTGGCAACACCGGGAACAGGAGGCCAAGGACCAAAACGGTTAACAGGCTATTTTTCATGAGGCGTTTCATTGCAAAAGTTGTGCCGGAACAGGGGGGCAAATTTACGCGATAAGTGCCTGACCTGCGCCGTTTTATTGACGAGAAGCCCCGTTAAGCGGCACTTTCAAAAAAGTTGGGCTTCCGCACCTTGTGTATAAACTAAATATTATGCGCAACAAACTGGTTATAAACAATTTATGCAGAAATTTATTTAGAGTTATAAGGGCTTATCAAAACGCCGTATCCTTAAAGGCTGCTTATAGCATCAATTTAATCTTTTAGAAGCCCTCTAAACCTGTTTGATCATGCAAAAGTTTACGCTCTTGGCCACTTGTGCCCTTCTGTCAGCTTCGCTGGCGCAAGGACAGTTGAGTGAGCCAGGCACCCCAAAAAGTTTTGTCACCAAGTCGCTTACAGCATCCATCCCAACGGTGGTGCTCCCCGCCTTGGATATCAAAACAATTGAAGAACAAGACCTGCGCGAGGAAGCAGAGGGGCTTGCTCCGCGTTTTGGCTACCCGCACCAGGTTAACTACACCTTGGACAACGCTGGTATTTGGGAAGAATACCCCGATGGGGGTCGGGTCTGGCGCTTGAAAGTCACTTCTCCCGGAGCCCTTTCGCTCAATTTTTTGTTTGATAACTGGTTTATGCCCGCGGGTGGTCAGTTCTATGTCTACAGCGCTAACCATCGACATGTTATCGGCGCTTTTACCGAGCGCAACAACAAGCAGGATGGCGTTTTTGCCACCGGTCTGGTGTACGGTGACGAAGTGGTCCTGGAGTACTACGAGCCCGCAGAAGCCCGGGGAATGGGACGCGTTTCCATTGCAGGGATGGTGCACGGTTACCGCTATATCTCCGAATTGGTCAATGAAGACCTCATTGAGGAGTCGTTTGGCGATTCCGGCCCGTGCATGGTCAACGTGAACTGCACGCCTGAAGGCACCAACTGGCAGGACGAAAAGCGCGGCGTGGCCATGATCCTCAGCAGCGGTTTCCGCCTTTGCTCCGGGTCGCTGATCAATACCACCCGGAACGATTGCACACCTTACTTTCTCACCGCTGACCATTGTCGCCAGTCGTTCGATGCCATTTCGAACCCGAACATGAACACCTGGTCCTTTTACTGGATGTATGAAAGTCCTGGTTGCGCCGATGGGTTGGATTTCCTGCCTCCCAGCACCAACGGGGCGGTTATGGTGGCCAACTCCTCTCCTTCTGACTTTGCGCTTTTGCTGCTCAATGAGTCGCCGGCAGCCCTTCCGGGGGTTAACCCTTATTTCAATGGCTGGAACGCCAACAACAGCCTCTCTTCCGGGGGCGTAGGCATTCATCATCCCTCCGGTGACATCAAGAAAATCAACACCCATACAATTGTACCCGCCCTGGATACCTGGGACGGTACCCCCAATACCCACTGGTCTGTGTTTTGGAGTGCCACAGCCAATGGACACTCCGCTACCGAAGGAGGTTCTTCCGGCTCCCCGCTGTTTGATAACAACAGCCGCATTGTGGGTCAATTGCACGGAGGAAGCTCCCTGAACTGCAGCAATCCCGGAGCGGATGAAGGCTTGTATGGCACGATTGCCTATTCGCTGAACAATGCCGGAGCTACCGATGTACGCCGCAAACTTTCGCCCTGGCTGGACCCGGATGGAACCGGAGCCCTTACGGTGAATGGAACTTATGGCGATTGCAGCAGCGGCTGTTTTTCGCCTTCCGGTTTAGCCGCAGGCTCCGTCACGGAAACCAGTGCCTTATTGAGCTGGACGGCAGTAGCGGGTTCGCTCGGCTACAACGTTCGTTACCGCGCAGTGGGTGCTCCTACCTGGATCAATGGCAGCACAGGCAGTACCAGTATTTCGGTAAGCAGCCTTTCGCCTTGCTTGCAGTATGAATTCCAGGTGGCCAACGTTTGCTCCGGCGAAACCAGCCCATTCTCCTTGAGTTTCCAATTCCTGACCGATGGCTGTCCTTGCCCCACTTACTGTGCTTCCAGCGGCGGAACCGTGGATGAATTCATTCAGTCGGTGGTGGTTGGTTCGCTGAACAACGTATCCGGCAACAATGGTGGCTACATCGATTTTACCGGAACATCGGCAACTGCTACTTACCTGCAGAGCACGAGCTACCCGGTAACCCTGACCCCCGGATATACAAGCACCATCTATGGAGAATGGTTCCGCATCTACATTGACTACAACCAGGATGGGGATTTCACGGATGCGGGGGAATTGGCATATGACGCAGGGGGCACCGTTTCTGGTGTACCCGCTACCGGAACCATAACCATTCCCGCTACTGCACTCTCCGGAACCACCGGTATGCGGGTAGTGATGGTATGGAACTCGGCCCCAGCTCCGTGCGGAGTCGTAACCTTCGGCGAAACAGAAGACTATTGCGTCACGATCGGCAATCCCGTTACCTGCTCAACAGCAACACCACCACAAAGCCCAACATCAAGCGTTGGCGGCAGTTCCGTATCGCTGTCCTGGACCCCGGTTCCGTTGACGGTAGCCTGTCAGGTGCGCGCTACGCGCATTCTGCCTGCAGGGCCCACGGGAACCCGCAACGTCATTGGCTTTGAAGTTGGCGCTACCAACCTGCCATTCAGCGTGTTGGGCGCTGGCACCACCTGGCAATGGCAAGTGCGCTGTGCTTGCAGCACCAGCCCGGTAGCCGCAACAGGATTCTCGGCATTCAATACCTTCAGCGTACCGGTACTTCGCACAGGCGACCTGAGCGAAAGCCTCACGGTTTACCCCAACCCGGCAGACCAGCAGCTTAACTTACAGTACTACGCCCCTGCAAGCCGTGAAGTGCGCCTTCAAATGACGGATCTTCTGGGTCGAGTAGTTCTGGTAAGTGCCGCGACCGTTCAGGAAGGGCCCAACAGTCTTGAACTGAACACCAGCAACCTGCCCAGTGGTCACTACCTGGTGCAACTGCTTGATGCCGATGGAATTGGCAGCTATCCGGTGCACATCGAGCACTAACATCAACGGCACCTAAACAGCGCTTATACAACGTACAAGCGGTTCCCTTTAAGCGGGAGAGAACGCCTCCGAAACCCAAAAGTCAAAGACTTTTGGGTTTCGTTTTTTAAACCCGATTCCCTATTTTACCAATCATTGACATCATTTAAATCAATTAACATGAAAACAACGTTTACTGCATTGCTCTTGGCTTCAAGCTTGTCTGTTTGGGCCTCCCCTGGTGCTGACCGGGAGATGGCTGATACCAAAGAGGTTACCGCCATAACATTTGAAGAATTCACCGCCCTTTCTGATGAAGAAATCGGGGTGCTGGTGCGCGCGGGTGGCATTGACCTTTGCTTGCGCGAAGGAACCCCTTCTACCTACCTTCAGTATTGGGACCTCATGGTGGTAGATGCAACGCCAGGAATTTGGTTTCTTTCCGGGATTCTTTACTCGGATTTTCTCACCACGCCCTGGCCTGTTTTAGGGACGTACAACAAACCCAGCGCTACCATTGTCCTGGATGCTACGAATCCGGCACCTGACTTTTGCACGGCATTTTCCGACTTCTTCACCAATACCGGTAACAACGTAGGTCCGAATTTTAGCGGCACCTGGGTAAACAACTGCGGTTTCAATGGAACCTGGACCGGAATAGGCCGTGTAGGCGACTGCCCCGCTGCCCGTCTGGCTCCTGGTGCCGTTGCAGCCGGCGGTGCTCTGGCAACTCGTCGGGCTGATCTCGCCCCTGAAATCCAGGTTTACCCCAACCCGGCAACCACATTTGTGCGCATCAATCTGGAAGCATTTGCGCAACAATCCGTTGATGTTCAGGTGTTTGATGCAACCGGTAAACTGGTTCAGACCCTTTTTAGCGGCATCGCCAACCAAACGCAATTGGAGTGGAATTCGGCTGATGTTGCACCAGGCATGTACCTGATCCGCACTGTTGCAGGACAGCAAGTGCTCAGCACGCCGATTACGGTGGTTCGTTAAACAGCCCAAGCCCTTTAGCCCAACAAGAAGGGGCGGATCCGATGATCCGCCCCTTTTTTATGGGAATTCCCAAAAAGAAGTCCTTTGTCTGGCGAAACCTTAAAACGGAGCTTCAGCAGCATGGCGGCTTTGTCCGGGCACCCGGGGTTCGTCAATGCGCAATTTTTCTTCGCAGCGCTCAATGCTATCCCAAAACTGTTCAATCTGTTCGTTTTTAACGGACCGTCGGATAGCGGATTTGTACAGTTCAATGGCTTCATCAAACTGGCCCTGTAACTCGCGCATCTCACCGAGTTGGCTGAGAATCATGGACTTATTCAACGAAGGAAGGGCCATTGCTTTGTTCATCAGCTGGTCAAGCTCATCAAAGCGCTCCAGATCCATCAACAGATTGGCGTAGTTCCAATAGGCGTGTGGATAGTCGGGATTGAAGCGAATGGCCGCTTTGTAATGCAGTTCTGCTTTCTGGTAGTCCTCGAACTGAACGCGGTAAAACCAGCCCATGGAGTTATGGGCTATCGCGCTTCGGGGATCTTCCATCAGCATATGTTCAATCAGGCTTTTGGCCCGGATCAGGTCACCGTCCTTTATCGCCTGTTCGCTTTGCAGGTAAAGCTCTTCAAAATCTGTTTTCATCATAAGGCATTAAATGGGTGAATCAATGGTCAGCCGGAAAATTTCCGGACGGCTCAGGGATAGTGAATTTGGCGTAACGCATAAGAAGCCGTGATCCAAGGTGTTATCTATAGCAACCAAACGCTATACCCTTGGTTGTCAGGGTTTTATGCACCAATAAGATACGCCGCTTAGCGGCGCTATCCTAAAGGTGTAACCTCAATAATAGCCCTATTTGCCTTCTACACCAACCAAAAAATTTGGAAAAAATTCAGGGTGTGGGGATTTTGCTGCCGGGTAGCCGATGTGGTTTACTCACTGGAAGATGTCCGTTTGTTGAGCAAGTACCGCAGTCCAAGGGCGAATTGTTTGGTGTCTAGGCCTACCAACAACTCCGATTCGCGCTGGCGATACTCAAATTCAAAAAACTCTCCAGAGCGCTCGGAATTCTGGTAGCGGTAAGAAATAAGCCCTAATTGCGCGGAGATCAGGTAGCGGTTCATGGCATACCAGACTCCCAGGTACCCCGAAGCCTGGGCCTCCCAAAGGCCAGTGGTGGTTTTGGTTTCGGTGCTGGGCGTTTCAATCACGACTTTATTGACGGCTTTGCCCATCTGGTAAGACAAATCGGCACCCGTCATGAGGCCAAAGCGCGTAAAACAGGGTTTGAAGTAACCTGCCCCGATGGAGAGCCCATAAAGCGTACTTGCCGTGAGGTAGCGATCGTCCGCTATGGTGCGCTGCACTTGGGCATTTCGCGCGTAAAGCAAGGCTGGTGTGAGGTAAAAACTGTTGCTCAGCCAATACGTCAGGCACAGCTGAAGCCTTACATCAGTGAAGGTGGGCTGATAACCCAACAAGTTGCCATCGTCGACATCGCGGCCAGCAGAGCGGGCATAGGAGGCCAATACGCCCAAGGCCAGGGCGTTTTGCACAAACCAGATTTCGGACAAACGGTCAGGGACAGCAGAAGCAGCAGGAACCGCAGGTTGAAGGGCCAGCGGTTCTAAAGCGGCCATCAACGGTTGCCCGGAACCCGCTTTTTGTCCTACCGTCCAGGGATTGCTCAGAAGCTGTTCTGCGCGAAGCAGCCATTCGCCCTGAACAGGCACAGTAACGGCAGGAACAGGCCTATCAACCAGGCAAAAATCAGTCGCCGCAAGGCTTGCATGGGCGGTTCCTTCCACTCGGGACGCCTGTGTTTGCAAGCTGAAAAGCAACAAAGCGACCAGTGAAATCGGGGTAATCCTTGAAGATTTCATACAAATAGAGTTTGGTGCAACTCTAATGTATAGCAAAAAAATTGCATGCAAGCACCAAAATGGAAAAAATCAGGGCGCTTTGGAGGCGCCTTCAGGTCGAAAAACTGCCCTGCACCGCCCAGCCTCGGTCCTCGCGCGCCCAGGTTAGCACTTGCTGCAACAGGAGCTGTCGCGTTTTGACGCCAAAAAGCAGGGCCATCCCGCCCAGAGAAACCGCAAATCCGTTGTTTGGAAGCCCGGCGCGAACAACAAGTTGCTCCCCTTCCGGCCGCAGAAGGATAGCGGCAAACCACCCTTTGCTGATCAACAGGTAGGGCTGGGCCAGCAAGGGGCGCACGATGCCTACCCGCGCATGGGGAAAGGCTCGTTCCGCGGCCTCTGCCAACTGTTCCAGGTTGGGCAGCGGGGTTGGGCCATGGGGGTGGTCAGGTGTCATGGTCAGGCAACGAACGGCACTTGTGGAGTGACGGGAGCCATTCCCCCGTTGCCATCCGGATAGCTACAGGCAATTACCCTGGAAAAACCGATTGCGGGTACCTGCCCTGTGCAACCAGCTCGCGAAGCGCCGCTTCTACAATGGGCTTGTCTTCTTTGTAAGTGACCCCAATCCAGTGCTCCTGGCAGGTGAGCACATCAACAACCACTTCACCGGCGTCCATTTTGGCCTGTACAATGCCCGGCAACAGCATTTCCTCTTTGGGGTTGTTGCGGTTTTCCAGCGCAAAACGCTGAAAGGACTCGTACAACGGGTCAAAAACATCAGCCGGATAGCCCCAATAGTTCATGGAAACAGGCGAGCGCAGATCAAATTGGTCGGGCTCACCCGGGTAGGGATCGGCAACAGCAACATTCCCTTCTTTGCGCACTTTTTTGCGCTCGTGGATGGCCACCAATCGGTTGTTGTCGGTGCGGCAAACCCCGCGGGAAACGCCACCGTGCTCGCTCAGCGTATTCTCCAAAACGTAGGCCAACAACCCGTAGCGAACCGGCGAAACACCATTGTCCAGGTATTCCTTCATCATCGTAAAGGCTGTAGAGCCGTAAAAATCGTCGGCATTAATGACCGCGAAGGGCTCGGCCACCGCTTTGCGCGCCGCTAAAACCGCGTGCGCAGTTCCCCAAGGCTTCTCCCGCAGGCTTACATCCACGCCTGCCGGAACATCCGTATCCATTTCCTGAAAAGCGAATTGGATGTCGATGACGTTGCCCCACTTGCGGGCGAATACATCGATAAAATCCTGCTCCAGCGACTTGCGGATAACAAAGACCACCTTGTTAAATCCCGCCCGCTTGGCGTCAAAAATGGAGTAGTCGGCAATGGCTTCGCCGGAAGGTCCGACACGATCCAATTGCTTGAGACCCCCGTAACGACTACCCATCCCGGCGGCGAGAATGACAAGACTGCTGTTTTTCATGCCGCAAAGATAAGGTGGAGGGCGTGTGAACCTATGCAATCGGGCTATCTTCGTGATGGTTTTGCAGCCAAAGGCCTTTCAGTATATGATGTATCTTAAAGTTTTATTCCGCTTTGCCCTGGCCCTTTGTGTTTGGTTTCAGGTTGCCCCTGCTGCTTTTGGCCAGATTGGCTCCGATCAGTATGAGGATGTGAGCGCTGAATTTGGGTTTGGCCAATGGTTTTACAGTTGGGGGAGCGCCTGGGGTGATCAAAACGGTGACGGTAAGCCTGACTTGTTTTTAGGCAACCATTACCGGGTCAAGGACCGCAACCTGCCCTATTTGTATTTGCACGATGGCGGCTTCTTTACCCGCGATACCCTGCCCGATTACGATTCTGTCAAAGACATGCACGGCTCCGCCTGGATGGACTTTGATAACGATGGCGATGATGATCTGTACATCGTGACGGGAAGGGCTGCCGGAAACCTGCTGCTGGTCAATGATGGCAGCGGAGGCCTTACGGATCAAACGCTGCCGTGGGGAGTGGCCATGACGGATGCCCGGGGCCGGACCCCGATTTGGTTTGATGCCAACCGCGATGGCAAACTCGATCTGCTGACCACCAATGGAAATCCTTTAAGTCCGTTGAACCGGATCAATACCTTGCTGATTCAAGGCGAAGGGCAGTTTCAGACATCGCTGATAGATAGCATGACGGCCATCGGGCGGATTTCCGGTTCGGGTGCCATGATTGGCGATCCCTGGGGGGCCGGATGGGCATCGCTGGGATTGTTTTCAGACAAAGCGCTGCATTGGTTGCTGCCGGGCTGCCTGCCGATGTACCAGCAATACCGCTTTGACAAAACCGATTTGGAACAAGTCATTCCGGGCGATTTTAACGGCGACGGCCTAACGGATCTCTATCTGGTGCGCGCGGATCAATCACAAGCCAACGCGTCTGCAGACTACCCCATCAATTACAAAGAAAGTTTTTCGATCAACTTTATCCACCCGGATTCCAGCACTTGGATTCGTACACCTCGTCATGCCACAGGAACCCTATCGCCTGATGGCACGCTCACCTACGTTCCTGATCCGGGCTTTGCAGGACCGGATTCCATGGCCATCAATGTCTGCGACAGTTTTGGCACTTGCATCAACAAGGTAATATATCTTATGGTTGACCCGGTTCCTGCCACAGCGGGAACCAACCCCTTCCCCGTAAAAACAGATTCATTCCTGGTCATTTCGCTGAGTGATTTAATCCACCCTTTTCGCCATTCGCTGCGTTTGATTCTCTATCCGCGCGACACCTTGCATCAGGCGGTTCGTTTGAAGGTGGCATCCGATTCCTTGCTGCTTTTGGCAGAGCCAGCGTTCGCCGTTTCTGCTGACAGCATTTTTGTTGGCAGCACAGGCTGGCACCCGGAAGCTTCAGACCGATACCTGTTCAACAAAAGCAATCCTGCATGCTGGGGTGCGTTTCCTTACAGCCCTGGCACAGGTCGGGGTTTGTACATTCACTACGAGCTGGCAACGGATGAATGGGTGATTGCCTTCAATACCCACAGCGTTGATCAGCGCTCTGATGCGTTTCTGTTCTCCACCGATTCGTTTCGGGTTTCTGGCTACCTGAATTTCAGTGATGTTGCCCAACTGACTGCAGATGTGATGCTGTTCAGCAACGGTTTTGGGTACGATGAGGTCACGGAATGGGCTGGCTTGGGGGTACCAAATGCCGCAGTGGCTGGTGCTGCTTTAGACGTGGACAATGATGGCGACTTGGATTTGTACCTGTCCTGTGGATTGTTGGACCGCAACCAGCCCAACCTGTTGTGGGAGAATTTGGGCAACGGCCAGTTTGTTCCGGTAGTGCTGGCGGGAGGTGCTGAAGGACCATTGGTGGGTAGCGGCGGCACGCCGTCAGCAGCGGACTTTAACGGTGACGGCTTTCTGGATTTGTTCCTTGAAAATGGGCGGGGCAATGGCTCTGGCATTCCGGGGCCCTACGTTTTGTTGCGAAACCGCGGCAACAGCAACAGCTGGCTTCGCCTTAAACTGCAGGGCCGCGCCAGTTCCCGCGATGCTATTGGGACCGTTGCTGAACTTTGGTCGGGGGGCAAAAAACAAATTCGCATTGCGGATGGCGGGCAAAATCGCTACTCTCAAAGCCAGCGCATCCTGCATTTTGGTCTGGGCGCTGCCGAGCAGGCTGACAGCATTATTCTTCGATGGCCTTCAGGGATCGTTCAACGCATACCACCAGTTGCCGGTTCACAAACGGTTACCGTAACGGAACCTATTGGAGGGATCCCAACAGCCTGTTTGTCCCCAGCGCAGCTCGCTCTCGCTCTGCCAGATGACCCGTTAAGCGAAGACCCGCTGACGTTTTCCTGGATGCGGATGCCCTGCAACAGCGGGTTTCAGGTACAAACAACCAACTCGGTCAGTGGTGAGGTCATTCGCTACCGGGTAGATTCGGCCTCCCTGGTCCTGGATCAGTCAATCTTTGTACCGGGCCAGGAATACCGCTGGGAGGTTCGTATGCTGTGCCTGGACACCACCTGGAGTTTGTGGTCATTGCCAAAGCGGTTCACGCTGGAAAAGCCCAGTTCGGTGGAAGCGCTCTACGCCCCGCAGCAACCTTCTGGCTTTTCGCTGGTGCCTAATCCCGCCCAAACCTGGGTCGAAATTCGCGCTGAACAGTACCCCCTTCAACCCTGGACTGCGCACTTATACGATGCCGCAGGGCAATTGCGTGTGCAACAAGCATGCACAGCCAGCCAGGCCTGCAGGATTGCTCTGACCAACCTGGAAGCAGGCGTTTATGCTGTGCGAATTGGCGACGGCCAAAAGGTGCAGTCCTTACGGTTGATCCGGGCACAAGCGCGTTGAGCAGAGCATTGAGTTGCAGGTGCACCTGAGCGCGCTATTGAACCATCCAAATACCCCTCATCACTCCCTGCTCACTGCTGATGACCAGGGTATAGAGGCCGGCGGGCAGGACACCCGGAAGCACGGTCAACATCTGCGCGTTCTGGCCAACCTTTCCCCGGAAAACGGTAACCCCTGATGCATTGATCAGGGCAACGTTCTGTTCAAACGGCTGCGCCACCGGGAGCCGAACTTGCAGTTCTTGGCTGCCAGGATTTGGCCAAAGCTGAAGCCTGCCCTGCGGAAGAACCGTGTTCGCTAAACCTGTCCAGACGAAAGGTTGGGAAACCGGCCCACCACAACTGCCCAGAAAAGCTTGCACGGTGTAGCTGCCGGAAGCACTTAACGCCAACGTGGGTCCTGTTTCGGAAAGCTCGGTGCCATCCAAGGTCCAAAGGTAGGAGTCAGCGCTACCCACTGCCACCAAGCTGTCTCCACCGGCGTTAAGTTGCAGCACGGGGATACCAGGGGTAGGCAACACCGTCAGCAAGACAGGGTTGGTGTACAAGGTCTCGCATGCCCCAATGACCGCACAACGGTACACGCCGGCTTTGGTCTCGGTTGCGGGATAAATCAATAGGCGTGTTGAATCAGCACCAGCTATCGGAACACCGTCTAAGCCCTATTGGTATGTTGCCATCCCACCTTGGGAGGCAACCAGGAAAATAGCAGAATCACCTGCACATACCGCTAGTGGCTCTGGCTGATCCACGATGCGCAGACCCAGCGGGGAGCGTCGGCGAATGGCAAACAAATCGGTGAAACTGGGTCCACCCACCCTCGAAATACTGACACCACCCCCAAAATCAATGGTTGAGGAAAGAAAAGTTCCGGCGATAGCCAGATCGCCTTCCGGACTAAAGGCCACACTGACTGCACGGTCAAACCAAGGCGTGATGCCGCCGTTGGCCTCTGCCCACAGCGTATTGCCCAGGCTGTCGTAACCCACGTGTAAAATGCCCTGATCGGGAACAGAAACAGCACCAAACAAGGAAGGTGGCGAGCCGGCTTCTCCTGCGAGCGCTATGGTTCCGTCGGTCGAAATGGCCAATCCCTCCGCGCGATCACTGTCCGTACCGCCACCCGTGCGAACCCATAAAGGCGTTAAATCTGCGGTAAAACGGCCCAGAAAAGTATCCCATTCCCCCGCGCTATTCAGGGTAAACGGGCCAAACGGCAGCGGATTGGACCAAAACGATCCAGTTAAGTAAACACGGCCGTCTGCATCGACAGCCACAGAAGCCGCTTCTTCGCTTTCTACCGCACCCGCATAAAACCAACCAAGTTCGGCTCCCGTTGCGCTGTAGTGGAGCACCAGCAAATCGGATAACCCGGCATTGGTCTGGCTGGTTCCGGCAAAAGCGATATCTCCTGAAAACGAACGACCGGAAACATAAATATCGCCGTCAGGGCCTACCGCAACATCGGTTCCACTGACAAATCCGCTTCCACCCATGCTCCGGGCCCAAAGTTCTGTTCCATCGCTGTCGTAGACGGCTAAAAAGAGGTCATCTCCCCCAAGGCTGGTCAGGGTGCTGCCCGCAAACGTGGCAGTTTCTTCAAACGTGCCCGTGGCGTAAACCTGACCCGCTGCGTCAACGGTGAGCCCGTAAATCGATGTTGTGCCTCCAGACCCGAATTTCCTTGCCCACAGCACATCGCCTTCGCTGCTGTAATGCGCAACAAAGCCATTGCTCAATCCGGAATTGCTCAGCGATACACCCCCGCCAAAGTTCATGGTGGCACTGAAAAATTCTCCCCCGATGACGGCTCCACCTGCTGGAGCTGCCGCCATAGCCCAGGCCCAATCTGAATTGTCGGCTCCTCCGGCGCTCCGGGCCCAAAGCGGCGTGCCATCCGGCGAAAACTTAACCAAAAAGGCATCTCCATTGCCGTTTTGGCTGGCGGCACTATTGGTAGCAGAAACCCCTGAACCAAAGTTCAACACATCGGAATCAAACCAACCGCCCATGTAGGTGTTGCCGGCTAAAGCCGTACCGATGTCCCAGGCTTCATCGCGTTCCAGCCCATTTCCGGTTCTCGCCCAGGGGTAATCCAGGCACTGGGCAGAAAGCCATCCCGTTGTGCTGCAAAACAGCAACAGGACGCTTACTGCCGCTTTTGGGGTAAAAGTGGCATTCATAAAAAGTAATTAGAAACAACTACTGGCAATTATGGTGCCAGAGCGTTCATGGAGCGTCTAAAAGCCCCTAACCACGGAGCTACTCGACCACCAGACGGCCGCGGCTGTTGCCGGAGACCACGGTGTACACTCCTGGGACCAGCGAAGTAACGGACAAGACGTTGCTGGTCAGGTTCTCTTGCAACACAAGACGGCCGGTGAGGTCATACACCTGCACCAGCGGTGCTGCAACGGTAAGGTCAAGGTTCAGAACCACTTGCGTTGAAGCGGGGTTAGGGAATAAACTCAGGGTGTTGGCACGGTACAAATCCAGGCCAGTGTTTGTGCCGATGTCCACCATTTTGCAGGATGTCCATTCGCAACCTTCCAAACCCAAAGCCACCATGCAAACTTCGTAGGTGCCGGCATTGGCATAAACATGGTTGACAAAGGTTCCTTCAGCACTGCTTCCGTCGCCGAAGGTCCAGGAAATGATGCTGCCTGCAGGAGCGTCATAGGCGCTGAAATCAGCCGCAAGCGGCGTGGCATTGGTGTAGGTAAAGTCCACACGCTCACCGTCAGCCACGGGGATGTCCAGGGTGCGGTAAATGTACCCGGACTGGGGATTGTACAGGTGAATGGTCAGAATTTCCAACCCTTCTGCCACCTCATCTTCGATGCCTTCAAGCACTACTGCACCGTCTGACTCGCCAGGCAGAATGGCAACCCGGGCGGGCAATTCGTAAAAATCGCTGGCGTCTGCGCTGCCTTCATAGCCCAGGTCAAGCCAAAGCGTATCCGCCGTAATCGGGTCTCGGGAGAAGGTCAGCGTGCCCACGCCACAACCTTCGCGAACCGCCGACCCGTCGCCATCAGCAATGAACGATTCGCCCAAACGAAGGCTGCCGAGTGCTCCTGTAGCCAGAAAAACACCCGAATCGAAGATGCCATCCCCTACGTCTGCAACCACGAGCTTCATGTGGTACGTGGAGTCCGGCATCACCGGGTGCGTAGCCTGCAGGCGGACGGTTAAGCCGTCAAATTCCACATAGGTGGAATCCGTGCTGCTGGGGCCGCTGAACCCGTCGCCGTTGTCAACATACAGCGACGGGTTCATCATTGAATTGATGGTGTTGATGGAAACAGGCTCTGTTGAACCCGGCACCAAGGCGATGTTGACGGTACCAGTTATGCCCGGGCCGCTGAGAAAGAAGGCAAAAACGTCGTTGAATGAGCTGCCGGCAAATTCTAAGTATTCTTCGGAGCCAAAAATGTAATCGAGCTTCAGCGTATCAGAAGAAACACGCATATCAAACTCAATAATGCACGCATCGTAACTGGGCGCGATACTGCTGGGCATCGCATCCAAATCCGCATCGCCGGGCCATCCGTGCGCTGTGCTGGTTCCGCCGTAATTATTAGGTCCGGGAGCGTCCCAAATAAGCCCGGAAGAAAGCATGGCGCCGCTGCTCAAATCCAGCATGGCTGCCGATGCATCAAAAAAACCGGAGGCGTCCGGAGCGCAATTTCGGGTGGGATTTTCCACCACAATTCCGGGGCCGGAAAGGGCGAAAATAAAGTTGCTGTCAGAGGGTTCTGACCAAACCGCCAATTGACCAAACGCAACAGGCGATAGACAAATGAGGCCAGAGAAGGCAAACAAGCGGAGGTAAGACTTATGCATGAGGTGGATTTGTAATCGGAAGGTAAAGTTTTTCCGGGCATTTTTGGCAAACCCACCCCATTGAATGCTTTCCACCTTGCGGGTTAAAACCCTGGCCAAAACACGCCTGCGCTGGTTCGCGCGCCCGTATCAGCTTGATAAACAACCCAATAGATGCCTGGGGGAAGCTGCGTTGCGGGAAAAAGGACCACTTGATCCAATCCGGCTGGCAGGGTGGTCAAGAGGCGTCCATAGGCGTCCACCAAGAGAAGCGTTCCACTGTCTGTCCCTGGCAAGGTAGTTCGAATGGCTCCCGGCACTACACTCAGCTGCAACTCAGGCAGCATGGGTTCCTCTGCGCCCGCCGTCCAACACCAGGGCTCAAATGGACCGCCCGGCGAACCCAATGGGCAACCGTCAAACCAGTTGAAATAGCGGTTCATCGGCCCATTGGGATTGACCAATTCCAACGTGTACCCAAAACCATCAGCGGGCTGTGGCCAGGGAATCCCATCGTTGTAAACGACGCTGTAAGCTATAGAGCCATCCGGGCGAAACAGGCGAATGACTTCGCCATCCCCACTGTAGTTGAAGCCAAATGAGCCTATGGCATTTTCAACATCGGGGAATACGGCTTGGAAGCTGTCCAAATCGCGAGCCAGAACCAAATAGCCTCCAGCTGGCAAGCTGGTGCCTGGCGGCAAAACAAAAAGGTTGGTGTCCCGCTGATCTTTGAGCACAAAATTGCTCAGGTTAATGGCCGTGGTCGAGCGGTTGTGCCATTCTACCCAATCGCCGGGATTGCTGCCCGGTGCAGAATTGTAATTGATTTCTGAGAGCACCAGCGGCGGCTCGCATGGGGCGTATGCCCTGCCCGGTGTTCCAAACATGCAGCCGTCAAACCAATTGGCCGGGTCATTGGGGTCAGCGGAACTATTGACAATTTCCAGCGTGCGACCATGCCCGTCAGAGCCCGTTTGCCAGGGCAAGGAGTCCGTGTAAGCAAACGACACAACCACATCATTGCTGGCGTTAAACAGGCTGAGCCGCTCGCCGGAATTGCTGAACCGGAAATTGGGCTCACCGATGACGTTCGTCACGGTGGGATAAACGGTGCTAAATGCAGCTATGTCCACCGAAATGACTAAAAATTGCCCTGCAGCCAGGACGGTTCCGTTCGGAAAATTAAATCGGTTCTCCGGAACACCATCTTTGAGGTACCAGCCAGTAAGGGTAACCGGATTGGGACTGATGTTTTGAATTTCAACCCAATCGGCCGAATTGCGGATGGAATCGCTGTGGTAATTCAGTTCCGTAAACACGACGGTTTGGGAAGAAAGCGAAGCCGCAAAGGCCAGCAAAATGCTAAAAACCAGACTTTGGCGGGCGAAACGTGCATGCATTGTCGCGAAGTTCGCGCGAATTCTGTCGAATTGGCGATCAATGTTACCCCAAGGTTAAGTTTCTGTTAACAGCGCATGGTAAACGGCGCCTGCCTCAGCCGCGCCAACAGCCATCACCACCCGCCTGATGCTTGCCGTTAAGCCTGGGCCAGCGCCTCGCGGATAGCAGTTGGGTTGATGGCCGAATGAGAGCTGCGGTAAAAAACAGCACCGTTTCGAACCAACAAAACCTGCGGGGACTCGTGTTGCACCCGCAGGGTCTGCGCCACGGTCTGGGACAACTCGCGATAGGCAATCAGATCCAAAAACCAGCAATCAAGGGCCTCTGCGGGCACATTCCACCCGGTTTCCAATCGGTTAAGCGCCATGGCGCTGATGGAGCAACGCGTGGAATGCTTAAAAATGAGGCAGGGACGCGCCTTGGAGCGCTCCAGAATTTCCTGAATTTGCGCGCTCCGTTCCAGAGCGGTCCACACAGGAGCGCCAACTTTCGCAGTTGACAATGAGGAAGAAACAGGGGTTTCCCCGCTGAAGATTCGGTCGAAAATGCCCATTTTACCGAAAGTTGAGCGGGCTATGCCTGAAATATTGCCCGCATTGTACCTGAATATGGAGTAAGAACGTCTGGACCCCGCATTTGGTTTCCGCTTGTGGGGTGTTTTTCTTCGTGGGTCGCGCAAGCCTTCCGCCAAAACGCGCAGCAACCCTTCGGCCATGGAAACTAACCAAGCACCCCAGCTTCCCCTGGTGCACTCGTACAAAAAACAGCGGCCTGAAGGCAAATGGGACATCGCGATCATCGGTAGCGGACTGGGCTCGTTGGTCTGTGGGGTCCTGTTGGCACGCCAGGGCAAGAAAGTCCTGATGCTGGAGCAACACTACACGCCAGGTGGTTTTACCCATGTGTTCAAACGAAAACGGTTCGAATGGGATGTCGGCATCCACTACATCGGCGAAGTGCACGACCCTTCGTCGGGGTTGCGCAAACTGTTTGATGCCCTGAGCGAAAACCAGCTGGAATGGGCCGATGTTGGCGACGTTTACGACCGGCTCGTATTTGGCGAAACCCTGTACGAACTGCCCAAAGGAGCGCGCGCTTTTTCCGAGCGCATGAAAGCCTATTTTCCGGCAGAGCACCAGGCCATTGACCGCTACATGGAGGCCGTGTTCGGCGCATCGCGCTCCGCGCGCGGTTTCTTCATGGAAAAAGCCATGCCCCCGCTGGCCAGCGCAGTAGCCGGGACCTGGATGCGCCGCAAATTCCTCCGCTATTCCGATCAGACCACATTGGAGGTGCTGCGCGGTTTAACCCGCAACGAGCAATTA
>WGOA01000075.1 GCA_016124275.1 Bacteroidota bacterium
CCGTAAAACGCGCGGATCGCTACGAGCCAACCTTCACGGACCTGTGCGAACAGTGCGCCTTGCACTACGGCACCACGCTGATGACCGCGCGGGTAGGCAAGCCGCGCGACAAGCCGCATGTAGAAGGGGCAGTGGTCATCGTGAAGGCTCCCCCGAAAAGAGCTACGCTTCAAAGTAGAGTTTTAACAGTTTTGCCCCCCCCAACCCCGTCACATCACTTGGAATTTACATAAGGCAAAGCAGCCCCCCATCTCCTACTTTGTCGGTTGAGAATTGCCGGAATCCGAACCCGGCAACCACCCGATGCTGCCGAACTGCTTTTTTGCCGAACTCCCTGGCTATCATGAGTTTAGATGTGCGATTGCCGCGATTAGCGGCAAGCTGGCGGAGCACGGCCGGGCAAAGGGGCTGATTGCGTTGGTATCGCTCCTGATCATAGCCCAACTGCAGCAGGCCGGAGCCCAGAACCAGCCCTTAGCCGCGAACGACATCGATTGGACGTCCGAAGATTTTACCAAGCCCATCGCGGTTATGGCCAATGACGTTGATGTTGATGGCGACCTGGATTCCAATTCGCTGGTGATCATCAACCCGCCCATGAACGGCACGGCGGTGGTGAATCCTGTAACGCACGTCGTGCAGTACACGCCCAACCCGAATTACCACGGGTTTGACCAATTCCGCTACCAGGTGGCTGACTTTACGGGGTTGACCAATTCGGCGCAGGTCACCATTACCATTTACCCCATCAACGACCCGCCGGTGGTCAACGATGACTTTGACAGTTTGCTGGAGGGCAGCAGCGCGTTTATCAGGGTGGCCCTGAATGATGATGATCCGGTTGATCCACTGGGTAACATCAACCCGAACAGCATCAGCATTTTGACGCCGCCGAGCCATGGTTCCGCGACTCCGCTTACCGGCCCCTTGGGCCGGGTTTTGTACGTTCCGACAAGCGGGTACACGGGCCTGGACTCCTTCCAATACCAGATCTGCGACGATGGCCATCCCTGGCCTGCGCAATGCGAGGCAGCTTGGGTGTACCTGAATGTGCGTGGACGGGTAGTGGCCGGGCCTGATCGCACCATCTGCCCGGGCGATTCGGTGCGCCTCACCGCCACCGGACCGGGGCCCTATACCTGGTCGCCGGCGGCGGGGCTGAGCTGCACCAACTGCAACAGCCCTTGGGCTGACCCTGTCACATCTACGGTTTATACGGTCAGTTCTACGGCCGGTGGATGTTGCCCAAACAGTGACAACATTACCGTTACCGTTTACACGCCGGGTATCCTTTCAGCGAACGCGGACGCGGCAACGTTGAACGAGGACGCCAGCACCAGCCTGAACGTCGTGGTCAATGATGTTGTAGTGGATTCGCTGGAGTTTTACCCGCACACACCACCCTTGCACGGAGCCATCAGTTTTGATGCCGGGGGAAATGCCACGTACACCCCACAGCCCAATTACTACGGGCTGGACTCCGCGGCGTACATCATCTGCCCCCCCGCCTGCCCGGCAAGCTGCGACACCGGTTGGGTGGTGTTTAGCATAACCCCGCTCAACGATGCCCCCCTGGCCGTAACGGATTCCGCCACTACGCTGGAGGACACGCCGGTGGGCATCGTGGTGCTGGGCAACGACAGCGACCCCGATGGAGGCCTCAATCCTGCTAGCGTCAACATCGCCCTTTCGCCCGCAAACGGCAGCGCCAGCGTGGATTTACTGAGCGGCACAATTACGTACACGCCCAACCCAGACTTCAACGGTATCGACTCCTTTCGCTACCAGGTCTGCGACACCGGCTTTCCGCTGCCTCAGGCTTGCTCGGAGGCCTGGGTCATTGTTACCGTCGTGGAGGTCAACGATCCCGTGCAGGCTTTCGATGATGCGGAAACCACTTTTGAGGACAACGCCTTCGTGACCTTCCCCCTCAACAACGATTTTGACCCCGAAAACCGCCTGGACACGGCCAGCCTGACGCTGGTCAGCGGGCCGCTGCACGGCGTGGTCGTTATTTTTCCGGCTACCGGCGGGCTTCAGTACACGCCTAACCCCAACTACAACGGCCCGGATTCGCTGCAGTACCGTGTCTGCGATGACCAGGTTCCAGGCACCTGCGACGAGGCCCGCCTGGCCATCATCGTCCTGCCGCTCAATGACGCGCCAACGCTCACAGACGACATAAACGTGACCGACGAAGACCTGCCGGTGAGCACCGATGTGCTGGCCAACGACAGCGACATCGACGGGTCGCTGGATCCGGCAACGGTGGCTATCGTGTCCGGCCCTTACCACGGAACCGCTTCGGTGGACACGGCCACTGGCCAGGTGTTGTACACCCCTTCGCCCGATTTCTTTGGCACGGACAGCTTGCGCTACAGCGCCTGCGACGACGGCACGCCCTTGCCGGCCGCCTGCGGCGAGGCCCTGTTGGTTATCCTGGTCATTCCGGTTAACGACCCGGTGAGCGCGGCGGACGACGTTTTCGCCGTGTTGGAAGACACGCCGACCTGGCTTGACCTGCTGGCCAACGACACGGACCCGGACGGCAGCGCCGATCCGGCCAGCGTGACGGTGATCGCAGGCCCGGCGCATGGCAGCACCTTGCTCAATCCTGCAACGGGGGAAGTGCGGTACGCGCCCGACGCAAATTATGCGGGACCCGACACCTTTCGCTACCGCGTTTGCGACGACGGCATCCCTGCGGGTTGCAGCGAAGCCACCGTTTACCTGGACGTGTTGCCGGTCAACGACCCGCCCGTAGCGCTGGACGATACGGCTTCCGGCCTGCAGGACAGCCCGATGGCGCTAGACCCCCTGGCTAACGACAGCGACCTGGACGGCAACATTGATGTTACCTCATTTAGCCTCATTGTCAGTGCCTTAAATGGCAGCATTTCATTTGATGCTGGAAGTGGAACGGCCACGTACACGCCCGCACCGGGCTTCTTTGGCAGCGACTCCGCACAGTACCAAATCTGCGACGACGGCACCCCGCTGCCGGCCGCCTGCGACTCGGCCTGGATGGTGTTCACCGTGCTGGAAGTGCCGCCGCTGCCTAACGTGAAACCCATCGCGCTGCGCGATACCGCTTCGGTCTTTGAAGACAACGCGGTTGTGCTGGCCGTTTTGGCCAACGACGGCGACCCCGACGGAGCCCTGGTTCCGGCCACGCTGAGCATCTGGTCCGGGCCTTTGCAGGCCAGCGCCACGGTGGATCTGCTGACCGGCACCGTGCTGTTCACGCCAAACCCAGACGTTTACGGCCCGGACAGTTTCGCGTACCGCATCTGCGATAACGGCTTGACCACCAAATGCGACAGCGCCTGGGTGCGCGTGCAGGTCTTGCCGGTCAACGATGCGCCGCTTGCAGTCAACGACACAGCGTTCACCGGCATGGATACCGCAGTAACGGTGTTTATTCTGCTGAACGACAGTGATATAGACGGGGCTATTGATGCTTTTACTGCAAGCATGGTCAGCCCTCCATTGAACGGCATTGCCACCTACGATCCTGCCACCGGAGCGCTGCTGTACACGCCCAACGCTGGCTTTATCGGCACGGACACGCTGGCCTACGCGGTCTGCGACGACGGCTTCCCGCTGCCGGCGCTTTGCGACACAGCCCTGGTGTTCATCCACGTGGGTTGGGTGCCCCCGGTCAATGCCGCGCCAACCGCCAACGACGATTTCTTTACGCTGCTGGAAGACAGCCTGTTGGACTTCACGGTCTGGACCAACGATTCGGATCCCGAAGGCCTCCTTGATCTGAGTACACTGGTTTCGGTGGAAGGGCCCTGGCGCGGAACCCTGCTCTCCGGCTCGGGGGCTGCTCCGTGGCGCTACACCCCTTCGCCCGACTTCAACGGATTGGACAGCCTGCGCTACCGCGTCTGCGATGCGGCCAGCCCCGCGCTCTGCGACACTGCCACCGTTTACCTCCAAGTGCTGCCCGTGGCCGACGCACCAGTGGCCTTGCCGGATTCTGCTGGCGGCATCCAGGACAGCGATTTGATCCTGGATTTGCTGCTCAACCTGCTGGTCAACGACTACGACGTGGACGGCGATTTGGACCCCAGTTCTGTGACCCTGCAGAGCTTGCCCGTTCGGGGCACCTTGACCGAATTGGGGGGTACTTATACGTACCGGCCTGAAAATGGTTGGTGTGGAACGGACAGTTTCCGCTACCAGGTTTGCGATTTAACCGGCCTTTGCGCGGATGCGCGGGTTACCCTGCGCGTGGATTGCGTGGCCGCCCCGTTCTATGCCATTGACGATGCTTATACCCTTGCCGTGAGCGCCGAGGCCTTGTTGCCCGTGCTGGACAACGATGCTCCGGAAGCCGAAGCGGCCTGCTTGCAAGTGCTGGTGCCTCCATCCTTTGGAGCCGTGAGCATAGAAAGCAATGGCCAGTTGCGCTACAGCCCTTCGCCCTACTTTGCCGGCCTGGACTCGCTGCGCTACAGCGTCTGCAATGCGGACGGCACCGAATCGGCGGAGGCTACCGTGAAACTGACGCTGTACCACGATCAGTTGCTGGTGGCCGGGGGCCTTTCGCCCAATGGCGACGGCAAAAACGACGTGTTCCGCATCCTGGGCTTGGATTTGTACCCCAATCACACGCTCAGCATCGTGAACCGCTGGGGTGACGTGGTGTTTCAGGCCGCTCCGTATAACAATGACTGGGATGGCCTGGCCGGTGCGCAGGTCTTGCCCGAAGGCACCTATTTCTATTTGCTTAACCTGGATCCGCAACAGCCCAAGGCGCTGTTGACCGGTTCCATAACCCTGCGCCGCTAAGCCATGAAGGTGCTCTTGATACGGACCCTCTTGGGATGGCTTCTGGCTGGCAGCCTTTCGCTTCAAGCGCAACAGGACCCGCTGCAATCGCTGTACCTGAACGACAAGCTGTTGATTAACCCTGCTTATGCCGGGGCTCGAAACACGCTGGCGGCTACCGTGCAATACCGGCACCAGTGGGCGGGCATTGCGCAGGCTCCCCGCACGGCGGTGTTGACGGTGCAGAGCCCGCTCAAGAATCCCAAGCTGGCGCTGGGCTTTGTGCTCAGCGATGACCAGTTGGGCGTGACCCGCCAAACCAGCCTTCGCGGCGCTTATGCCTACCGCATTCCGGCGGGCAATGGACGCTTGTCGCTGGGGGTTCAGGGGGGCGTGACGCTGCATCGCGCGGACCTGACTTCGCTTACAGTTTTTGATGAATCAGACTTGCTTTTCTCGTTGGACGAGAACCGTTTATTGCCAAATGCTGGTTTCGGGGTTTACTACGATTGGGCGGACAAGGCCTTTGTTTCGCTGAGCGCTCCCCGATTGTTGCGCGGTGCTTTTTTACCGGATGGAAACTCGCGCGAAGGGCGGCATTATTTCGCCTCAGCCGGCTACCTGGCAGGCAACGGACCCAACGTCAGAGTGCGAACGATGGCGCTCTTGCGCGCGGTCGAAAACGCCCCAATGCAAGTGGAGGGCAACGTTGCGCTGGAACTGATGCGCACGGTTTGGATCGGCGCCGGCATTCGCAGCAACCCGGCCGTAACCGGCCAGCTTATGGTGGACCTGCCGCAGGGCCTGGGCGTCGGCTACAGCTACGACATGGACCTGAACACGCTCGGCGATGCCAGCCGCGGCTCGCACGAAGTTTTCATCCGATTTGACCTGCCCGAGGGCCGGGACACCGATGTGGCCAGCCCGCGCCGAAGCCCGCACCGCATTTTTTAACGCAAATGATGACCCGCTTTCTGCCCATAGGCCTGCTGACCGCGCTGCTGCTCTCCTTTTCCGGCGTTTCCGGGGGAAGGGCTGCTTTGGGCATGGCGGGAGCGTCGGGGTCCGAGGGAAGGGCTGCTTTGGGCATGGCGGGAGAGTCGGAGTCTGAGGGAAGGGCGACGACAGACGGGCCGGCTGCGGCCACGGGCAATCAGGCTTACCCCGATCAACTGGAGCAGGCCGAGCGCTTGTTCCAAAATCGCGCGTATGCGAAAGCCATTCCCCTGTTTGAGGAAAGCCTGGCGGAGCCAATGAAGGCCCGATTTACCCGCAAACCGGGCAGCGAAGCGGCGGTTCGGGAGCGCGCGCGCCGCGAGCGGGCAAGCTTGCGTTTGGCAGAATGCTACCGGCTCACCGGCCGCTACGACCTTGCGGCGACCTGGTTTACCCGGCTTTTGGTTGCGCCGGATAGCAACGGACACGCGTTTTCAGCGTATTACCTGCCCACGGGCCAGGTGTTGCAAGTGCTGGGCCGCTGCGATGAGGCGCGGCCCTGGTTTACGGCGTATTCCCGGCTGCATGCGGAGGATTCGCGGGGGGAAGCCGGCCTGGCTTCCTGCATTCTGGCTGACACCGTGAAACAAGCTTCGTTCGATGTATTGAACCTGGCCTTGAACAGTGCCGAGCACGATTTTGGGCCGCTGTTTGTGGATGGTGCGCTTTGGTTTGCCTCGGGGCGCAGCACGGGTCAGGTACGCGCAAATGGCGCTTTGCCGGCTTTTGACCCCTGGACGGGCGAGGCCTACCTGGACTTGTTCCAGAGCCCAAACTGGCAGAGCGAGGAACCGGATGTGCTGCCCATTGCGGGGCCACTGAACTCGGCGTTTCACGACGGGCCGGGCCAGGTGTTTGCGCCTGCGGGCAACAAGACCAGCGCTTCCGGTCCCGCAGATGCGGACCTTTCTTTAGCCCTGACCCGCAGCTTGACCGTGAGTCGTGGGAAAGGCCTGGACCGCCAAAGACGGCTTTTGTTGGGTGTTTTCATGAGTCACAAAAACGGCGAAAACTGGACAGAACCGGAGGCCATAGACCTGGGCTTAGGCGAGGCGTTGGTGATGCACCCAACCTGGGGCGCTGACGGAAAAACGCTGCTTTTCAGCTCGGATGCACCGGGTGGTGCCGGCGGTTTTGACCTCTACCAGACCACGTTCCACCAGGGCGGCTGGACCCAACCCGAATGGCTGGGCCCGATCATCAACTCGCCCGGTGACGAGCTTTACCCCTTCCTGGACAGCGAAGAAAACTTGTGGTTCTCTTCGGATGGTCGGGCGGGCTTTGGGGGGCTGGATTTGTTTATCGCGCACCGCAAGCGGAAAGACATTGGCTGGATGGAGCCGTCGCTGGTGGCGCCGCCGCTCAACTCCCGCTACGACGACTTTGGGCTGATTTGGCTCAAGACGGATACCCTGGGGGTGATGGCGTCCAACCGGCCGGGGGGGCGGGGCGGCGATGATTTATACGAGATTTCGCGGAACTGGAAGGCTTACCTGGACGATGACCTGGTGCTGCTGCACGACAGCGCGTCACTGGTTACAGAAGCGGCCGGTGGCCTGGCGCAGGTGCTCGGCCAGACCGTGCGGACTACCTCCGGCGAATCGACGGGCGGCGGCGTAGCGCGAGTAATCCTTCCCCCGAACAACGATACCGTACTGGTCATGCAGGTGGACGGCGAAGGCTTCTTCAGCGGCAGCGTTCCGGTGGGGGAATCGTACCTGCTGGAGGTGGACAAGACCAATTACCTGTCAGAGCCGGTGGTGCTGGACACCCGAACCCTGAAGGCGGGCGAATCCATTGCCGTGCTGGCCGAAGTCAGCGAGATGCGCGAAGACCTGGTGGTGGAATTGAACAACATCTATTACGACTACGGCAAGTCACATATTCGCCCGGATGCGGAGGCCGACCTGGAGCGTTTGTACAAGCTGTTGGTGGCCTATCCTGAAATGCGCATTGAGTTGTCGTCGCACACCGATTCGCGGAGTTCGGCGCCGTTCAACCTGAAACTGTCGCAGCAACGGGCCGAAGCAGCTCGAACCTTCCTGACTGAACGCGGCATTGATGCCTCGCGCATGGAGGCTGTAGGTTATGGCGAATCGCGCCTGCGCAACCGCTGCACGGATGACGTCGTTTGCGCCGAGGAAGATCACCAGTTTAACCGCCGCACGGAGTTCCGGATCACCTATTTTGAAACGGTGGTGGAAAGCAAGGCGCGGGAGTTTGCGCCGGGTTCTGTGCCCACGCCGGAAGAGATTGTGGCTGCCCGGGAGGCGCTGCGGAAGGCCGCCTCGGAGCAAACAAGCCCTTCGAACCAACTGGATGAAGTCCCAAATGCCGACCGTGCTGTTGGTGGGGAATTGGCCACCAATCCTTGGAGCAGCGGTACCTGGTATGGGGTGCAAGTGGGCATTGACCGAACCCAATCCGCTGACCGCTACAACGGCTTTGCCTGGCTGGGTGGCATAAGGGTGGAGACCTCCTCCGCCGGGTTCTTCCGCTACGTGATCGGGTACCTGCCCTCCCGCGGTGAGGCTGAACAGGTATTGACCGTGATCCGGGACGCAGGCATCCGCGATGCCTTTGTCGTCACTTACCAGGACGCGCTTCGCTTGCGTTAAACCCTTTGTTTGATGGTTCGGGCTTGCGGTTCCTGCCTGCAGGGAAGTCGCTGTTTTAGGTTCCCCCGTTTTGGATATACCAATACTGTTGTACGACGCGTTTACCCATTTCCACCGACAACGCGTATTTTCGGACTTCAAACCACCTCATTTTATGGTCATCCGCCCTTTTTCCCGCCCCTTTGCTTCCTTTTCTGCGCAGCCTTTAACCTGGTTTTCAGGAGCGCTGCTGCTGGTTTCAGTGGTTATGGTTGGCTTTAACTCCTGCAGCAAAATCAACATCTGCGGCCAGGAAAGCAAGTTGTACGGCTCCTGGATCATTACTGAATATGTGGAAGGTGATTCCACGTTAATCCCTTCTTCAACACCCGTTTTACCAGGGCCGGACCCAATACCGCTTGACCCGATTTTTGTGTTTGAGGAGAGCGGGGTAATGCGCTCAATTTTCCTGGGTGATACCACCATCGGCAGCTACCGCATGGAGCGCTACGAGACCAAATGCCTCATTTACAGCGATTTACAGGAGTTTCGCTGGGTGGTCAGGTCTATTGGCAGCAACAAAATTGACCTGGAAAGCTGGGCGCTGATCGGCGATGCTTCGGATTCGCTGGTCACCACTACGCTGACGCTGGAGAAACTCTAGTTGACCAAGGGCATTTTAAGGTTGGCCGCCAGGGCCTCTTAAGGCTGGCTGATGGCCAGCACAGCTTGCGCCAAAATCCCCGTTGGATGAACCACGATCACCTGGTACACACCAGGGTTCAAAGCCTGCGTTTGAAGCTGCAGTTGATCGGAGCCGCCTGACACAATCCCCGAGCCGGGCCAAGGCTGAACGAGCTGCACACGGCCTAAAGCATCCAAAACTTGTACGGACGTTTCATCACCCAAAATCCCTGGATGCTCCAAGCCGCTCAGGGTCAACACCACTTGACCACTTGCCGGGTTGGGATAAAGGCGCAGCGACAATGCGGCAGGCTGAACCAACTCTGCGGGTTGGCTCGTCACGGAAGCCAAACGCAAGTTGCGCAGGTCTATGCCATCAGCGGTAAAGGCTCCGTCGCTTTCCAGGCGCAGCCGCACAAACACGGGAGCACCATCGAAGGGGCTCAGGTCCAGGTCTTCGGCCACCCAGTCTGACGAACCGGTATAGTGGTTCCACGAAGGACCCAATTCGGATGCCCCGCAGTGGGTGTGTTCGCCCCTCAGGGCCACCCAGTTTTCGCCGTCAACAGAGGCCTGGAACCAGGCGTAATCAAAGCGCGGTTCCAAATCCCAGCGCAAGTCCAGCAACAGGCGGCTGTGGCGCTGCCCGCTCAGGTCTAACGTGCCTATGTTGCCTTCAAAGGCGGCGGCGTTGGTATAATTTTTTTCGGGCGAATCGCTCCAAACCCATGGGCCGCCGGGTTGTTCAGTCCAGG
The DNA here is from genome assembly GCA_016124275.1 of Bacteroidota bacterium. GTDB lineage: Bacteria > Bacteroidota > Bacteroidia > Chitinophagales > BACL12 > WGOA01. The sequence continues at coordinate 9,812 of WGOA01000075.1, forward strand.
GCTGCCAGTCTTCAGAAGGCACAAGAACCTGCTGCTCAAGGCCGAAAATCGTTTCCACCGTTTCCCGGTGTTCAAAACCGGGCCAGCGCAGCACCAAGGCGTAACGCACGGCATCGCCGGGCTTGGTGGACGGATGCAGGCGATAGGTCAGTTCGCCATCGCGCTCCTGCCCTGCTTCCAGGTCCGCGTAGGCAACCGAACCCGCATCTACTTCAAGGTTGGGACTTAACGCTTCCAGACTGACCTGCGCGTTGACGGGAATTTCACCATAACCAATAATACGGTGGCGGAAAACGCCCTGCCGCTCGGCCAGCGGGGCATCCAAGGCCGTGACTGCCGCGTAACGGGTGCCAAAAAAAGCGAGCAACAAATTGGCAAGCGCGTTCTCTTGCGCCATCGGCACAATTTGTGAAGGCGGGGGCCAAAAGCCGAGTTCGCCCACTTCAGGGGTCCAGGCAAAGGTTTTGTCCTTGAGCGTTTGTTCACCGTAAAACCAATCGTCGGAGCTGCCATTCACAGCATAGGTAACCGTCTGGTAAGGCGTTCCATAGTTGTAGAAATTGTCGGCAACCATGCTCTTTGCCCCGCGGCGAAACGTTCCGTGGTCGGGCGTAAATACAAAATCATAGCCCCAGGGATAGATGAGCAGATCGCCGAAACTGTGGTAGTTCAGTGCGGTTCTAAAATTGCGTTCCACCGACAACTCCATCAGGTTGGAAATTTCAGGCTCCGAGCCCGCCGATGGACCGCGGTACACATCAGAGGCGGCCACCGGCGATGAACCGGCATCGTCGTAGCCCCATTCGTAGGGCCAATTTCTGTTCAGGTCCACTCCCGTGCTGCCGCCGTTGTTGCGGGCATTCTTGCGCCAGAGTCCCCCACCCCCCGGATTGCTGATTCGGTTAATCTCGTAACCATCGGGGTTCACCACCGGCACGAAGTATAGCTGCGCGTTGTTGATCACGTACGTGGCCCGGTCGTCGCTGCCGTAGTTTTCCAGCAGCCAATTCATATAAAACAAGACGCTCATCATGCCCGCTGGTTCGCGGGCGTGTATAAGCGAGGTGTACAGCACATTGGGCTCCGCGCTTTCATCAGCGCTCACGTTGTCAGAAATCTTGAGCAGGAATTGCTGCCGGCCCTGGTGCGTCAGTTGGCTGCCGAAGGCCGTTCGCGGCGAAACCAGTGCGGGGTACCGCGCCGCCATGCTGTCCATTTGGGCGTAAACCTCCTGCATGGTGTAATAGCCCCCCATGCTGCCCGCAACAAAGGCATCGGGCACCAAAAAATCCGAGGGAATGCGGGCGCATGCGCCAGCGCCTGGACCGAAACGCTCATCGCGGGGCTGTTGGGATGCTTCCGCCCGGCCCGCCTCAAAACCTACGTCTGCCGCGATGCGGGCTGCGTAGTAACCGGACATGTCGGGCTGCAGGATGCTGTGGCTGAAACCGGCCTCGCGGATGATGGCGAGCTCGCGCTCGCAAAAATCCCCTTCGAACCACAAATCAGCTTTGCGCAAACCGTGGTCTGCGGCAATGCCCAGCGCGCTTAACTGAGCCCCGGAGGCCTGAACCCTGACCCGGTGGTAACGGGTGTCCATTTGGGCGAAAAGCGCAGTGGCACTGAACAGCAATGCGAACAAGATGAGGCCGGATTGCGGGAATCGGCTGGGTAGAAGTTGCAGGGTCATAGCGGGGTGGAGGGGTTTGACACTATCCAAAGGTGGCGAAAACCCGGCGATTTACCATTAGGCTGGGGTTTGTGCGCTAAAAACTCAGGCTGCACGGCACCTGCACAAGCCAGAAACCTGGAGGACCAACAGGGTATTCAGGGCAGCGATGATGCGCATGCCCTTAAAATATCAACAAGCGCAAGGCAGCGCCGCAGACGGAACCTTGCACTCCTCTATTTTGCGCTATTTTAACGCGGCAATGGCAGAACAAAAGGTTTACAGCCTGGAGCAGCTCAACCGGAGCATCGGCAAGGCCATTTCGGATCGCACCGGCGGCGCGGTCTATTGGATTCGGGCGGAAATTGCCCAGTGGAACGTGCACAGCAGCGGGCACGTCTATCTGGACCTGGCCGAAGAGCGCAACGGGCAGCTCGTGGCCAAAGCGCAGGCGGTGGTCTGGAAAAACGACTACATCCGCATTGTAGAAGCGCTGGGGGGCGAGGCAGCCCAGGTGCTGCGCCGGGGCAGCGAAATTCAGTGCGCGGTTGCCGTGAGTTATCACCCTGTTCACGGGCTGAAACTGGTGCTGCGCGAAGTTGACCTGGAATTTGCCCTGGGCCAGCAAGAAAAACGCAAGCAGGAAACGCTGGTTTTTTTGAAGGAATCCGGTTTGCTGCGCAAGAACGCCGCTGTTCCGATGCCGCCGGTTGTGCAGCGCCTGGCGTTGGTTGGCGCACCGGATTCGGCGGGCGTTGCCGACTTTGTGCGGCATTTGCTGCGCAACGAATACGGGTACCGCTTTGGCATAACCTTGTTTCCGGTTAAGGTTCAGGGCGAAGGGGCTGCTTCAGAGATAGCGACTGCGCTGCAAAACATAGAAATAAATACGGTAAAGGAGCGTTTTGACGCCGTCGTGCTGGTGCGCGGGGGCGGGTCGCGGTTGGATTTGGACGTCTTCAATGATCGGGCATTGGCTGTTGCCATTGCCGAAATGGCCCTTCCCCTGATAACGGGTATAGGCCACGAAACGGACCGCTCAGTGGCAGACGAAGTGGCGCACACAATGGCCAAAACGCCAACGGCGGTGGCTGCTTTTCTGTTGGACCGCGCCGCCAATTTTGAAATGGACCAGCGGGAACGAATGGAGCGTATCCGCTTTTTAGCTGTTCGGGAGCTCAAAACACAGCGCGGTCGGTTGAGCGTAGCGCAGGAGGGTTTCCAGATTCGGGCCATCAGCAGCACACAGCGGAGACGCGGCGATTTGCACCAGGTCGGTAACCGCATTGCCCGTGCCTTGCGCCGCGAACTGGCTGACCGGCAAAGCCGCTTGCAGGTGAGCCAATCCCGAATCAGGCAGAGCCCGATTCAATTGTTGCGCAAGGAAGCGCCTGCGGTTTTGGCCGGACAGAGCCATCAACTGCAGTCGCTGAGCAAGCAAATGCTGCGCAGCGAGAGCCTTCAGTTGGAGCGCCACAAACGGCTGAACTGGTTGGCGCTGCTGCCGATTCGCCAGGCAGAACCCGGGCTGAGCAAGGCCGAAGGGGCCCTTCGCCTGTTGGATCCGGATACCACCTTGGCCCGAGGCTACGCGATCGTGCGCTACCAGGGCAAAGCGATTGCTCCAACGGATCTACCGGCTGTTGGAGCTGAATTGGCCATTACCTTGTTTGCACAAAAATTGACGGCACGGGTAGAGGCCGTGGAGGCCCGGAAGGCTCCAGGGCAAGGAGAAAATTACGCTGCTGCGCACCCATGAAAGACGAAAACCTGACTTACGAAGGCGCCGCCGCCGAACTGGAGACCATTCTGGCTGAGCTGGAATCGGGCAAAATTGGCATTGATCAACTGGCGCTCAAAGTAGAGCGGGCCGGGATGTTGCTGCGCTTTTGCCACGATAAACTGCGCGATACGGAACAGAAAGTCAGCGCGATTATCGCTGACCTTGGGTTATAAAAGCACCCGGGAATCATTCGACTAACGTGTAGGAGGTGCGGCGCAAGTGCTCCTGGCCATCGTTCCAGGAAGTTTCCAGCAAGAAACTTTTTCCTACCTTATACATAGAATACCTTATGGTATAAGGCTGATCGTTGCAATCCCGGTGGGTGGCTTCAAAGCGGCCCTCTTGTGCAGAAGTCAGGGTAAAGGTTCTTGCGCCTTCAGGACCATCGATGCTCACGGCATTTTCACGGCTGAGCACCACCAGTTGTTCGTGCTCTCCTGAACAAGTGTTCAAAAAATCAACTACCTTCTCCTGGCCGTTGAATTCCTCTTTCCAGCGGTAGCAATAGGTGCCGTCCCAGCCGTTGGCCTGCGGCTTCTGGCATCCGCTGAAGACTAAGAAAAGCACACCCAGAAAGAAGGCTAAACGGAGTGAATTTTTAAACGCAGAAGAATATAAAAGCATATGTTTCGGGGCTAATAGTGTGCAAATCGTCAGATGATAACGGGTCTATGCTGAGCTGTCTATAGGCTGGCAGCACCCTTCATCCATCGCTTCCTCCCCGCGCTATTAGGTATACGCTCTTCCCGGAAAAGCGGGTTCAATCCTCCCGGTTTCCCGCGACATAATTATGCGCGTTATGCATGCACGATTGAACCTTTAAGGGTTCTGCATAAAGGCTTTTTTACATAGGCTTTGGCACAAAAAAGCAAAGGCCCCCGAAGGAGCCTTTGCATGAAACAAGGAGTTAATGGGTGGGGAAGCACAGGCCTCCCGAAAAGTTGCTTGCAACAAATCAGGGAAGCAACACGGCGTCCACTACGTGGACCACACCGTTGCCACCTTGCACGTCAACGGCGGTAATGTTGGCCGTTCCGGCGCTGCCGGTGGTAATGGAGACGTCGCTGCCGCTGATGTTGATGGTGAAGGTTCCACCACTCAGAGGCGTGACCACCTGACCATTGGTCAGGGTGCTGCTCAGCACGTTGGCACCGCTCACGACGTGATAGGAAAGAACGGCCTCAAGTGTTGCCACAGGGATGTCATTAATCGTGGTCCAGGTTGGGTCGCTATCCAACAAAGCCTGGAAGGCTGCGTTGGTTGGTGCAAACACCGTGAAAGGACCCGTGCCGCTCAGGGTACCTACAAAATCAACGGTCAGGTCAGCACGTGTCAGTGCAGCCACCAGGGTGCTGAAGTTGCCGTTGTTCAGGGCAATATCCACCACCGAAGGAATACCGATGACACTGCTCACTACGTGGATAACACCGTTGGTGGTCTCAATGTCGGCCTGGGTCACTTCTGAGCTGTTGATGAAGACACCGCCCGTCAGGTTCACCAGCGCGCTGATGTTGTTGTCGGTGGTGGATTCGGTGGCCAGGGTGCTGATGTAGCCGGCGCTCAGGTCGGTGCTCAGCACTTTACCGCTTACTACGTGGTTGAGCAAAATGTTGGTCAATACGTCCACTGGCACATCGTCAAGGCTGGCAAAACCATTGGCCGACAAGAAGGCCGTGAACGCGTCATTCGTGGGAGCGAATACGGTAAACGGACCATCACCTTGCAGGGTGCTCACCAAACCAGCGCGGGTCAACGCGTCTACCAGCGAGGTAAAACGGGCATCGGCGATAGCCGTGTCCACAATGTCCAACATGTCATCATCGTCATCATCGTCGCAGGAAGCGAAGCTGAAGGCGGCCAATCCTAGCATCAGGAAAGGCAGGAAATTTCTCAATTTAATCATGGTTTTTTGTTTGAGTGTTAATTAGAATGGGATGAGGCTTAAGAACAGGTTGTTGGCAAAAAGGTTCAGCCTTGCGGCTATTTTTGTGCCATGGGAGTTAATTTTTCTATCACAGGCCAGCTTGTTGACCTGGCACACGACCGCGTTTTCCCTGCCAGAATTACCATACATAACGGTATTGTATCAGGCATATTGCCGCTCGACGCCCAGGAAAGCCCTTCGCCCGAACAACCTTTGCCTTTTTTACTGCCCGGTTTTGTGGATGCGCACGTTCATGTAGAGAGTTCGATGCTTCCCCCGACTGAATTTGCGCGCATGGCTGTAGTGCACGGTACCATAGGTTCCGTATCCGATCCGCATGAAATTGCCAATGTTTTAGGACGGGAAGGCGTTTTGTACATGGTTGAAAACGCCGCACTGAGCCCGTTTAAATACTGTTTTGGGGCTCCCAGTTGTGTTCCGGCAACGGGTTTTGAACGTGCCGGGGCCACATTAGACGCTGCCGCGGTAGCTGAGCTATTGGAGCGTCCGGATATCGGATACCTGGCAGAAGTGATGAATTTTCCGGGAGTATTGGCCGCCGACCCCGATCTTTTGGCTAAAATTGCCGCTTCCAAGGCGCTGGGCAAGCCTGTGGACGGGCATGCGCCCGGTCTCCGGGGAAGGGACGCCGCGCGCTATGCAGCGGCAGGGATAGAAACCGACCACGAGTGCGTTACGCTGGATGAAGCCCTGGACAAAGTGGCCTGCGGCATGCAAATTTTGATCCGCGAAGGTTCGGCCGTTAAAAATTTCGACGCCTTATGGCCCTTGCTCCTCTCCCATCCCGAACGGGTCATGTTTTGTTCGGACGACAAACACCCCAACGACCTGGTGCACGGGCACATCAATCAACTGGTGGCACGGGCAGTGGCCAATGGCGCACCCCTTTTTGACGTGTTGCGGGCGGCTTGCGTGAACCCGGTTCAGCATTACCGGCTGCCCATTGGCCTGATGAGGATCGGCGACCCGGCGGATTTTATCGCCGTGGAAGATCTGGTGGCTTTTAACGTTCGCCAAACCTGGATCGGGGGCCGTGAAGTGGCCCGAGACGGCCGGAGTCTCCTGGAGCGGGTCCCGACGGCGACGCCGAACAAGTTTGCGGCGCGTCCAATATCGGCCGACCAGCTCCGGGTTCGCGCGGCAGGTGCCGAACTGCGCGCCATCGTGGTGCACGATGGACAACTGGTCACCAGCAGTGCCTGGGTTCCCGTGCCCGTTTTGGGCGAATGGGCGGTGGCTTCGCCCGGCGACGACTTGCTTAAACTGGTGGTGTACAACCGCTACCAGGAGGCAGCGCCTGCCGTGGCCTTCGTCAAGGGCTTTGGCCTCAATGGCGGGGCCCTGGCCAGCACGGTGGCCCATGACAGCCACAATATTATTGCCGTGGGAGCCGACGATGCAGCCCTGGCGGCTGCCATCAATGCCCTGGTGCCAGGAGGAGGAGGTGTTTCGCTGGCCGATGCTGCCGGAAACACTGACGTGTTGCCCCTGCCTATCGCGGGCCTGATGAGCGATAAAGACGGTTGGCTGGTGGCCGAAGCTTACGAAACGCTGGACGCTGCCGCAAAAGCCCTGGGCAGCGCACTTAAGGCACCGTACATGAGCTTGTCGTTTATGGCGTTGCTGGTCATACCGAGCCTGAAACTCAGCGATCTTGGCCTCTTTGACGGCGAAACCTTTGCGTTTTGCGACCTTTTCCGCTGAACCACCAGACTTGCGTTGCTTTTAAAAGCGACGCTTAAGCGGCGGCACCTGGGTCGTAAACGCCTGGCATCTGCACTTTCTCGATGGCCCAATAGTCATACTGGTCCAGGTGAAGCGTAAAATGGGCCGGGCCGCTGAACGTGAAGCCCTTCCCCCGGGCATTGGGGTAGCCGATGTAACTGACGCGCACCCGGGCCTGCGCGCGCTTGCTGCCGAGCATGGTAATTTCTTCCAGCTCAAAATCGAGCAGCTCAATTTCGTCAAATGAATCGGTGAAATCGCAGAGGCGGTCAACCATGGCGCTCATTTCGGGCGAATCGCCGAGTTCGCCTTCGGGCAAGTACATGATGCTTTCCAGCATGGCGTAGTACTTGCCAAAGAGCATGTCGAAAAACTCGACAACGGTGTGCTCTACTTCAAATTCTTCGTTGGGGTAGAAATCTTCGAACACGAATTGCTGGTTAATGCCTTCCATGCGTATGTTTTCAATCGTTTCCTCCATGAGCTCTTCCGTCAAGTAACGGTAAAACTCCCGTGGAGGTACACGATATAAGGTGGTTACTTCTATGCCGGCCTCTTCTAACTGAAGCGAAAGGCGTTGCAGTTCTGTGCTCAACTTTCGATCAGACAGCCGGCTTTCGCGCGGGTATTTGGGGTTGCCCAGGTAGGCGGCTACTGTAGTGCGCGTCGCTTCGGCAAACTTGCTTTCTACAGCCTCCAATTGGCCGAGCCAACGCGCCTCCAAACCCCCGGGCAAGTCCTGGCTTCCGGTTAACACCGTGCCAAAACGGGCTGCCAAACGCAGTTTGGCAATTTCGTTTTCCGCCTGTTGACCCAGATCAATCTGGTTCTTTTCTTCCTGTAGCATACCTCTAAGGTAGGGGTTTACAAATTAACTACAATATCATATTTTTTTTAGATGTCTAATATTTTCTACGCGTAACTTGCCCTTTTTCAAGCGGTTGCGGCTTTATGCCGCGTTCATACAAAACGGACTGAATGAATCATCGGCAAATTCGAGTGCAGACAGGTCCATTGCGCGCCCCGATTGGCCGAATGGTAACAATTGCCGGTGGTGGTGCCAAAAACGAGTTCGCCGTTGCGGTAGTCCAAGGCGTGACGGTAGGCAATGTCAAAGGCCTGCACTTGCGGCAAGCCGTCGCGGTGCGCAACCCAGGTCCTTCCCCCGCCATGGGTAGAAGAAACACAGAGCGCCAGCTCCATGGCCACGCGAATGGCATCGCTATCGGCGGGAACAACCCAAGCCGCGAGCGGGTCTGCCGGATCTGCGGCAATGGCAAACCCGAAACGCGCCGGGCCGTCCGTCTGGCTGATCTCCTGCCAGTTGTTGCCGTTATCGGTGCTGCGAAAGATGCCGCAGTGATTCTGCTGCCAAAGCACGTCGGGATGCTGCTGGCTGCGCACCAGCAAATGCGGGTCGTGGCCCACTTCCGTATCGGGATCGGGCAGAAAGTCAGCGCGCAACCCCTTGTTTTTGACTTGCCAGGTTTTGCCGGAATCCGGGCTGCTGAATACACCAGCGCAGGAAATGCCGATGTGAATGTGATCGTTGTCGCGCGGGTCCACTAAGATGGAGTGAATGCCGGCATCGTCGCGCCCGCCGCCGAACCACTGCTCCGCCCGGCCTGGATAGTCCCAAAGCGAGCGCACCAGGCTGAAGGTTGCGCCGCGATCCTCGCTGAGGAACAACCCACCGGGTTCGGTGCCTACCCAGATGCGGTTGGGGTACGTTGCACCGCCAGCGGCAAAGGCCCACAGGTATTTGACGGTTGCGGGCTTGCCGGGCTTGGTTTCGTCGCCTTCAGAAAAGGCCGGCCCGGCGAATTCTGTCCAGGTTTCGCCCTCGTCGTCAGAGCGGTGCAGTTTGCAGCCCCAGTGCCCGTGGTCCAAAAGCGCCCACCAACTGCCCTGCTCGTCGCGGTCGGCCAGGGTTACCGGAAAACCTGTGAAATGAACACGGTCCACCTTCCACCGATTTGCCTTGCGGCGGTACACCACGAGGCCCTTTCGGGTGCCTAATAAGATTGTGTTTGCCATGGTTGCAGGGTTCTGAGTGAGTTGGCTTCAGCCGCCGGAAAGCGCCTGGAGAATGAACACTTCATCGCGCTCGGCAAGCGCGTCGGATAATCGGTCGCGGTCCTGAATGCGCTCTCCGTTCACAAAGATGTTGACGTGCTGGCGAAGGGCGCCCTGGTCATCCAACAAGTAGCGGCGCAAGCCCGGGAACTGCGTTTCAGCTCCTTGAAGCAATTCCGCTACGGTGCTGCCGGGCAGCGCCGTTTGGCCTAAATCAGGAAAAAATCGGCTCAGGGCTGAAGTGAAGCGGATGGTAGGCAAAGCATGCAGTTATAAGAGCAAGTTAAAGAAGCGGCTTGACTTGCGGCAAAACTTTAACATTGCGCAGAGCGGCTTAGCTTTACGACACATGTCCGTTCAACCGCTTGTGGACCGTTTTGGTCGGGCGCATACTTACCTGCGCATCTCGCTTACCGAGCGTTGCAACTTGCGCTGCACGTATTGCATGCCGGAGGAAGGGGTTCCGCTGCTCGGGCGGCAACACTACATGACCGCAGAGGAAGTGCTGGCCCTGGCGCGCATTTTTGTTCACCTGGGCGTGACCAAAATCAGGCTTACGGGCGGAGAACCGCTGGTTCGAAAAGACTTTGCGCAAATTGCGCAGGGGCTTGCGGCTTTAAGAGATGTTTCGCCGCGCTTGAGCCTTAGCCTGACCACAAACGGCACGATGCTGGAACCAGTCTGGGACCTGCTGGAAACCTGCGACATGCGCTCCATAAACATCAGCCTGGATACGCTCCAGCCCGCTAAGTTTTTAGCGCTGACCAAACGCGATGATTTTGATGCCGTTCGAAGGGCGATTGACGTTGCGGTACAACGCAAATTCCGCGTCAAGGTTAATGCGGTGTTGCTCAGAGGTAAAAACGAGGATGAAATTGAAGACTTCATCGCGTGGAGTGCCCGCGAACCCATTCATGTGCGGTTTATTGAGTTCATGCCGTTTAATGGCAATGAATGGGGCTGGGATCAGATTCTGCCCTTCCACACCGTGCTTGAGCGCGCCGGTGCGTATTTTGCCTTGGAAAAGGTGACCGATGACGCGCATGACACCGCCCGCGCCTACCGGGTGCAGGGAGGCCAGGGCACATTTGGGGTCATTGCCTCCATGACCGCGCCCTTCTGCGATACCTGCAACCGCATCCGCCTGACGGCCGACGGCAAGATACGCAACTGCCTGTTCAGCGACGATGAATTGGACCTGCTTACCCCGCTGCGCCGGGGAGAAAATATAGAAATGCTCATTCGCCAGAGCATACACGCCAAACACGCCCGCCACGGGGGCGTGGAGGAAATATCGCGACTATCGCGCGAGGATTTTACCCAGCGGAGCATGATCCGGATCGGCGGCTGAACAAATGTTCAGAACTGGAAGTAAATGAACTGCTCGCCGGCGCTCTGCGCAATGGCCATAAGAAACAACATGGTTGCCCATACCACTCCCAGCAACCAGGGGTGAATGTTTTTGGCCAGCATCATCAGCGTGTGGTGCCGCATGTAGTAGTGCGAAGCGAACAACAAAGCGCTGACGCTAAAGACCTTGATCACGTCGAAATGACTTAGAATTTTGGCGCCATCCTGACGCCCATAGAGCATGGACTGGAGCATCACGCCCGCTGAAGCGAAGTCTTCAGCCCGGAAAAAGACCCAGGTCAGGCTGACCAGCGCAAAGGTGAGCAAGGCCAGTAAGGCGCTGTGCCACCAGTTGATTTCCACTTTAACATAGCGCTTTAACAAGCGCTCTACCACCAGGTACGTACCGTGCAAAAAGCCCCAGGCCACAAAGGTCCAGGCCGCGCCGTGCCATAAACCACCCAGCAACATGGTCACCATTAGGGCAATGTACATACGGGTGGGACCAAAGCGGTTGCCGCCAAGCGGTATGTAGAGGTAGTCTTTGAGCCAGGAGGACAATGAAATGTGCCAGCGCCGCCAGAACTCGGAAAAACCAATGGACCCGTAAGGATACAAAAAGTTATCGCCAAGGGTAAAGCCGAGCATCATGGCAATACCGATAGCGCAACTGGAGTAGCCCGCAAAGTCAAAGAAGATCTGGCCGGCAAAAGCCAGCGTACCCGACCAGGCGTCCAAAATGTGCAACGGCTTCCCGGCACCGAAAACCGCGTCGGAAGTGCCCGACAACAACGTGTCAGCCAACACAACCTTTTCGAACAAACCCAACGTGAGCAAAAAAGCGCCCCAGATAAACAATTGCACCGTAGCCTTCTTTTGCTCGTAAAACTGGCTGATCAAATCGTGTGCGCGAACGATGGGTCCGGCCACCAACTGCGGAAAAAACGTGACGTAGAGCGCAAAATCCAAAAAGGTGCGAGCGGGCTCAATCTTTCGGCGGTACATGTCTATGGTATAAGACATGGTCTGAAACGTATAAAAAGATATGCCCATCGGCAAAATGATGTCCATGGGCCTGGGTTCATAGGCCCAGCCTGCCTAGGCTGCCAGCCAAACGAAATTCTCCAGCAAAAAATTACCTTACTTGAAGAAAGCCAAAAAACCCAGGTTGACCACAATGCTCAACGCCAGCCAGGCGTTGCGCTTGCGTTGGTTCTGTTCAACGGCCAGTTTGTTGCCGGTAATCCAGTCCACCAGCGTGGAGATCCAGAGCAACAAAATCAAAGGCGGATTCCAAAGCCCGTAAAACAGATAGCTGGTCAGCAGAAGCATCCGCTTTTTGTTCACCCAACTAAATGCCGGCGTGTAGTAGTAAAGCAGCACCAGCGCAAAAAAGACCAGAAAGCCCAGGGAGTTGAACAGCATGGTTATTGGGCTTTGGCGGTTAACGCAATGTCTTGCTTCAGGATGCTCACCCATTCGCTGGTAAACACATCAGCATCTGGCCCGGACAGGTGCGACCATTCCGGGCACTCAAATTGGCTTAACGATTCATAATCTTTATAATGGTAGGCTCTTGCGCCGCTTTGATTGACCAGTTCGTCCCAAAAAAGTTCGCGCGGAAAGCCTTTGCTCTCTCGCTCGGCCAAAGGACCAGACGATGGGCAGCGAAGCAGAATTAAATTGCCTCCCCGAGCGGTGAACTTCCGCGCATCTTCCAGAAAGTAGGCCAGGGTGGCCTCCTTTTCGGGCTCCCGATGGAAGCGACCCATAGCCATCCAGACCCGCTGTACGCTGCCTGCAAATGCCGTGTCCGTAGCGGTGCGCTCCGACATCCGGGTATTGCGGATATCATCAGCATGAGCAAAATTGTTGAACGGGGGAAAGGGCTCTTCGCCTGAGCGATTGCCAAGCTGAATCCTGGTCAGCAACGCTTTTAGGTTGGTGTCATCCGGCCACTCCTCCTCGTTGATGGAAACCAGAGCCAGGTTTTTTTGAAAAGGAAGGGAGAGCGCAAAATTCAGGCGCTGAGCATAGGTTCTGTTGTGGTAATGGTCTACCTTGTTCTGTGCTCGGGCCCATGGTTGGGCCTCTGGAAAGGTGGTGGAGAAAAACAAGCCTTCTGTTACACCTACTACAATGGTGCCTGCAAAATCGGTATTCTGCACCAGGTCGTGGAAGACGGGCAATGGGCTGGAGCCTGGCGAGGCCAACTGAAGGGGCTTGCGGCTGGTGAGCCTTTCCCACTTGTAAAGCTGCACATCAAAGAGTACCCTTGACGATCCCGTCAGGATCACGTCTTCGTTGGTCAGCTTGTCCACCTTGGCGCGTTCGCGCGCCCATAGGTTCTTATCGTCGTTGAGATCCGGGACCCGGCCTTGAGACCGGAGGTAAACTTCCCAAGACACCAGCGCGAGCAGCGCCAGCACCAGGGCCAGCGACAGCGATTGTTTGAGCTGCATGGGTCATTTTTTAAGCGGTTCGTGCCTGTTGAACCGTTGTAATGACCGTGAAGCTACAATTTAAAGTAGCGTTTTACTAAGCTCATCTGGATCGGGGCGCCCAGCCAGCGCCGAAGGGTCCAGAACTGTTTGGCATCGCTTCCGGCCAGGTAGCGCAGGCGTTTGCTTCCGTCTGTACAGGCCTTGTAGATGACACGGGCCACCATGTCGGGTGAAGAAAAGTTCTTCACCATTTTAGGGTCTCTAATGCGGTTGCTGATGGTGGCGTAGTAGGCGTTGTACTCCGGAAAGTTGCTGAGGTCAAATGCGTCTAGGGAGCGGCCGGAAAAGTCGGTCTTAATGGCACCGGGTTCCACCACTTTAACACCAATGCCCAGCGGTTGCAGGTCGTACCAGAGCCCTTCGCTCAAGCCTTCAAGGGCCCATTTGCTGGAATTGTACAGGCCGAAGAGCGGCAGAGTCAGCAGGCCGCCAATGGAACTGATGTTGATGATCAGACCGGCTTTGTTGGCTTTAAAGTGCGGTAGAATGGCCTTGATGCAGTCAATAACCCCAAAGAAGTTGACGTCATACTGGCGGCGGATTTCCTCATCCGAACCAGCCTCGAGCGGACCATAGGCGCCGTAACCGGCGTTGTTCAACCAGACGTCAATGCGGGGGAAGCGCTGCAGTACGCTGCGCAAAGCCTCAGCAATAGATGCCTGATCCTGCACATCCAGCCGGACGAGCAACAGGCGGTCATCGGGTTTGAGGTCTTTCTCGGCCTGTGGGTTGCGCATGGTAGCGGCGACGTTCCAGCCTTTGGCGTGAAACAGTTGGGCGGTGGCTTTTCCGATGCCGCTGCTGGCGCCGGTTATGACGATGGTTTTGTTCATGGCTGGAGTGTTGGGCGATACCCGTGCAAAAATGCATCAGGAAAAACAAGTTACCTTTACTTTTAAGTCTGCCTCTGCTAAAAACCTGTGGACAAGGCTTGCCCCAATTTTTACAGTGGAGTTATTGCCGAAAAAAACCTACTAAAAATGGACCCAAAATCTGGCCACAACAGCGCATCCATCAAAAAAATACGGCGGCGTTTTACCATGGCTTCGGTGGCGGGGATAGTTTCCTTGACCCTTGCAGGATGTGTCGAATGCGATGTTACGCCCAGTTTCTCCGCAGCAACCACTACGGTAAACGTTGGGGATACCGTAGTATTTACTGATTTCAGTACAGGCGATATTGCTTCAGGAACTTGGAACCTGGTGGGCGCAAGTACGGAAGTAATCGGCTGGGCTGGAAGGGGTACGTCTGTCGCGGTTGTTTACAACACGCCGGGAACCTACGATGCTGAGTTGAGCATTTTAGGCAGAGGAGAATGCGGCCAAACATACTCAGAGGAAGGATACATCACCGTTCTTCCTCTTGCCGGTGTGGGTTGCGAAGGTATTACCAGCGTGACCGATGAAGACGGAAACACATACGATGTCATTGAAATTGGCAGCCAGTGCTGGATGCAGGAGAATCTGAAAACCACCAAGTACAAGGATGGGAATGCTATCCCCGGCGCCTTAGATGACGTAGCTTGGGCAAGCACCGCAACGGGCGCCTATGCCATTTTTGACAACAATTCTGCCAACGACCTTACTTACGGCAAGCTCTACAATTTCTATGCGGCAGCTACGGGAAAATTGTGCCCGGAAGGATGGCACGTTCCATCCCAGGTGGAATGGCAGACCTTGTCCAACACCGTCAGCGCTGATGCCAATGCACTAAAAGCCACCAGCAATTGGTTGACAGCCAGCGGCACCAATAGTTCTGGGTTTGCCGCCCTGCCAGGCAGCCTTCGCGCTTACTACGGCACTTTTGGATTTTCGGGTGCACAGCTTGGGGAATATGCTGGCTTTTGGACCTCAACTTCCGGTCCGGGTGGCGAAGGAGATGAATTTGGCTCGATGTGGTACCTGAGCGACGGTGATCCATTTTTACAGACCACGGAACTGGATAAAAATAGTGGTTTTAGCTGTCGGTGTGTGCGCGATTAAAGGGTAATAGTACTTTTTTGATGAACTAACTGTGATCACCCCCCTTTCCATCAGCGGGCTATACCTCTACCCCATCAAGTCCTGCCGGGGCTTGGCGGTGCAGGAGGCCCAAGCCCTGCCTCAGGGCTTTGATCGGGACCGGCGCTGGATGTTGGTTGACGACAACGGGCGCTTCCTTTCGCAGCGCGAAACGCCGTTGATGTGCCGCATCCAGCCCCATCTGAACCACCACGGTTTCTCTGTAGGTTACCTGCATGAGAGCATTCCCCGATTGCACATTGCCGCCGATTCCAGCCAGGGCGAAAAAGTTCAGGTGAGCGTCTGGGACGACACGCTGACGGCCTACCGCGTCAGCGATCAGGCCGACGCCTGGTTCAGCCAGGTGTTGCAAAGGTCTTGTCATTTGGTTTGGCTTGGCCCCGACAGCCATCGGCCGGTTGACCCCCGCTACGCCCAGGCCGATGACGAAACCAGCTTCTCGGACGGCTACCCCTACCTGATTGCAGGGCAGGAAACCCTCGACGACCTGAACCAGCGCTTGGCCTTAGCCGGGGAGTCGCCGGTGCCGATGGAGCGCTTTCGACCTAACATTGTCTTGAGCGGTTTAGCGCCTGGAGCCGAAGATCAGGCTCGCAAACTGCAATGCGGAGCGTTGACGTTTGACCTGGTCAAACCCTGCACACGCTGTGTGGTCACCACACTGGACACCGCAACCGGGCAATACGGCACCGAGCCCCTTCGAACCTTAGCCAGCTATCGCCGGGGCGAAAAAGGAGTGCTCTTTGGCATGAACGCGCTGGTGCGCGGCGCCGGGCTGTTGCGGGTTGGAGATGAGGTACGGGTCAAGGAATCTATTTAAAAGGTTCCTCACCACCCTTGCGCGGCCCGCTCCTCCAGCACAGCATCCAGAATTTCCTGGGTATCCGTATGCCCCATTTCTAAAAGCCGAAGCAATTCCTCCGCCTTAAGGAGGCAAAACTTGGCGCGGTCTATATCAGTGTCCAGGTAGGAATCGTACAAGGAAAGATAAAATTCAAAATATTTTGGAAAATACTTTATGCCAAGTTCATAGATGGCTGCGCTGTAATCCATAAGGCCGCTCGCATAGTATCGGGAGGCCAGGCCATTGATGTCGCTGAGCTGGGGCGCATAGTAGTAATCACCGAGCCGTGATGCCTGGCGAATGCTTGCAAGTTCTGCTTCTATTGACGTAGGCATCTGGACCAGCTTGTATTCCATATCCACTTCGGCGATCTTGATGTAACGACTGCTGAAATCGCTGAACAACTCGGTCAGGAAGGCAGGAATGGCAACGATTGGCACAGCGTTGTGGGCGGCAAAGTCCGCTTCGAAAGTATGAATGGCAGAAAAGAAGGAGGGATAGCGCTGCTTAAGCTCGTCATATACCCTTCGATGGTAGTAATCCTTTTCCTTCCCGAGACCGCCAATTGCTAAATAAATCCGATCCAGGTTGTAGCGCTCAGCGGTTGTAAATCGCGGAATCAAGTCCTCAAACTCGCCAGGTGGTGTACAGGAGAGTACCGCAGTATAAAAGTCGGGGTTGCGCTGTGCTGAATAGAGGGCAAATAAAGCAGAAAGCGAGTGTCCAATGAGGATTCTGTATGGGTTTGGACGATAAGCTGCCAATTGCCCTTCCAAATCTTCTGTAATGAAGCGATCCAAAGGCAACGACTCTTCTAAACTGGGAACGGCGCATTCCTGGTTGCGGTTGTTGTGCGGAATAACCACCGTTAATACGCTGGGAATCTGGTGGGTGTACTGGAGGTAATGCAGGGTGGTCAACAGCGGATCGACAAACCACTCATGCTGCCCATCCAGCACATAGACTACAGGCAATTGAACAGTATCAGCTTTATACTCATAAAACTCAGGCAAATGAATCACTACGCTGCATTCCTGTCCAAAGGCTTTCGAGAAAAAGGTCAGCGTATCCGTTTGTTGGCTGAAAGCGTTGCCAGTAATCAGGAGAAAAATTAAGGTGATGAGGCGGATTTGCATAAAATAAATTACTATTAGCTATTTAAAACTGTAAACTGAAAACAGATGAGAGAATGATTTAGATTGCAAGTTTAATGAAGACATTCATTAAAACCAATCATCTCCTGGTAAACGCAAAAATGCTCGGATTTCAATCTTCAGGCATTCTCAATAAGGTTTAAGATCTCGCGCTCGGCCGTCTCCATGGCTCCTTGTACGGTTTGGTGGTGCCCATTGAGGTTCATAGCCTCCCCCGCAAAGAACAATTTGTTGGCCACAGAAGCGGCTGCAATACTGCGGGCATTGCCCATGCCCACGGTACTGAATGAATAGGCTCCGCGGATATAGGGGTGCCTGGTCCAGTTTTCTACGCGAGCATTCACAAAAGCCGCGCTGGCCTGACCGGCGTAAATGGTATCCAATTCCTGCAGCAATGCCTCTGTGATGGCTTCGTCGCTTTCAAGGGAATCCAAATAGGCGGCTTGCTCACCCATTACAAAGGCTAACAATACGTTATCCGACACTGCTTTTCCGGTGCTGTCATCGAGGTATGCCACACAAAGGGCGCCCCCGAACAGGTATTCGTCGTAAAAACGGGTGTTAAAACGCAAAAAAACTTTCATGCCCGGGCCCATCCCAATCTTGGCAAATGCTTCCGTCTTTTGGCTCGGCAACGGGGGGCTAAACACAATATCGGCATCCTTCAATACCGTAATGGGAACGGTCAGAATCACTTTGTCGGCAACATGCTCCATGCCGGAGGCATCCGTCACCAAAATTTGATCCGTGGAATAGTCAATGCTGCGAACAACAGTATTCAGTTTCAGGTGCTCCTGCACCTGAAAAGCAAATTGAGACTCTATAAAATCAAAATAGGTTTGTTGGAACTTGTAATCGCTGTTTCCTGAACTCCAATTCAGTTCCTCCAAATTGCTGAAGTAAACGGATAACTCGGACGCCGCCGCACCATAGTCCCCAGCCAGCGCTTCAACCAGATAGCGGTACTCTGGACCAAAGCCCCGGCTTACCGCATAATCCCAGTAAGAAAGATCAGGCAATCCATTGCCTTCAAATACATAGAGGTCTCTGGGCAGCGATTCAACAACAGCATCATTAAACCAATAGACAGGCTCACCGTTGTCTTCGACAATGACCGTTCCCGCCTCGTTAATTAAATCGCCCGCTATATTTCTGCGGCCGTGCAACCACTTAGCGCCCGTATCAATGGGATAATTGGCAAATCCAACCACCTTGCCCATTCTGCCTCCGTAAGTTCCTGAAGCTTCCAAAACGGTAAAATCAATGCCCCTGGCTTTTAAAAGCGACCCGGCGTAAAGTCCGGCTGCACCAGCTCCAATCACAAGGACTCTTCCTCCGTAACTCAGGTTGTCGGAAAGACCGGATTTCTTGCAACCTGAAAACAGATTGGGGCTCAGGACCAGTCCTGCTGCCGAAATCAAGGCAGAATTTTTAAGAAATTTTCTTCGATTCATTAGAAGGCTGCCGCTCTGTGTGAGTTTCCGCCTAACTGCCCTGCCCGATATCGGACTTGCCACCCCGCTTCTCGAGCAGCCGGATGTCGCGGATGCAAATGCCTTTGTCCAGGGGTTTAAGCATATCGTAGAGGGTCAATGCCGCAATTGATGCGCCGTGCATAGCCTCCACTTCCACGCCAGTCTTGTACACCGTTTTGACCTCCACAAAGATGTGGATTTCCATATCGTTCTGCCCGTAGCTGACTGCAGCAAACTCAATCGGGAGCGGATGGCAGTCCGGGATCAGCTCAGGCGTCTTCTTGATGCCAAAAAGCGCTGCAGCACGAGCCATTTCGAAAATGTCGCCTTTGGGAACGCGGCGGTCGCGGATGGCTGCCAGGGCTTCGGGATTGCTCAGCTGGACGATGGCCGTTGCTTTGGCGTAGCGCAGGGTCGGGTGTTTGCCGGTAATGTCAACCACAAGATTTATTATTTATCACTCACTTTAGTTCGAATGCGCCCCGTTTCAAAATGCGGCGACACCGGGCCTTCCACCCATCGGTACTGACCCGAGGCGAAGCGTTCCCGCTTCCAAACGGGTGCCTCTGCTTTCACTGCCTCCACCGCAGCCCGCAGCCCTTCGAAGGCCTCCGCGCGATGACCAGAAGCTGCCAGCACCAACATAGAACATTCCCCGGCATGAACAAGCCCCAGCGAGTGCCAGATACGCAGTTCCCTCAGCCCGTACTGCTCTGTGATGCGCTGTTCCATTTGGGCAAACAAACGCTCCGCCAGCGGAAGGTAGGCACTGTACTCCATGGCTTGAACCGTTTGGCCTTGCCAGGCATCAGCCCGGATGATGCCCTGGAAACTGGCCATAGCTCCAATGCCCGCAGCTGCCGCTTGACTGAACATTTGTTCATCCCGCTGCTCTCTTCCACAAAGGCTCATCTGCTCCTGAATCCAGGAAGGCAACAGCGGACCTTCTATGAAATGGCTTTGGCTCATACCTTGCGTTAGCCCCCGGCATAGGGCGGAAGAAAAGCCACTTCGTCGCCGTCGCGCAACGGATCCCCTTCGCCCGCAAATTCCTGGTTGATGGCCACCCGGTAGGGCTTGTCGCTTAGGCCGGGGTAAAGCTGTTCAAGGTGCGTGTTCAACCCAGCAAGATCAATGAATGCATCGGCTTGCGCGTCTAACGCCAGCCGATCCGTCTTGGTCAGTTCCGTCAGGGCACCGAAAAACAGGACAGTTATAGGCATGGCAGCAGACGGGTGTTGAGGGTGCTTTTGCGGGGGTTGCCAAAAACACTTGCTACCAAAGATAAGGCTTCCAACACAAAATCTAAGAGAAGGCACGGCGCTATGGTTGGGCAATGAGCCGAAAATCTTTGCCGATGCCCTGGTCTTATAAATAGCTCAACCACCAATGGTCCTTATGATTTTGTATATAGGTATCAAACTTTTTACACAAGGGGTAAAGTAATGCAATGACAATAATCCATATAAGATAAACAGTCAATAAATTAAAACCGTACCCTTTTAACGCCTCAACTCTTGTTACGAAATTTGACAAAATCATGGACTGCCAGCCATATCCTGTCCATTCAGCAGCAAATAATGCCATAAAATGAATTAGATAAAGGTGAATAATGTAGTAGAAAAACGGAACACTACCAAATACAGAAAAGAAGTTAACGATTTTTCCCTTTAGCCGTTCTGCATTGGCAAGAAATAGAAAGGCCGGACCCAATGTTACCAGCAAAAACATCAAAGAAGGTGGGTACTTGCTCACGTTGAATATGGACATAACCGTCTTTATGGTGTATCCAAAGTTGGTCCACTTTACAGGGTCGCCATAGCCATTGATTGCAATCAAAACAAGGAAAAGCATTAGGCTTCCTATGCCCAAGCCGTTCAATATCCTCTTCCTCTTGAGGCTGTCAAACGTGTTTTCATACAAGGACCCAAAGCAATAGCCCAACGACATGACGGCTATCCAAGGGATGATGGTATACCCAACACGAATAGTATGTGTTCCATTGCTAAACAGAAGACCAGGATCATGCAGAATGGACCAAAGCACACTGTTCTGTAGAGTCAATCCATCCAATAAATTATGCCCAAAAATGAGGCCGATACTGAAAAGCAGGATGATTCTTTTTGGCAAATGAATCAGACCAGCCAACACCACCATGCTTACCCCAAGCACCCAGATAACAATTAGAAATGTATTCCTGAATTGGGGGTCAAAGTGCCACCCAAAGGACACGATGGTTAATTCAATGAAAATCAACCAAAGGCCGCGTTTGAGCAAGAAGCCGGATAACGCAGAAGGTGATTTTCCTCTCCCGACCATATAGGCCGAAAGCCCAGCCAGGAAACTAAACACAGGCGCACAAAAGTGCGTGACAAACCGCGTTAAGAATATGGGCAAAGTGGTTTATGTAAGGTCGGTTGCGCTGAACATGAATGCCGAATAATGAAAATAGTCTCTTGTATGGTCCAGGGCCATTATCACCATCACGATACCTTTTAACAGGTCAAGAGAGGCTATTCTTGGTTTTGTTATTGATGCCACTATAGTTTCTTGTGTTTTATGGTCGTGGTAGATAGCTCAGAGACGTTCAAAAAGGATACGCTAACCCAGCGCCACCGTTGTAAAGCCCTTCGACCTCTTCCTGGCTCAAGGCTCTGCGCCATATGCCTGCTGCTTCTTTAGCCACAAGCCCGGCGGCCTCATCCAGGCTCCAGTAAGCCACCAGGTTGTCCAACAGCGGGCTTAAGCTCTCCGTGCTGAAACTCTCTTGCTGCCCGTAAGCAGTTCCCGCACTGTTGGTAGCATAGGCGCGCACGTAGTACATCTGCCCCGCCGTTAAGCCGCTCAGGCTGGACACAAAAGAACCCACGCCAGCTCCATCCACTGTCTTTGAATCGGCTGTAGTAGGTTCGGGGGAAGTGCTCCAGCACACCCCGCGACTGACCAGGACATCCCCACCGTCGTCTGTGACCTCACCTCCAGAAACGGCTGCATCCAGGGTAACCATGGACACTGGTGTTGTAGTTACCTCCGGCAGCTCCACTTCAGGATCCGGTGGCGGAGGGGTTTCATCCTTTTCACAGGACTGGATGAGGGGCGTTGAAAGGACCAAGAAAAGGAACAGCAATCGGGACATACAACTAGTCATGGTACTAACTTGTTGAAGCTTCAACATAACTTCTCGAATTCAGTCTTACTCATTTTGATATGAATATACTCAGTCTAAGTTTCAGATTTCTACTGACCAGCTCACAGCCCGCAATCTTTCTTGAATCATTTCTAAAGTTTTCAAAACTTCTTCCTCTCTAGGCAGTTCTCCATATACCAGATTTCTGAAACTGGCATTATAGGTGGCTCTCATCTTGTCCCAAACATTTACCAAGTCTCTAAAAATAAGGGCATCACAAGGATGATGAACTAGCCACATATTATTATTCTTAAAACTTACTACATCATCATTGGCTACCTTTAACAACATCTCGTCAAAAGCCGCCGAATGAAAGAACTTCAAAAACAATTCTTGCCTTAGAATTTGATGCAAATCGTATGTGTGTCGTATCTTCTTGTTCAAATCACCAATTGGATCTTCACTATAGGAAAAACGAACCAAACTCATTACTTTCTCACAAATTGTTCGTGTTGGTTCCAATACCCTTAAGTCAAAAGAAAGGAGGCCGTTTGCAATTGCTATATCCCTCTGACGATTATCCAGCATCATTTGTCCAACAAAAGAAATGATGCTCGTGGTGGTATAAGGTTCATGACATCCCAGCCAGGTTGCTTCTACAACAATAACATCTCTTACGTCTGCGAAGTTACCTTCAAATTCCCTATTGTAAGAGTGTGCCGTTTTGCGATTCATCTCCATTTTTTGTGTAAGTCCATCAATTGTTACTTCCGGTAGAACACTATTTACAACTTCACTAATCGTTCTGATTTTTGTAGTTAATCTGTTGTTTGATTCACCTTCCCTTCTCAATACAACTAAATCAATATCTTCCGAAAAGCGATCTATTATATTGAAGCACTTGGAAAGTGCCGTTCCGCCTTTAAACACAGTTTCGTTACCAATTTTATTTCTAAAAATGGTAAATAGGGCATACGTTACCCAATAGTCTTTCTCGACATAAATTGAAGGAATCCTCATTTGATCTGCCGCGAACTGAACGGCCTGTCTGAACAAGGTCTTATTTTCGTGCAGCCTCATTCAATATTCCATTTTCTAGAGGTGGAAATTGCCTTACTTGCACCTTCAATTTTATACTTGGTTATTGGATTCAACGATTTGAATAGAGGTTCTACTGTCTTGAATGGTTGCAATTGCTCCAGTAATGCACCTAACAAAGCGCGCGTCGCAGGCGGATATTTTAGTGCTAAGCGAATCAGCGTACTGATTTCCTTGTCTGTATAGTTTTTGATGATAGCTAATAATCGTTTACACGATAACTCGACACTGGCATCTGGTATTTTCTTAATGTAGCGTACGACATCTAATATCTGCAACAAGGGAATGTTTTCTTTGGTAATAATGTTCTTTTGTTTCACAAAAGCTATGGTATATCGCTCTCTCTTAAAACTGGGGCGAACCTGATTCTTTCCAATTTGAATGGTATTACTTACTTGTGTGGTTAAACCCAATTGGTTGTAAACACTGTAACCTGTGAGATAGCCAATAGATTTGCCGTCATCTTCTAACAAGTCTTTCACTATTTGTACTTGGTTAGGTTGAAGACTGCCAAAGGGTGTACTTTCAGGTTTGTAATACCTTCCCTTAGATAGCTTGGCAATCTTTCCTGAAGCCGCCATTCGATTCAGAGCTTTTATCGCCGCTTCTTTTTGGTTCACCTCTGTAGTCAAGTCAGCATAGGTGAACACATAGCCTTTGGGGAGCCTGTCTATGGTAAACGCAATGTAATCAGCTATTTTCATCCCTTATACTACCCTGTAAAGATACCTAATTTGTCCAGTTTATTAGCATAAAAACTGGACATTTGAAGATTGACACGGCACAACTATCTTCGCATCAAAGATGCGAAGATAGTCGTGCCAGAAAGTCCCTAACGCTAATCATCGCAGCATACCAGCAAGCTATGTCCTAATCTATCTTTAGCGATCTCCACATCTCAAATCACCCCTCCCACCCCTTTGAACTTCTCCACCAAAGCGGCAATTTTCTGAAAGACAATCCTTTTCTTGGTCAGGTACTGCGGGTTGAGCGGGCTCATTTTGGGGAGAACATTGTTTAGCTCCGTTCCGCTGTCGCTGGCGTATTCTCGCTTCAGAGAAGCTGAAATGTACCGCTTCGCCGCCTCTTCAATGAGAAGCTCATCAGCAATCAGCGCAGATACTTCACGTTTCTGCTCGGCCTGTGCGAAGGCGAAAAACGAGTCAATGATTGCCGCCTTATCGTGAATATTGTCCAAATCGGTCTGGTTGATGAAGTCAACCAAGAGCGACTCCTTGGCGCGATTGCCGATGCTGGAACGGATCATACGGCGAACATCTTCAACCAGGTCGGCCTTGTTCTTACGGTTCTTGTTGTTCTCAAAGAGAAGCTCTAGAATATAATCCAGATTGATTTCCTGCGACTTGAGCAGATCAATCTCAAAAACCACATCGCTCCAGTCAATCGTGGACTGAACATTCGCCTCTCCCTCGCTCTGTCGCCGCAACCAGTCGCGGATGTCGTTGTAGGCCGACCGGTAGTCTTGGGCTTGCCGGATGGGGATAACCGGGGTTTCCAGCATAGCCACAAACTGCTCATCCGTGACGTAATGCTTCTCCTTGAAGGCCGCTACAGCTGCAGGATCAGCCGTATCTAAGGTCTGCAGCACCTGAAGGCTGGCGAACTCGTCGTAATTCTGAAGAATGTTCTCCACGCGCAGGTATTCCCCGAAGAGTCGGGAAAATTCCTTTTTATCTTTTTCTGTCTCAATTTCTTCCGGCTGAGGAAAGCGCTCTTTTAGTTCCTGGACCACTTCCAAATAGCCACGCCGAGCCTGACCGGTAACTAAATCAGTGAAACCTTCCATGTACTCCTTGTAACTCTTCTCAAGGACTACATTACGGGTGTTCTTATCACCAAAAAGAGTGATGGCATCCACGGTGGCCAGTTCCAGATTCCGGAAGGTGACGATGTTACCAAAGGTCTTGGTAGCATCGTAAATGCGGTTTGTGCGCGAGTATGCCTGGATCAATCCGTGGTAGCGAAGGTTCTTATCAACAAACAGCGTATTCAGTGTGGGAGCGTCGAAACCCGTAAGGAACATGCCCACAACAATCAGCAAATCCACTTCCTGCTTCTTCACCCGATCTGCCAAATCGCGGTAGTAGTTCTCAAAGGCAGTGCTTTCAGTACTAAAATTGGTCTTGAATAGGACGTTGTAATCGCCAATGGCAGCATCTAGAAACTCTCTTGATGAGCGGTCCATCGCGGAAGGCTCAAAAGTTTCATCCAGAATCTCTCCGATAGCATCTTGATCCTCATTGGCCGCGAAGGAGAAGATGGTGGCCACACGCAACTTCTTTTCGCTCTCTTCCTGCAGCTCTTTGATAGCTTGATAATAGCTCTTTGCCGCCTCGACACTATTGACTGCAAACATGGCATTGAACCCTCTGCTCGATACGCCAAAACGATGTGTTTTCTGGCGGAAATTGTTCAGGACATATTGCGATATTTCGCGGATACGCTGAGGGTGCAACAAGGCCTGTCGGGTCTCGGCCGCCGTTAGCTTCTTCTCATCTTGCTCATTCTCCAGCTTTTTAAACTGTGGTCGAACATCGTTGTAGTCCACTTTGAACTTGAGAACTTTTTCGTCCCGGATAGCATCGGTGATGACGTACGAATGCAGTTCATGACCAAAAACAGAAGCCGTGGTCTCCGCTCCTAAGGCATTCTGCGGAAAGATGGGAGTGCCCGTAAATCCAAACTGACAGAATTTCTTAAACTTCCTCCTGATATTTTTCTGTGCTTCGCCAAACTGCGACCGGTGGCACTCATCAAAGATGAACACCACTTGCTTCTGGTAGATGTCGAGATTGGACTCTGACTTCAACAAATTGTTCAATTTCTGAATGGTCGTGACGATGATCTTGTTGTCATCGGTCTCGATATTTCGCTTCAGCGCTGCGGTGTCTCTTGATCCATTCACGCTGTCGGGCGAAAACTTCCGGTACTCGCGCATAGTTTGCACATCCAAATCCTTGCGATCCACGACAAAGAAAACCTTCTCAATGTACTCCAGTTCGGTAGCAAGCCGAGCCGCCTTGAAACTGGTCAGGGTTTTACCGGAGCCAGTGGTGTGCCAGATGTAGCCACCACCCAGGATACTGGACCAGTATTTGGCCTGCTGGGTGCTGTTGATTTTCCAGAGAATGCGCTCGGTCGCAGCAATCTGATAGGGCCTCATGACCAGCAAGGTGTCGCTGGTGTCGAACACAGAGTAACGCAAAAGAATCTCAAGCAGCGTATTCTTTTGTAGAAAAGTTGCAGTAAAGTCTTTGATGTCTTTGATCAGCGCATTGTCAGCCTTTGCCCAATGCATGGTAAAATCAAAACTGTTCTTGTCCCGTTTGGTGGTGTTTGCAAAGTAACGCGTGTCGGTTCCGTTGGAGATGACGAATAGTTGCAGGTACTTATAAAGCGAATTGGCTGAATTGAAACTCTCTTTGCTGTAGCGATGCAACTGATTGAAGGCTTCCCGGATAGCAATGCCCCGCTTCTTGAGTTCAATCTGCACCAACGGCAAGCCGTTAACCAAGATGGTAACGTCGTAGCGGTTGGCGTGTGACCCAGCTTGTTCAAACTGATTGATGACCTGTACCTTGTTGCGAGCCAGTCTCTTTTTGTCGAAGAGGTAGATGTTGTGAATTCGGCCATCGTCAAAAACAAAATCGCAAATGTAATTATCGTGTACCTTTCGCGTCTTGTCCAAAACGCCATCGCTAGGGTTGTCGAGATAACTTTCCACGAACCGCGCCCACTCCCCATCGGAAAAGTTCACGTCATTGAGTGCCTGTAACTGTGTACGAATGTTTGCAAGCATCGCAGCCAGGCTCTTGATGTCTTGCAGGAATTCATAGCCTTGGTTGCGCAAATCATGGATGAGCTCCCTCTCCAGGTCGGATTCTGTCTGGTAGCGGTTTTCAGCCACCCGCCATTCACGCGTGTACTTGTCCAATACTATGAAGGTGCTGGACTCTGCAATGGACTTGTAATCCGTCATGGTTGCGCGTTGTCTTTAGGGAAAGTCAAGAGCAGGTTGCGGTAGTACTCGTTTTGCTTCTTGCGCAGCTCAATTTCACGGGGAAGACCTTCGGTGATGGAGGTGGTCAGGGTGTCGAATTTGTCTAGGATTGCGACGATGCGGGCTTGTTCGGCGAGGGGGGGGAGGGGGATTTTAAACTCACTCAGTTTATCACCATGTACTCGTATGACTTTGGTGCCAGTGCGGTTTCGTATTTTGAAATCGAAGAATGTCGGGGTTTGAAGATAATAGGCTATGTATTTTGGATTTTGGTCATGTTTGAAAATGTAAGTCTCTCCACTTACACAAATTTCATCTTCACCTAGCCAAACTAATGACTTGCAGACATCTTCAATGTTTTCGGAGGTGGTAGCAATGACTATATCACCTTTCTGTGCTTTTCTTAGTTTCATTGCCGCAGATTGTGACACAAATGATTTTGTATTGTAAGCGTGGTTTCCATAAAAGGTATATATTTGACCATAGTGTATGCATCCGATTCCTTTATCCATCAGGTCACTCTTTTGTAAGCCACTCCCTCTGACGAACTTTCCAAACTCTCCCATGGCCTTCCATTCCACCTCACCCTCTTCAAAAGTGAGCAGTTTGTCGCGGTAGTAGACGTATTGTTTTTTGCGCGCAGTAAGCTCCGCAGTAAGCTCCGCAGTAAGCTCCGTAAAGGTGTCCAGAATACGGACTATTTCGATTTGGATTTCAAGGGGGGGTATGGGGAAAGGAAACTTCTTAAAGCCAGCCATATCAACGGCTGCAAAATTACCTAATATAAGGTTGTTCTTGCACCAAATAGATAAAACATAACAGAAATAAAATACATACTTAATATCTAATTTATCTGCGTACTCTTTCTTTAGATTTAGGTTAGTGAAACGTTGATTTGATATGTGTGGAACTGTAATTAAAGCGTGCTCGCCAATCGTTGCCGATGTAGCCATAATGATTGAGTTAGCCGAAAACAGTTTGCCAGATTTTACTGCATTACTATTTATGTGTTGAATCGAATCATTGAGAATTCTACCATTTGACCTGATATCCTCCATTCTAAACCAAGGAATAGTTCCATCCAACCAATATTTCTGATTTGACTTTGCTGGAGTATATCCATTCTTCAAATCAAACACATGCATAAGTGGCTTCCATTCCACACTTACCTTGGTTGTAAGATCGAGAAACGAACCTAATGAGCTCATGCTTCAATCTCTGAGATAATAGCACCAATGTCCCTCCTTAGCCGGTCAATCTTCTCAACGGTCATCTTGATCTCCTCATTCAACACCGCGATATCCACCTTCTCTCGGTTTTCCCTGGCTTCCACATAGGAGCTTACCGAAAGGTTGTAGCTGTTCGCCGCGATGTCCTTGTGTTCAACGGATTTGGCCACGTGTGGAACATCCTCCCTTTGGTCAAAGAGTTCCATGATGTGCTCAATATGGGCTTCACTGAGCACATTGTTGTTGGTCTCCTTCCTAAAGAAGTCGGGACCACTCGCGTCGATGAACTGGGTTTTCGTGTCGCTCTTGTGCTTCGAAAGCACCAGGATGTTTACCGCAATAGTGGTGCCGAAAAACAGGTTGGGTGCCAAAGAGATGACCGTTTCTACCACATTGATATCAATCAGGTATTGTCGGATTTTCTGTTCAGCGCCACCCCGATAGAAAATACCTGGGAAGCACACGATTGCGGCTCGTCCTTTGCTGGAAAGGTAATTGAGTGCGTGCAACACAAAGGCAAAGTCAGCTTTTGACTTAGGGGCTAACACACCGGCAGGAGCGAATCGCTCATCGTTGATCAGCGTAGGATCATCACTTCCAATCCAGTTGACGGAGTAGGGCGGGTTAGAGACGATAGCGTCGAAGGGCTTTTGGTTATTAAAATGGGGTTCCAGCAATGTGTTGCCCAGCGCCAAATCAAACTTGTCATAATTGATGTTGTGCAGGAACATGTTCATCCGGGCCAGGTTGTAGGTGGTGTGGTTGATCTCCTGCCCGTAGAAGCCATCTTCAATGATGTGGTTATCAAAGTGCTTCTTCGCCTGCAGAAGCAGTGAGCCGGAACCCGCCGCGGGATCGTAAATTTTGTTGACCGATGCCTGCTTGTGCATGGCCAATTGGGCAATCAGCTTGGAGACATGTTGCGGGGTAAAAAACTCGCCACCGGACTTGCCGGCATTCGCTGCATAGTTGGAAATGAGGAATTCGTAGGCATCGCCGAAAAGGTCAATCTGATTTTCCTCAAAACGGCCAAAATTGAGTCCTGCAACGCCCTTGAGCACAGCAGCAAGTCGGCTGTTCTTATCCTTAACCGTGTTTCCCAGTCGGTTCGAGGTTGTGTCGAAGTCGGCAAACAGACCTTTGATGTCGTGTTCTGACGGGTAGCCATTGGCTGAACTTTCAATGGCAGTAAAAATGGCCTTGAGTTCGGTATTGAGATTCTCGTTACTGTTGGCTTTTGCGACTACGGTCTCAAATAGCTGGCTGGGATAGATGAAATAGCCTTTGGTCTTGACGGCATCGTCTTTGAGTTCCGAGGTAATGACGGAATCGGACAGCTTGGCGTAGTTGATCGATACATCTCCGGCTTCAATATAGACTTTGAAGTTCTCGCTGATGAAGCGGTAAAAGAGCGTTCCGAGCACAAACTGCTTGAAGTCCCAACCGTCAACAGACCCCCGCACATCGTTGGCGATTTTCCAGATTTGGGATTGTAATTCAGCGCGTTGTTGGAGACTGGACATTGGTAATGCTACGGCGTAATGAGGTTGGGTTGATCAGGTACCAAGGACCCAAACATCCAAAACCTAACCGAACAATCCTAATTTCTTTAGCGAATAAATATAATAAATAATACTCACAACCAATGCACCGTCACCAGATCGCCTGCCTGGTATTCCACCACCCCTTCGGGCAACACGAGCAACGCATTGGCGTCTGCCAATGAGCGCAGTTGGTAACTATCCTGCCCTTCCAACGGATAAACCAGCCCATCCTTAACCACCACCCGCTCAAAAGCTGCACGGGGGGCGTTTTTCCGCAACGGTGCAGCAATGGGCAATTGCGTGCTGATTATTCCCGGTTCACTAAACCCCATCAGGGTTC
Organism: Bacteroidota bacterium; assembly: GCA_016124275.1. Classification (GTDB taxonomy): domain Bacteria; phylum Bacteroidota; class Bacteroidia; order Chitinophagales; family BACL12; genus WGOA01. Next base: position 39,717 of record WGOA01000075.1, read on the forward strand.
GAAGGGCGGTGCGGGCGTACTCCCAGAAGCAAACCAACGTACTGGCAGGGTTGCCGGGTAGGCCAAAGACGAATACTTCGCGGTTGTGCACTGTGCTGCGTGACATTTCCGCGCTGGCCGATTCGTCCGCAAGGCCTTTAGCATCTGAGGGTGTAAGGGCATTCACCCCCACCCTGCCGAAGAACAAGGGCATCCCGGGCTTCTGGGCTACGCGGTAAAACACTTCCTCCACCCCGGCCTGGCGCAGGGCGCGGCCGCTGAAGTCGTAGTCGCCGACGGAGATGCCACCGCAGAGTAGGAGGACATCGGAAACCGCCAACTCCTCTTCCAGCGCCTGAACGATGTCGGCTTCGCGGTCGGGAAGGTGGCGGGTGCGCACTTCAGGAATGCCTAACGCGGCGACGGCGGCGAGCAGGGCGATGGTGTTGCTTTCGTAGATCTGGCCGTGGGCCAAGGGCTGGCCGGGGGCCACAAGTTCGTCGCCGGAAGACAAAATCGAAACACGGGGTAATCGGTACACAAAGGCTCGGTCCAGGCCGCAGGAGGCCAGCAGACTCAAGGCCCCGGCGTGAAGCAGTTGGCCGCGCTCCAAAATGCGCTCACCCTGACGGACGGCGCTGCCGGGCTGGCGCATAAAACGGCCGGGCTGGTCGGCCTCGGCGCTGAAACGCACTTGCGGGCCGCGAGAAGCGGTGGCGGCAGCGGCCTCGACCGCAAATGCCTCGCGCGCAACCGGGCGCTCAGGATCCTGCCCCACCGCTTCTGCCACTTCCTGCCGCACCACAGCCCAGGTGCCGGGCGGCAAAGCAGCGCCGGTAAAAACGCGGCGGACCTGGCCGGGTGCAAGCGGCTCGGCGGGCGCGTCGCCGGCGCGGGTTTGGCCAGCCAGAGTCCAGGCGAAGCTGTGCGGGTCAGCCACCCCGTCCGGCAACGCCCCAATCGCATACCCATCCATGGAACTTTGGGCGAAGGGCGGCAGGTCCAGTGGCGAGTGCAGGTCAGCTGCCAACACGCGACCGGGCAGCGCAGCGAGCGGAACCCATTCCCCCGGGCCGGGCTTGACAGTGGCCAGCAACAGGGCCTGCGCTTGTTGAACGGAGATCATGGTCAGGACAATACCTACTCCCCCTACACCGCCGGCGTAAAATCGAAGTCGCCCTGGGCGACGGCTTCGTAGCGCTCCAGGTCAAAGCGGTAGTACTGCGCGGGCTTGTGGGGAACGCCGCGCTGCTTTTCGTCAAGGGGCACCAAAATGCCCTTTTTCAGCATCTTTTTGCGGAAGTTGCGCTTGTCCAGCTCAACGCGGAGAATGGATTCATAGAGCCGCTGCAACTGGCCCAACGTGAATTTGGGGGGCAAAAGCTCAAAGCCCACCGGACGTTGGCGAAGGTGGCGCTGCAGGGCGCTCAAGGCTTCGGACACAATGCCGTTGTGGTCAAAAGCCAGCGAAGGGACGGCACCAATGGGGAACCAGTCCACGTTGCGGGCCCAACTGCTGGGCGTGGGCTCAAAGTCCATGAGCTTGACCAGCGAGTAATACGCCACGGTAATAACGCGGGCATTGGGCTGGTCGCGCATGTAGGTAAGCCAGGCAATGTCTTCGGCGCGGCGCACCCGATCCGGGTCGCCGAAAGCCTGGAATTGCTCCAGAAAGATGTTCTGCAGGCCGGTTAGCTCGCGCAGCACGCGGTAAGCGCCGTTGTCCAGCGATTCGTTATCCAAGATCAGGTTTCCAGGCAAAGCCCAGCTACCAGCAGTGCCCTCGGGGCTCTCCTGGCGCTGAATCAACAAAACCTTTAGCTCTTCAAAATCGAAACCGAATATGACGCAATCAACAGAGACGTGGGGGTTAACCTGGGCCTGATTGGCTCCCGGATTAGCCCCTTCGTGGAGGGGGGGCGAAAGCATGATGACCAAGTAAGGGAAAATCCCGCGCATTGCAAACCTTGCCTAAGTGTACAGATTACACTAAGTTTGCTCTGAAAGCGGCCCTGAAACCAGGGTTCAACCGAAACAAGGACGGGGCTTTCCCCCTTTCGGTTGCGCAACGCACGGTATCCATTCCCCCGATTTTTACCCTTTTTGTATGAAAAAAATTGCGGTTTTTACGTCCGGTGGCGATGCTCCGGGCATGAATGCGGCCATCCGGGCCGTGGTCCGGGCTTGCGTGTATTACGGTGTAACACCGGTAGGCATTTTCCAGGGTTATGACGGCATGATCCGCGGCGAGTTCCAGGAAATGAATTCGCGCTCGGTCAGCAACATTATTCAACAGGGCGGAACCATCCTAAAGTCGGCGCGCAGCGAAGCTTTTCGCACGGAAGCAGGTAGGGAAATGGCCTTCAATAACCTCTACCGGCACGGCATTGATGGGCTGGTGGCCATCGGGGGAAATGGCACGCTCACCGGCGCACATGAGTTTCACAAAAAATACAAGATTCCCGTGGTTGGAATCCCCGCAACCATTGACAATGATCTGGACGGCACCGACTTTACGCTGGGCTACGACACGGCCACCAACGCGGTGGTTTCAGCCATTGACGTGATCCGCGACACGGCATCTTCGCACAACCGGCTCTTTTTTATCGAGGTTATGGGGCGTTACTCGGGTTTTATTGCCTTGCGCAGTGCTATTGCGGCCGGTGCGGAAGCAATGCTCATTCCAGAAGATGACATTGGGCTGGACAAGCTCATCGCCGTCTTGGAACGAGGCATGCAGAACAACAAATCGTCCATTTTGGTCATTGTAGCGGAGGCGGGCAAAAGCGGGCGCACCTTTCAAATTGCCGAGGAAGTGAACCGCCGTTTCTCTTACTACGAGGCCAAAGTCACCATTTTGGGGCACCTTCAGCGGGGCGGCAGCCCCACGTGTTTTGACCGGGTTCTGGCCAGCCGATTGGGTGTGGCTGCGATTGAAACGCTGCTGGCAGGAAAGACAGATGTGATGGTTGGCCGAACCGCCCGAAAGGTCAAGGCTACGCCTTTGAGCAAAATCATCAAGCAAGAAAAAGAAATTGACAAGGAATTGCTTCGGGTAGCGGAGATTCTGGCTATCTAAAAACGGCCTAATGCCCTAAATTCGCCCTAATGTTATTGATAGCCGATTCCGGATCAACCAAATGCGACTGGGTGCTCGTCAAAGACGGCAAACCCTTCAAGCGCTTCAGCACCATGGGGTTCAACCCCTATTTCCACAATGAGGCCGTGATTTCGGGCACCTTGCGCCGCAAGGAACCGCTCTACGATCACCTGGGCGAAATTGAACATGCGTTCTTCTACGGCGCTGGTTGTTCCACGCCCGAGCTTCAGCAGGTGGTTGCCCGTGGCCTCTATTCCATTCTCCCGAACGCCAAAGTTTACGTGGGCCACGATCTGGAGGCCGCGGCTTACGCCACCTACAGCGGCGAGCCCGGCATTGCCTGCATTTTGGGCACAGGCTCCAATTCCTGCTTTTTTGATGGCAAAACGGTGAGCGAAGAGGTCCCCGCCCTGGCCTACATTTTGGGCGACGAGGGCTCCGGTGCCTGGTACGGCAAGCGCCTCCTGGCCGACTTTCTGTACAAGCGCCTGCCTGCCGCCATGACCGACGGCCTGCGCGCGGAATTTAAGCTGGACCGCAACGCCATCATGGAAAACGTGTACATGAAGCCGCACGCCAACGTGTACCTTGCTTCGTTCATGCGTTTTATTTCCACCTTCAAAGAAGAAGCCTACGTGCAGGAATTGATCTTTGAGGGCAACAGCACCTTCCTGAAAACGCACGTCTGCTGCTTTGCCAACTACCGCGACCTTCCCACCCACTTTGTGGGCTCGGTGGCCTACTACTTCAGCGACATCCTCTACCAGGCAGCCGCAAAGCTCTCCGTTCATGTGGGCACCATCGAGAAAAAGCCCATTAACGGCCTGGTTACTTATCACCTGGAGCACCAAAAAGAACTGATCTGACCCCCTCTCCTGCTTCCGCGTTAAAAAATCGCAACCGCACCGCAGGTGCCGTGTTGGCGGTTGAACCGGGCGTTGCTCCGGCTGGAGCTTCGCTGGACATCACCCTTGAAAACGGGCATGCGCGCCTGACGGCTTACGGGCCGGCACTGGTTCGCGTGCAGGTGGCCCTTGACGGGCCGGTTCCGGTTCGAAGGTCGTATGCGGTCGTGGCAACGGCATCGGAAACCGCGGGCTTTGTGCTCAGCGAGGCGAAAGAAGGATGGACCTGGAGCAGCGCAGGACTGGTGCTGCGCATAGCGCGATCGGCATTTCGACTGCGGTTTTCAACCCCCGACGGCACCTTGCTCAACGCCGACGACGAAGCCTTCGGCAGCAGCTGGCTGGGCTACGAATGCAGTACCTACAAGGTGCTTCAACCCGGCGAGCGTTTTATGGGTTTGGGCGAAAAAACCGGCAACCTGGACCGCCGCGGCACCGCGCTGGTGAACTGGAACACGGACGCCTTCGGCTACGGCGAATACACCGACCCGATGTACATGAGCACGCCCTTTTACCTGGGCGTTCACGCCGGCGGCGTTTACGGCATTTTCCTGGACAACACGCACAAAACGCGCTTCAACTTTGGCGCGTCCAACGATCGCTTTGCGTTTTTCTCGGCTGAAGACGGCCCGATGGACTACTACTTTTTCGGGGCAGGTTCGCCGGCGGCCATCCTGCGCGACTATGCGCACCTGACCGGGCACATGCCCATGCCGCCTAAGTGGTCCATCGGTTTTCAGCAGTGCCGCTACAGTTATTATCCGGACGAAGTGGTGCGCGCCAAGGCACAAGCCTTTCGCCGTCGCGGCATTCCCGCCGATGTCATGTACCTGGACATCCACTACATGGACCAATACAAAGTCTTTACTTGGGACGAGAAGCGATTCCCCCAGCCGGAAGCTTTGTTGGCAGAGTTGCGCGAAATGGGTTTTCATGTGGTCATCATCGCCGACCCGGGCATTGCGCGCGAAGCGGCTTACCCGCCCTACAGCGAAGGCATGCGCGATGACTTGTTTGTTCATTACCCGGACGGCACACCGTACACGGCCAACGTGTGGCCGGGTTCCTGCCATTTCCCCGATTTTAGCAAACCCGAAACGCGCTCCTGGTGGGCGGGTCACTGCGCCGATTTTGCCGCCTCCGGCCTGGCCGGCATCTGGAACGACATGAACGAGCCGGCCACTTGGGGCCAGAGCATGCCGGACCTGATGGAGTTTGACTTTGACGGCGAGGGCGCCACGCACAAAGAAGCCCGCAACGTGTACGGCCAACTCATGGCCCGCGCCACACGCGAAGGCATGCAGCAGTTGAATCCGGGCGAAAGGCCCTTCGTCTTAACGCGAGCCGGGTACGCCGGCATTCAGCGCTACGCCGCAGTCTGGACCGGCGACAACGTGGCCTCTGACGAGCACATGCTGCTGGGCTGCCGGATGCTGGCCAACATGGGCCTGAGCGGCATGCCTTTTACCGGCAACGACATCGGCGGCTTTGTCGGCGACGCCGACCCGGCACTGTTCTCGCGCTGGATTTCGCTGGGGGCCTTCTCCGCGTTTTTCCGCTGCCACACCATGATCAACACCCGGGACGCCGAACCCTGGGCTTACGGCGAAAAGGCCGAAGAGATTGCGCGCAACTACATCAACCTGCGCTACCGCTTGTTGCCTTACGTGTATTCTGTGTTTCGCGAAGCGGCCGTGACGGGCATGCCCCTGGTTCGGTCGTTGGCCATTGAGTGGCCGCACGAAGCCCGCGTGTACCAGGCCGCCTACCAGAACCAGTTCCTGTTCGGACCCTCGCTGCTGGTGTGCCCGGCGCTCAGCCGCGAAAAAGTCATTCCTCTGTTTTTGCCTGAGGGAAATTGGTACTACCTGTACAACGACCAGGTGCGCGCCGGCGGCCAGGAGCACTACCAGGACTGCCCGGTTGACCGCCTTCCCGTCTTTGTGCGCGGCGGCTCCATCCTGCCCATGCAAAGCCTGGTGCAGCACGCCGGTGAGCAACCAGAACCCATCTTACGGTTGCAGGTCTATGCTGGCTCCGGCATCAGTTCCTTCACCTGGTACGAAGACGATGGCCGCAGCCTGGACCACCAAAAGGGTCAATACGTGCAGCGCGTCCTGCTACTGGATTCTGCGCGCCGCCGCTTAGTAGTCGGCGCCGAAGAGGGCAAGTACCGCCACGGCTTTGCCCGGTTGCGCGTGTTCCTGCACGGCTTTGGTGCGGTGCACCGCTGCCGCCTGAACGGGCAGCCCATTCCCTCGTCAACACTGGACTTCCGCTACATCGAGCAGATCAGCAATTTCGATCCGTTTGAGTACGTGCCGGACCCGCACAAGGAGATCCCGGATCTTCCGGTGGTGGAGTTTGATCTCATTCAGGGTGAGATGGTGTTGGAGTGGTGAG
>WGOA01000074.1 GCA_016124275.1 Bacteroidota bacterium
AAAGGTGGCGACCCGCTAGCAGCCGGAAAGCCTTTCGTCAACAACTTCCTGCCTAACGGGGGCGACATGCTTCGCCTGAACATGGCGGTGCCACCCACCGACCGAAACGATCCTTCGTTCAGCTCGCTGGGACTGATTCAGGCAGCCGTGTTGGGATTAACAGATCCCGCCTTCACAGCCTCTACGGCCCTGCAGTGGATTCCCAACATGGACGGTTTCCCCAACGGCCGCCGGTTAGAAGACGACGTGACCCGCATTGAACTCCAGGCCGTTTCCGGTGTGGTGTTGGCCGCTATCGGCCTGTGGTACGACGATTACGACCCGACCGACCCGATGGCTACCGTACTGACGACAGACCTGTTCGACGTACTGGGCTATTCCACCGGCGTGGAAGAAAACGACCGGGAATTCCGCCGCGGCTTCCCCTACGTTCAAATGCCTTGGGCTGGCGATTTCTGATTAGCCGCGAACTGATCTGCGCCGATTTACCATAACTAATAAAATCTTACGTTCATGATAACGTTTCTAATGATACGAAAGCTGGCCCGCGTACTTGCGCTGGCTGCTCTGCCGGCTTTCTTCCCAGTCTTGCCGGTGATGGCTTCGAGCCACCGCGAGGCGCCGCTGATTGCGGATGACCCGCTTGCGGACAACACAGACGTGTATGCATTCCGCAGCCCCGATGACCCCAATACCGTGACACTGATTGCCACGTATGTTCCCATTCAACTGCCGCAAGGCGGTCCGAATTACTACTCGTTCGGTGAGAACATCCGGTATGAAATTCACATTGACAACAACCTGGCGACGTTTGGTGACGACATCATCTACCGGTTTACGTTCAACATTGTGGACGAAGACCCCAGCACGTTCTTCAACATTCGGTTGGGTTTGCAAAACCGCAAGACCACCTACACGCTGGAGAAGAGCACCGATGGCGGCGTGAACTTCACAGCCATTATTACCGGTGGTATCGTACCCCCCAACAACATCGGCGATCGCTCCATTGAATCGGCTGTAGGTTTGGGAACGGACTACGCTACGCTGTTGGCCAATGCCATTACCACGGCGTCTTCGGGCGAAAAGGTTTTTTGCGGACCTGCAGATGATCCTTTCTTCGTTGACCTTGGCGGTATTTTCGACCTGGGCGATGCCCCGCGCGAGCGCGGCGTACCCCGCGACGGACTGGCCTGCAAAAACGTGAGCACCATTGCCATTCAGGTACCCATTTCCATGCTCCAGAAAGATGGCTTGGGCGTGGCCTCGGCTACCGATATCCTGGACCCCAACTTTGTGATTGGCGTGTGGGCATCGTCAAGCCGTCGGGCCATCCGCACGCTGCAGGCAGACGGAAGCATTGCTGATTCCGGCGATTGGATTCAGGTGTCGCGCCTGGGTATGCCGCTGACCAATGAAGCGGTCATTCCCATTGGCATGAAAGACTATTGGAATGCACAGTCTCCTTACAGCGAAGATGCAGCCTACTTCAACAGTTTCTACAACCCCGAACTGGCCCTGTACATGGACGACGACCTCTTTGGGGGTGCCGTTCCAGCCTTTAGCCCGCTGCGCATTCAGCGCAACTCGCTCGGCGCGTTTGACTTTGGCAATGGACAGGACGGCTTGTTTGGTTTGAAGGGCAGCCCGGCTGTAGCTGGAACCGCGCTGGATGATGCCGTTTTCGGTACCCTCCTGCTCCCTGGCCCGGGAATGCCACGCTCCGTGGACCTCTGGCCCGCTTTCCATACCGGTGTGCCCAATGTGCGCCCTTACCAATTGGCCACCGGAAAAGGCGGTGACCCGCTCGCTACCGGCAAGCCTTTCGTGAACAACTTCCTGCCTAACGGCGGGGATATGCTCCGCCTGAACATGGCGGTGCCTCCTACCGATCGAAACGACCCTTCCTTTAGCTCCCTGGGCTTGATTCAGGCTGCGGTGCTGGGACTGACCGATCCGGCCTACACGGCTACCATTGACTTGCAGTGGATTCCCAACATGGACGGTTTCCCCAACGGCCGCCGGTTAGAAGACGACGTGACCCGCATTGAACTCCAGGCCGTTTCCGGTGTGGTGTTGGCCGCTATCGGCCTGTGGTACGACGACTACGACCCGACCGACCCGATGGCTACCGTACTGACGACTGACTTGTTCGACGTACTGGGCTATTCCACCGGAATTGAGGAAAATGACGCTTCCTTCAACAGTAGCTTTCCTTATGTTTCTACCGCATGGTCCGGAACGGGCGATTGCGGCGGTGAAATTGCCGGTGCCCTGGCCAATTGCGGCACCCCAACGGACTTGACAGCCAGCGCCGTTACGGACAATTCAGCCGTGTTGAGTTGGTCCAATGAAGGCGTAACCAACTACAAGGTTCGCTACCGCAACATGACCAGCGGCGGGCCCATTACGAGTGCGCTGACCAGCGGCACCAGCTTTGCGCTGGAAGGCCTGGATCCTTGCTCCACCTACGAGTTCCTGATCATGATCAAGTGCCCGACTACCGGGGTATTTACCTCGGTCACCACCACCTTTACCACCACGGGCTGCCTGCGCAGTGCAGAACCCGGTGTGGCGATGAATGTTTCACTGTACCCGAACCCGGCTCAAAACGCGCTGGACGTTCAGTACAGCGCAACAGATGCTGAACGCATGCAGTACCGCGTCATTGACCTGACCGGAAGGGTGTTGATGGAAAACAATGTTGCTGCAAATGGCAACGGCAGTTTCCGCCTGGACATCAGCGCATTGCCCGTAGGCAATTACTACTTGCAATTGATTCAGAACAGCCAGCAGACGGTTCGTCCGTTTGCCGTCTCCCGATAAATGGCCAGCCGCGGAAAGCGCGGTGCAGCTATGCCTCCTCCTCCCTGTTTGTAGCCGCCATACCAGGCGCGCCGGGTCGCCCAATTTTTGGGCGACCTTTTTTTTTTGGTCTGCCCAATCCGGGTGTGCAAAATCCTCGTAAGTCGGGAGAATGCCTTTTGGCTTAACCCTACAAACAATGAGAACTACCTTAACCTTTTCCCAGCAATGTTGCCTGCTGCTTATCCTGTTGCTTCACCTGGTGGCTTTCCAGAGTTGCACCCAGGTAAAGAAAACCAAAGACCGCGAGGCGATTCCCGCCTTGAAGCTTCGCCATGATGCCCTGGGCAGCGCAGAAGAGGCGGAGGCTGTGCTGAACGCCTACGACCGCCACAGCACAGCGTTGAAAGAAGATGCCAGCAACGCCGGTGCTGCCGTTGCCTTGGCCGAATTGTTCATGAATGAAGCGCGGGTTACCGGCGAGCACGGGTATTACTTTCCCGCTGCGGCCAACCTGCTGGAGCCTTTGTTGGCCCGCGAAGACGTCAATGAAGGCGATCGCTTCATGGCGCTGACGCTTTATGCCGGCGTGATGGCCTCGCAACACCGCTTTGACGTGGCACTGGAGCACGCTGAAAAGGCGATTGCCCTCAATCCCTACAACGCTGCCGTTCGGGGCATACAGGTGGACGCTTTTGTAGAACTCGGTCTGACGGACCAAGCGGTGAAGGCGTGTGATGCCATGGTGGCCCTTCGCCCGGATTTAAAAAGCTACTCGCGCGTGTCTTACCTGCGCGAACAACACGGTGACCTGCCCGGTGCCATTGAGGCGATGGAATTGGCGGCTTCGGCCGGGGCGCCGGGATCGGAAGCCGCTGCGTGGTGCCGCACCAATTTGGCCGCGCTGTTGGCGGAGGCTGATCGCATGGAAGAGGCTGAATACCACTTGCAACTGGCGCTGGAGCAGCGCACAGACTATCCGTTTGCTTTGGCCGGCCTGGCCGATCTGCGGATAATGCAGGGTGAACCGGAAGAAGCCGAGAACCTGTTGAAGCAAGCGTTGGCCATTATTCCAGAAATTGGCTTTGCCGAGCAACTTTTGGCCCTGTACCGCGCTGAGGGCCGCGACAAAGAAGCTGCCGCCATGGTCACCGAAGTGCTGGCCATGTTTGAGGACGACCGTGTACACGGCCACATCATCAACTGGGATCTGGCGCAGTTCCACGCCGCGTTTACCGGCGACTGGCAAGCCGCTTTGGACGAGGCGGAAGAAGCCTTGGCGCAACGCCCCAACCATCCGGAAATTCAGGAGTTTGTGGCCGACGCAAAAGCGCAGCAAGCTATGCTGGCCGGACGTTGAAAGCGGAACATCAACACTTTTCATCCAACCCCAAAACATACTATTTGTTATGTTAATAGCTACTCACATTTCGCTGCTCCACGCCGCTCAATGGTTAGGGGCGGGCTGGCGCGGATGCGCACAAGCCCTTCGCCTTGCACTCCTGATCTTGCTTGCCGCGCCCCTTGCGGCCGCTGACCTTCCGGGCAAAATCACAGACGCCAGCTCCGGCGAAGGCCTGCCGGGCGCCAGTCTGTTCGTGTTGGAAACCGAGCAAGGCACCGCCACCGATCCACTCGGTCGCTTTACGCTGCGCGGCCTTTCGCCCGGAACCTACACGGTGGAAGTGCGCTATTTGGGCTATGCCACGCAAAGGCTCACCGTTACCGTTGCGGACAAGACGGCTGAACCGCTGACACTGTTGATGCAGCCATCGGCCTTGAATCTGGAGGCCGTCAGCGTTCGGCTTAAGGAGGCCCAACCCATGAACCTGTTGAGTGCCGTGGATTGGAAACTGCGGCCGGTGAGCACGGGCCAGGATATGCTCCGGATGGTGCCGGGAATGGTCATTGCCCAGCATGCGGGCGGCGGCAAGGCAGAACAGCTTTTTCTGCGCGGTTTTGACCTGGACCATGGCACTGACATTGCCATTAATGTGGAGGGAATGCCGGTGAACATGGTTTCGCATGCGCACGGGCAGGGCTATGCCGATGCGCATTTTATCATCCCCGAAACGGTGCAAAACCTGGAGCACGAACTCGGCTTGGGCGATGTGCGCAACGGGAACCTGGCAACAGCTGGTTCCATAACCTATAATCTGTTGCCTTCAATTGAGCAGAGCAGTTTTCAATTGGAAGCCGGCTCGTTCAACAGCTACCGGGCGTTGGCGCTGATCAATTTATTGGGCGAAGGAGCCCGCGATCGCGGACACAGCGCCTATGCGGGAGGCAGCTTTCGCTACGCCGATGGGCCGTTTGAACCCAGCCAGGGGCTGAAAGCCTACAACGGAATTTTTCGCTACCGCAAGTTGGGCAAGGCCGGCTCCGTAACCGAATGGACGGGCATGGCCTTCCACAATTCCTGGAGCGCTTCGGGGCTGCTGCCGCCGCGCGCCGTTGCTTCCGGACTGGTGGATCGCTTTGGTACACTGGACTCTGCTGAAGGCGGCACCACTGCGCGTTACAACGCCGGGGTGTCCTGGAGCAAGCCCATTCAAACGGGTATTCTGGACGCAGCGCTGAGCTACGGCCACTACGATTTTGACCTGGTCTCCAACTTCACCTATTTTTTGGAAAACCCGGTGGATGGCGATCGCATCCGGCAAACAGAAAACCGAAATCTGGGGAATGGCCAGTTGCGCTGGCGCAACGAATGGACCTGGCTGGACAGACCTGCACCGTTTGAAGTGGCGGGCGGGTTCCGGGCCGACTTTATCAACGACCTGACCCTCGGTTTCATCGGTACCCCCGAATTGATGAACAGCCCAACCATGAGCGGAAGCGGCCAGGAAGTGAACGGCTGGGCTTATGCGGCCCAGGCCTTTGAGCCGGTCAACGATCTGGTGCTGGAAGGGGGTTTGCGCCTGGATCAGTTTTACTTTGCTTACCGCGACCAGGTTGCCGGCAACACGCAGCGCAGCACAACGCGAAACATCCTTTCGCCCAGAATTAAAGCAGACTGGACGGTGAACGACCGTCTGGCCATGTTTGCCAAAGCGGGAAAAGGCTTTCACAGCAATGACTTGCGCGTGCTGATTCAAGACGAACAGGTAGATCCGCTGGCGCCGGCCTACGGCGTCGATTTTGGCACCCGCATCAAGCCTGCCCCGCAGGTATTGGTCCAGGTTACTGCCTGGTGGTTGTATTCCTCCAGCGAATTGGTGTACGTGGGCGATGGCGGCATCGTGGAAGCTGGCGACCCCAGCCGCCGCATGGGGCTCGATCTGTCCATGCGCACGGAGTTGGCCAAAGGCCTGACCCTGGACCTGGACGGCAACCTGAGCAAGGCCCGCACGGTTGGCGCCGAAGCGGGCATGGACCGGGTGCCGCTCTCGGCGTGGTTGACCAGCACGGGCGGTTTGCAATACCAACACAAGAGCGGCCTTGGGGCTTCGCTGCGCTACCGAGCCGTCTCGGATCGCCCGGCCGATGAAACGGGCGATTTTGTAGCCGAAGGCTTTGTGCTGATGGATGCTGCCCTTCGCTATGATGCGGATCGTTTCTCCGTATGGCTGCGCGGCGAAAACCTGCTGAACCGCGATTGGAAGGAGGCACAGTTTCTGACCACTTCCCTCTTGCCCGGCGAAACGGAGCCCGTGGATGAAGTGCATTTTACCCCGGGTTTCCCTTTGGGGATCCAAGCGGGCCTCCAGGTTAGGCTGTAGGCATTGCGTTGCGGCCATTGACGCTTGTCTTCGCCGGCACTGATTTGCATGAGTTTCCCAAAGCAGAAAGTTAGCCGACTTTTGCAGCGTGGAACCGAAATACCTTTCCCCTGAAGAAGCGGTCGCCGGAATACGTTCCGGCGATACCGTTTTTGTGCATACCGCCGTTGCCGCCCCGCAGCGCCTGGTGCGCGCCCTGTCCAACCGAAAAAACGAATTGCGCAATGTGCGCGTGGTGCACCTGCACACCGAAGGCGAAGCCGGCTATGCGCAACCGGATGCGGCGGAGGCCTTTGAGGTGGTGTCGCTGTTCATTGGCGCCAATGTGCGCAAGGCCATCGCGGAGGGACGGGGAAGTTACATCCCCGTATTCCTGAGCGAAGCCCCGATGTTGTTCCGGACCGATGTGATCAAGGTGGATACAGCCCTGATCAGCATATCGCCGCCGGACCGGCACGGGTATTGCTCGTTGGGGGTCTCCGTGGACACCACCAAGGCCGCCATTGAAAAGGCTACACGTGTGGTGGCTCAGGTTAACCGCAACATGCCGCGCACACACGGCGATGGTATCATTCACGTCTCGGCCATTCACGCTTTTGTGGAAGGGCATGATGCCCTTCCCGAGATCCCTCCGGGCGAAATTACCTCGGCGCAACAAGCTATCGGCGAGCATGTCGCCACGCTGGTGGAAGACGGGGCCACGTTGCAACTGGGCATCGGGGCCATTCCCAATGCGGTGCTGAATTGCCTGGGCGGGCACAAAAACCTGGGCATCCACTCGGAGATGTTCTCCGACGGGGTGCTTCCCCTGGTGGAAAAAGGCGTGATCAACAACAGCCAGAAGGACATCTACCGGGGCCAGATGGTGGCCACCTTTGCGATGGGCACGCGCAAACTCTACGATTTCCTGGACGACAATCCCGGGGTGATCATGCGCGATGCCAGTTTCGTGAACCGGACCCACATCATCCAGAAAAACCCACGCGTCACGGCCATCAATTCGGCCATTGAAATAGACCTGACGGGCCAGGTTTGCGCGGACTCTATTGGAACGAGGTTGTACTCGGGGGTGGGTGGCCAGATGGACTTCATCCGCGGGGCTTCACTGTCGCATCGCGGCAAGCCGATTATAGCCCTTCCTTCAACTACCAATAACGGTGAAAGCCGCATCGCAGCCACCTTGCGCAACGGAGCCGGCGTGGTCACCACCCGGGCTCACGTGCATTTTGTGGCGACAGAGTACGGCTGGGCCAACTTGTTTGGCATGAGTTTGCGCGAACGGGCAAAAGCCCTGATCAGCCTGGCGCACCCGGCACACCGCGAATCGCTGGAACAGTCGGCGCGGGAGCTGCGGTTGATGTAACCCTCAGTCAATCACAAACACCCCATCGCGGAGCACCGGAACCACCTGGCTGTTGTCCAGCTCCAGGCAGTGGAACACGTCTTCGCGCATGCCCTTGTCAACCAATCGTTTGTAGTGGCTGGTTCGCCGCGCCCAGTTGCGCAAGTCGGATCGCGCAGCCTCCCAGACAGAAAACGCCGACCAGGTGGCATCGTCGCCGCACGCAAAATGCGCCACCAACGCCTCCGTGAGTGCGCCGGCCAGCAGCGTATCTTCCAGGTTCGGGCGATCCTTCCATCCGGCACAGAACAATACCGCATCGCGGCCGGTAGCGAGCAGGTAGCGGGCCACCGCCGAACGGTTGCGCAGGGCACCAGCCACAATTTCCTCCGCATCCATGCTTAACGCCACGCAACGTGTGCCGTTGGTGGTGGTCAGCGCGAGGCGTTTTCCCTTCAGGTTCAGGTCTTCGCGGTATTGCAGCGGGGAGTTGCCGTAGAAGAATCCGTCGGCGACGTTGCCGTCGCGCTCGGCAGCGGGCAGGTAGTCCTGCTCGGCCAGCGCATAGGCCTCCTGCAGTTGCAGCACCGGCCTTACTTCGGCAATGCCCGCCTCCAGCGCCGTGACAATGGTGGTGGTGGCGCGAAAAACATCAATGACCACCACGGTCTTTCCCTTCAGGTCGTGCTGACCAATCAGGGCGGGGCTCAGGCAGGTTTCCAGAATCGGGCGCATACTCGGTTGGGTTCAGGCCAGTTGGGGTTCAGACCGGCGGCGGGGCTAAGTGAAACCTTAAGCCTTGTAAAAGGGAAGTTTAACGATCTGCGCGGCTAGCGGCTTGTTTCTTACCATAACATATATTGTGCTACCTTCGGCAGTATGCCCCTGGTCCACGTAGCCCATGCCGATGGCCTTGCCCACGCTTGGCCCCATGGTGCCTGAGGTAACTTTTCCTATGATGGTACCCTGGGCATCCGCGATGGGGTAATCGTGGCGCGGCACACCGCGGTCTAGCAATTCAAACGCGACCAGGCGGCGGCTTAGCCCTTTGGCTTTCAGCGCCAGGATGGCCTCGCGGCCGGTAAACAGGTTGTTGCCAGCCTGCAATTTGGTGATCCAGCCCAAGCCGGCCTCCAGGGGAGAAGTGGTGTCATCAATGTCGTTGCCGTACAGGCAAAAACCCATTTCCAAACGCAGCGTATCCCGGGCGGCCAGTCCGCAGGGCTTAATGCCGTGCGCAGCCCCGCTTTTCATCAACGCATCCCAAATGGTCGCGGCGTCTTTGTTGTAAAAGTAAATTTCAAACCCTCCGGAGCCGGTGTAGCCCGTGTTGGACACGAGCACTTGCGGCACGCCGGCCACTTTTCCCTTGGCAAACGTATAATAAGCCATATCCTGAAGGTTCAGGTCGGTGAGCGGCTGCAACACCTCCAGCGCTTTGGGACCTTGCAGGGCCAGCAGCGAGGTCTGGTCCGACACTTCGTAGCATTCCACTTGTTGGGTGTTGTGCTTTTGGATCCAGTCCCAGTCCTTTTGAATGTTGGATGCGTTGACCACCAACATGTAATTTCCGTCTTCCAGGTAATAGACGAGCAAATCGTCCACGATGCCACCCTCCGCATTGGGCAGGCAGGAATACTGCGCTTGTCCGGGCTGCAACTTGTACACATCGTTGCTGGTGACCCGCTGGATCAGGTCGGCTGCATTGGGCCCCTTGAGAATAAATTCGCCCATGTGCGACACGTCAAAGAGGCCAACGGCTTCGCGCACCGCCTGGTGTTCATCGTTGATGCCCGTGTACACAATCGGCATTTCATACCCGGCAAACTCGGCCATTTTGGCCCCGAGTTGGCGGTGTTTCTCGGTTAAAGGCGTCTGTTTCATAGCGCTGTCAAGGGTTCGGGCGAAGGGCTTTGGCTGTCCCTGCAACCTGGGCGGCAAAGTTAGGTCTTTGCAGGCACCTAACGGCAGCCCGGCCGGGTCTGATTAGCTGCCGCCAGCTCGCCCGGCTGCCCGCGCAGCCAACTCGCTCAGCTGGCGGCGCCGCCTTTACCGTCCCGATTTGCAAGACCGCCTTACCTTTGCGTTTTGCCTGTGAAACTACCGCAAACCCATTCCCTCGCCGACCTTGCTGCTTTGTTGGATTCCAGCCACCAGGCCCGTATTGTCGGACCTTCCGATGTGCCTGTCAAGGGCATCAACGTCATTCACAAGGTAGAACCGGGCGATCTGTCTTACGCAGACCACCCAAAATACGGGGAAAGGGCCCTTGCTTCGGTGGCTTCCGCCCTCATTTTGGCCGAGCAACCCCTTGATTTACAAGGCAAAAGCGTGCTTTTGGTCCGCGATCCCTTCGCTGCCTTCCGCGACTTGCTCCAGATTTTTGTGCCTTACCGGCCGCTCATTCACTGGGTGGATCCCAGCGCCGTAATTGGTGCTGGAACCATTCTGGAGCCAGGCGTTATTGTGGGTCCCAACGTGATTATCGGCGAAGATTGCCTCATTCATGCCCACGCGGTCATCTACGACAATGTTCTGTTGGGCGACCGCGTAGAAATTCAGTCCGGCGCCGTGATCGGTGGGCACGCCTACTTCTTTAAAACCCGGTCCGGCAATCCCCCCGGCAAGCGCTACGAAAAAATGCCCTCTGCCGGCCGCGTTATCATCGGCGACGATGTAGAAATCGGCGCCAACAGCACCGTGGACAAAGGCGGCACCGGCGACACCATCATCGGCCGCGGCACCAAGCTCGACAACCTGGTCCACATCGGCCACGGCGCCGTCATCGGCGAAGATTGCCTGCTCGCCGCGCAAGTCGGCGTCGGTGGCAAAGCCATTATCGGCAACCGCTGCATGTTCTGGGGCCAGGTCGGCATCTCCAAAGACCTGACCATCGGCGACGATACGGTGGTCTATGCCCAAAGCGGGGTCAAAGACTCGCTGCCCGGCGGCAAAGTCTGGTTCGGCTCCCCGGTTCGCGAAGCCCGCGACAAAATGCGCGAACTCGCCGCCACCAAAGACCTCTACGCCATGTGGCGCGGTTGGGATCGGGGGAATGGGGAGGCGCACTAAACGCGACTTCATGCCTTAACGCGAAGCCGCCGCGGTCGTCTTTAGCGCGGCTGCCTGGGTGCTGTGCCTTCTTCGGTTTTTCGCTGCGTGTGCCGGGCTTGATCCTATTTCGCCGTAGTTGGGGTGCGATATGCTCGCTTACAGGACACTGAAGCGGGAGATCCCATATTCGAATACATTTTCAACCTCCTTTCTTTTAGCTTACTCTACCTCGTTGTGAAAATCAGGTATTCCTCTGTTTGGATAGACGTTCTTCTATCCAATCTCTGATCAATTTTGTATCGACCATGACCGAAATGCTCAATCAATAAAGCCTGAATTCGGACAGCCTCCTCTGTGGTTATCATTCAGCCAATCGCCTTAACAATCCAGCCTCTTCTTCAAATATCTTCTTTGCCATCTTTATAACATCGTGATTCTCCATCGATTTGCCGCTAATCTCCTTTAAATACTTCAGGACTGGCATAAGCTGATCATCAGGCAAATTCTCCGCCAAGTTCTCAATCTCCTTTACAATTGGCCTACTCATTTCAACGCATTTACTTCTAAGCTAACCAATTCCTTCAATAGTGACAATAGGTAGAGCTTGTGTGCAATGGGAAGGTACCCAAAGGTGCCTTTCTTGGCGGGCTTGATCGTTTTTGCCGCAGTTGGGGTGCTTATGCTTTATACTGATTCTGATGTGTGGATAGTAGGGTAATTTTTTCTCATCCAAGTTTTCGATTCAACGCAGCCGTTGAATTTTCTCGGGGATTTCAACTTGGGCGTTGAAAAATTTTGGGGACTCTAAATTTTTTGCCCCCTACATGGGGCAGTAAGGCACCATACAACCAAAAGCAACGCTCGGAGAACATTGCCCAACTGCCGTAGACTGCCGGAATATAAGCTAGCGCATCACCCTAAACTTTTCGGCACTTTCGCGGCGGGCAAAAACCTCTGCAAAAGGTTCCCCGCTGAGTTGGCTGTCGAGCCAGCAGACGGTGTCGAAGCTGCTGAGGTGGTTTTTCTCGAAGGGATTCTCGCGCAGGGTTTGGAGCTCTTCGCGGAGCAGGACAAAGTTTTCGCGAACGGTCTCGGGGCTGGAGGCGCGGAAAGCGCGGTGAAGGGCAAAGAGGAAGGTGCGCTCCACGGTCAGGCCGCGCTGGCTGTGCTCCAGGAAGAAAAAGGTGGTGGTGAGTTCCTGATCAAAGACACGTCGGTCGCCTTGCTCAAAGGCGATGATGTGGCGCAACACCAGGGCGCTGACGCGGGCGTCTTCGCGGAATTCGGGCACATCCAGGATGCGGTCAATCCAGGTTTGGGCCTGGTCTGGCAAGCGGTTGAGGTAGGCGAAGTAGGCAAACAGAAAGTAAAACTGCGCTTCAAAGTAAGGGTCGGGGCGGAGCGAACCGTCGCGGAGTTGGTCGGCAACTCGCTGGGTGCGCTGCAGCCCTTCGACATACAAAGCGCGGTGCAGGAAGTACTTGATTTCCAAAAAACAGGCGCGTTCCAGCACGCGCTGGCGGAACTTGGGGCTTTCAAAACGGACGAGCGACGTTGGCATGCCGCGGAATTCTTCGAGGCGGTTGGCGAATTCATCGTATTCGCCGAGTTCCAGCGTGAGTGTCAGGTTGTTGAAATAGGTGACCATGAATCCGTCCTGCGATAGGTCAACGAGGAAGGGTTTTTGGCGGAGCAGTTGCAACAAGCGTGTGCTTTGGTCCCAGGCCATGGGGAGGTCGCCGAGGAAATAGGCATACGTGCTGCGCAAATGCAAAAAGTAATAGCGCGCCGTGAAGGTTTTGGCGAGCTTTTCATCGCGCAGCAACGGCTGGATAAAGATGCGCTCCAGCAGGTCGAGCCGGCTCCCTTCGTCTGACATTTCGGGGCGGCGGTAAATTTCTGTGACTTCTTTGGCCAGGTTGCGGTAGGCCATGTAATTGTGCAAATCTTTCAACACCTCCCCTTCTTCGGCTTCGAGTTCCTGGCGCCTCAGCGTGGCTTCTTCCAGCGATAAGATGTGCTGAAGGCTGGACTTTTGGAGGTTGATAATCTCCAGCGCTTCGTAAAAGCGTTCAAAATGCGCAGTAAGCTCGCGGCCTTTGCGAAGGGTGGCCTCGCTTTGATGGAACAAACACTTGTCCTGGAGCACTTGGGCTTCAGCTATTCTGCTGCGTATTTGTGACTGGATATCCCGGTCATCGTACAGGAAGCGGAGGCTGCGCCGCAACTCGCGCGAGAGCCCTTCGGCTATAGGTTCATCGACTTGAATGCGGTTTACGTGGCCCGAGCTTCGCCGCGTTTCGTCCAGGAGAGCTTCAAAAAGCGTGGCCTGGTCAGCCGTGGGTCCACCCGGTTGACTGACCGCAAACAGCCGGAAATACTCGACTTCCTGTGATGTAAGTGCGGCTACAAGATCGTATAAGTCTTCTAGTATTTTCAAAATGACCGGGAGTTTGGCCACGGCGTTTGGAGGGCATTCCAAGGCCTGCGAGCAACAGCAAGGTAGGCGAATGGGGGTGCTGCAGCCCTAACACTTATCGGCCAATTGGGACATTGACGGGTTAGTCATTCGCAGCAGCAACGCGTGCATCAATGAGGACACCGGTGCAGGGAGATTCTACCCTGTTCAAGAGGGCAGCCAAAAGACCGGGCGTAAATCCGCAGACGCAATCGGTCGCTTACTCCGCAAACAACTCCCCCTGAACGGGCAAGGGCTGCCAGCGAAAAGTGCGGCGATGTTCTGGCGTTGGCCCCAGCAACGCTATCGCCCGCCGATGGGCTGCGGTAGGATAACCTTTATTATGCAACCAGCCGTAGCCTGGAAACTGATCGTCCAGTGCTGCCATATGCGAATCGCGGTGGGTTTTGGCCAAAATTGAAGCGGCGGCGATGTGCCGAAAACGGGCGTCGCCCTTGACCTGGGTTACGTAGGGCACCTCCTTCCAGGGTCGGAAACGGTTGCCGTCAACGGCGACAAAATCGGGATGAAGCGCGAGCTGATCCAGTGCCAGATGCATGGCCAGAATGGAGGCTTGCAGGATGTTGATGCGATCAATTTGCTCAGCAGACACAAAGGCCACGGCCCAGGCCAGCGCTTCCGCCTCAACAACCTGCCGGGCTTCGGCCCGCGCTGCGGCGTCCAATTGTTTGGAATCGCGGAGCAGCGGGTGATCAAAGTCCGGGGGAAGGATTACAGCTGCCGCCACAACGGGCCCGGCCAGACAACCGCGGCCTGCTTCGTCACAGCCCGCTTCAAGCCCGAGGGGCTGGCAGCGAGAAAGCAAGGGAGTGTGCAGCGCAGCGCGAGAAGGCATTTCCACCGAAATTAACAGACATTAAGAGACCCAAGTGTGCAAATTTGACCAATTTGCGCGGACAACCATTAGATTCACGCCAAATTCGCTTTGTTGGAAAACGTATTAAAAACCCAGGCGCTTGCCAAATCCTATGGCCGGATTAAGGCGGTGAAAAGCCTTGATCTGGAAGTTCCGGATGGCGCCGTGTTTGGTATTCTGGGGCCGAACGGCAGCGGTAAATCCACCACGCTCAGCATGCTGCTCGGCATATTGACGCCGGACAGCGGGAGTTTTTCGTGGTTCGGGCAGGCCCCGGAACCCGCGCAGCGAAAGCGTATTGGTGCGCTGCTGGAGCAGCCAAATTTTTACCCTTACCTGAGCGCCCGCAAGAATCTGGAAATTGCCTGCCTGATCAAAGAATGTTCCCCCACCCGCGTGGACATTGTCCTGGAGCAGGTGGGCTTGCTAGCCCGCGCTGAGAGTGCGTTCAAGACCTTTTCGACCGGCATGAAACAGCGCCTGGCTATTGCTTCGGCGCTGCTGGCAGACCCCAAAGTGCTGGTGCTGGACGAGCCCACCAACGGGCTGGATCCGCAGGGCATCGCCGAAGTGCGGGAGCTGATCATCCAAATTGCGAAGCGCGGTAAAACCATTTTGCTGGCCAGCCATATTCTTGACGAAGTAGAAAAAGTCTGCACGCACGTGGCGGTCATCAAGCAGGGTCAACTGCTGGCGCAGGGATCGGTGATGGAGATTCTGCGCAACCAACATCAGGTGGAGTTGAAAGCCGACGACATGGAGGCCCTGGAGCGGGCACTTAGCGCATACGAACCCGCCGCAGAGCGTCGACGGGTGGGCAACCTGATTGTGTTGTCCATGACCGGCGAACCCGACGGCTCCGCGCTGAACCGCTACTTGTATGATCAAGGGTTGGTGCTGAGCCACCTGAGGGTACACAAAAAGAGGTTGGAAGAGAGCTTCCTGGAAATTACTGCCAAAGCATGATGCGCCTGCTCCGGATTGAATGGAACAAAATCCAGCCCTACCGGGCGTTCAGGATTCTGATCGGCCTGTACTTAGTGTCGTTCATTGCGCTGCCCTATTCCATGGAACGCATTCCGTTCTTGCAGAACTGGCAGCAGCTTTTTGAATTCCCAACGATATGGTTTTCGTACTACTTCGGCGCGGAGTTCCTCAGTTTCGCGCTGGCGATCATCGTGATCACCATCACCACCAACGAGTACAGCAACCGCACCTTTCGCCAACACGTCATCGATGGGCTAAGCCGCAACGATCTGGTCACGGGCAAGCTGTTGCTGATGGCCGTCCTGGCGGCTGTGTTAATGATTTTGTTGGTGGTCAACGGCTACATCGCCGGCATGCTCAACGCCTTTGAAGCCGACTATTCCGGCGCCTGGATCAAGGCGGGTTACATCCCCGGTTTCTTTTTGCATACCGTGGGCATCATGGCGTTCAGCTTCTTTTTAGGCAACCTGTTTCGCCGCACCGGGCTGGCCATTTTCGCCTTCATTGCCTGGGTGTTTCCGGTGGAATTGATCTTGCGCGGCTTGCTGGCCGGCGTAGCCAAAGACGGCGGCATGATCTCCGATCGGCTGCCGGTAGCCGTCATTTACAGCAGCAATGTGGACATGGGCGAAATGTTTTCGAACCCCACAGCTATCCTGAACCTCAATGAGTTTATCCCGGGCAGTTTAGGCCTGGAAAACTCGCTGATGAAAATCGGCTGGACAGTGGTTTTCTTCGGGCTGAGCTGGTGGATGATTCGGCGCCGGGATTTGTGAACGTGCGGGTATAAACGCAAACGGCTAAACTGCCAACAAAGCCCACAAAGGCGTCCTGAAGGGCGGCCGTAACGCGAGTCAAGTAAACCCGTTTGCGTTTAAACCATGTTGGCAGTAGATCATAAGTATAATTATAATTTGTCAATTCTATCGCAAATTTCGCCTATGTGGTCCAATCCATACAATAAACTTGCCTCATCAATGTTCAACCATCTAAAAAATAGCAATACTAAATTATAGCTGTGCCTTGCATAAAGAGTACTCTTGACGTCTGCCCCGATATGAAAACAAACTGGTTCATGATGCGCTAATCTGTTTCTCAAGTAATTTACTCTTTCAAGCTCGCCAAAAATATAGTTACTATTATAATTGTGAGATGCAGTACTTACTGGTTTTGAAGGAAAAATAGTTAATAATCCTTGTCCGCCATAGAAAAACTGGTGTCTGGCAAACATATATCTCCAAAAGCCAAAATCCATTTCCGCTACTAGTTTCGGGTGAGTATATGTTGTCAGCTTTCTCTCACCTTCAGATATGATATAGGGTGTTTTACCGCATTTTCTGTTACTAAACATGCCTCCAGGTCTGGCTGAGTCCCTTAACCAATCCGCACCTTTTACTAACTGATAATGTGCATCTATTGCATTTCTCAAAGCCACCTCAAAACAACTAACTATTGTAAATAATTCTTGAGACAATCTTAAATTTAAGCGATACAGAGTCATTGCCTTCTTTGTATTATTCGCACAGGAAACAACATACCTGCTCATTCTGGGTTCTGACATTACCCGTTCAAACTCCTTGAACTTCACTTTTTTGAATTTCGTTAAAGCTATTGCCTAGCTCTGGAAAATTGCATAGCTTTGCATTAGCAAAATATAGTTCCCGGGAGCCCCTGAAGAAATTCAAGCTTCCGGGTTTTTCTTTTTAATAAAGCGACTCAGACTCAGTTAACATGGCTTGCTGCCAACATGCCGGTTTGTAAACCTTCCCAAAAGCCTGGATAAAAGGCATGTGCAAACTGGAGCACTGGAGTTTACTCCTGTAAATGAGGATTTTTCAACTTAGCCATAACGCAGAATCCGGGCTCTTGGGCAGTTTCAATGGCACGGGGGAATGGCCTCCGTCTCCGCAGCAACTTTTTCCGGCAAATTCGGGCTGAGGTACGGAATGCCCAGGTCAAAACCGCGGAGGATCAGCAGCAGCCCCAGCACCACCACCCAACCTTGCATGATGGGCCGCAGCCGGCCGCGCAAGGTCCGGTCCAGCCAGCCGCTGCCGTACGAAAGCCCGATCATGGCCGGCCAGGTTCCGGCACCAAAAAGCGCCATGAAGGCCGCGCCGCGAAGCGGGTCGCCGAACGAGGCAGCCGCGGCCAAGGCTACGTAGACCATGCCGCAGGGAAGTAAGCCGTTGAGAAAGCCCGCCAATAACTGACCGGGAAGACCGGCCGTGCTGCGGGCGAGTTGAAGGCCAGGCAGCAACCGGCGCGCAGCATCGGACGTTAACCGCGCCTGCAGTTGCTCCAGCCAGCCCGACTTCATCCCCATCCAGAGCACCAGCAACCCGGCTCCGATAGACAATCCGCGCTGCCAGCCGGCCAACGCCAAACCAGCTCCCAGCGCACCGACCAGCGCGCCCAGGCTTGCATAGGCCAGCGCCCGAGCCAGATGGTAGGCCACCCGCGAATGAAGACCCGTGCCACCCCGCCCATGGAGCCCCAGCACCAGCGGCCCGCACATGCCCAGGCAGTGCAGGCTCCCGGCCAGTCCGGTAATCAGGGCGCTGAGTATCCACATCATTTTATATGGTACGTTTAGGGGGGGGCTGGAGATCGAGTCTAGCGATCTTGGCTCAGGGAACCACCAACGTCGTTTCTTTGAAGTAGGCCCTTCCCCCGGACTCCCAATCCAGTTGCACCCGCCAGAAACCTGCACTCAGCTGGCTCAGGTCAACGGATGCCAGCGTATCGGCATTGCCCTGCAGCGAAAACTTGCGGTCCTGGCTGGCGTCCGAAGGGCGGTACAGGTGAAGGGTAGCCGTGTTCATGGCCGCAGCGGCGGGGAATTGCAACTGCAGTTGCTTCTGCCCTGAAAGCCATTCGAACTGCATAGGCGCTGGCAAGCTTTGGCTGTTGGCCCGCGCGTCAATGCGATCCTGATAGGCCAACTCCCGGGCATAGTAATCTTCGCTGACCAGATCGTTGGTCTGGCGGCTGGCGGTGACCACCATGCTGAGCATTCCCACTACAAAAGCGGAGTAAACGACAGCTATTTTCCATCCCCAGTTCATAGTGCGGGTATTAGTGTAATAAATGTTATGGAATCGGGACTCATGCAGAAGATATCCTTTATTTGTTAAACCCAGGTATGGGTCCCAAAAAGTTCGTTTTTACCTGATCCACCAGCGTGTCGCCCCGGAGCACTTCCAACCTAATTTTGGTCATTCGGCCCTCCAGTTGATCTTTAGAAAGCACCACAAAAAAAGAGCCCTTGGCAATTTCCTGGCCATCAAGCGGGATGGTGGGCTGCCCGATCATTTCCAGCGCACCGCCGTTCGGCTGTACCAAGCGGATCTGCAACGTAACTGGTTGCATGGTTTTGTTGACGATCTGGTAGTTGTATAAGTTGTTGATGCGCCCGTCTTCCAACTCGCGAAAGAGCATACCAGGTTGGCGCAAAATGGTGGCCTCCACCGGACTCCGGCCACGGGTCATGCCGAAAAACAAGATCGCCACGAGCAACAGCAGCACAGCACTGTAGGCATACACCCGTGCCGACAGCTTAAAGGATTTTCCGCTGGCCAACTGCTGCTCGCTGGTAACGCGAATCAGGCCCTGTGGACGCTCCACTTTATCCATGACCTCGTTGCAGGCATCAATGCAGGCTGTGCAGTTGACGCATTCCAATTGTGTGCCGTTGCGGATGTCAATGCCGGTAGGACAAACCTGCACGCACAACCGGCAATCAATACAGTCTCCCTGGCTTTTGCCTACTTCTTCTTTCTTGTTGATTTTGCCGCGAGGCTCTCCCCGCAGGTAATCATAGGCCACCACCATGGACTCGCGGGTCAGCAAAACGCTCTGTAGGCGGCCGTAAGGACAGACCACAATGCAGGCCTGCTCGCGGAACCAGGAGAACACCAAAAAGAATACGGCGGAAAAGGCCAGCGTGGTAACGAACAAGCCCGGCCGGGCAGCTGGACCGTTTTGCACCAGGCTCAACCACTCGTCCATCCCCACAATGTAGGTAAGGGATAGGTTGCCGATCAGGTAAGAGATGACGGCAAACACGGTCCACTTCAAGCCTTTCTTGCGAATTTTCTCGGAGTCCCAGGCTTGTGCGCTCAACTTTCGCTGGCGGTTGGCATCACCTTCAATCCAGTACTCGATTTTGCGAAAAACCATTTCCATAAAAATGGTCTGCGGACAAGCCCAGCCGCACCATACCCGGCCAAAGACTACGGTGAAAAGGATAATAAAAACTACGAAAGTCAAAAAGGCTAGCACAAACAGGTGAAAGTCCTGCGTCCAGAACGGCACGCCAAACACCACAAACCGGCGCTCGATAATGTTGAAAAGAAAAAGCGGATGTCCACCTATATGAATGAACGGCGCACTGACAAACAGGAACAGAAAAAACCAACTGACCCAGGTCCGGGCTTGGTAGAGTTTACCCGTGGGTTTCTTGGCGTAAATCCAGTTTCGCTTGCCGTCGGCATTGACGGTGCCAATGTGGTCCCTGAAAGACTCGTCGTCGTAAAATTCTGAGGTGGGTGTACTCATTACATCGGCACAATCGGAGGTGCTAGGCTATCGGCAGGTGCTATGCTATCGGCAGGTGCCAGGGCTTCCGGGGTGTACAATTCCCCCTGAGGAGGCAGCGCACCAGCGGGATTGGTGCCCTGCATGGACAAAATGTAACTGGCCACCTGCTGAATTTGTTTAGGGTTTAGTTGGTCTTTCCAACTGATCATGCCTTTGGCGGGTACTCCATAGCGGATGGTCGTGTAGAGGTCGCCGATGGCACCTCCGTGAATCCAGTAGGGGTCTGTGAAGTTTGGACCGGCACCAGCCAAACCCTGGCCTTCAGCGCCGTGGCACGTCATGCAATTCTGCAGGTAAATGGCCTTGCCCGCCGACAAACTGCCCGGATCGTCCAAAACGGTTACGGTGCTGGCGTTGAGCGCATCGCCGGCTGAAGACAGCCGTTCTTCTTTTTGGACTTCGGCCAACAGCACTGCTTTCTCGTACTTCTCAACGGAAGAATCTCCGGTCTTCAATACATGAAAATGCGCCATGTACACCACGGCAAAAATGGAAGTCACCGCAAATAACCCCGTCCACCACGGGGGAAGGTCGTTGTCCAGCTCGCGAATGCCGTCGTAATTATGGTCCAGCGTGATGGCCGCCTCGTGTTCAATCGGCACTGACTTTTGGAGCAAATCCATCAGGGATCGCTCTTCTTTGTTGCTCAAAGCAGGCTCTGGCTCTTCTTCTACAACAGGCAACGGTTCCACCCAGGTACCGTCCAGCTTTTGACGTGCCGTCGTCAATTCTGTATCCAGGTAGCGCGTCAATTTGAACAGCGCGTAAAACGCCCAGGCAATGACGGCAGCGGCAAGGACAACGATGCCCAGGTACCAGTCAAAATAAGGGATGTCGTAAACCTCACCGGTTGCCGCCGTGGTGGTCAACACAGGCAGTGAACTGGTAAATAGCAAGAAAATGCGCTTCATCGATCGTGGGTATTCTGGATCAGCGAATAAGTATTCTTATGGAATTTAGGCGTTGGCTTGCGCCGCAGCCTTTGCGTCCGGCGCCGTCTCTCCTCCATCCAGGGGCAATTGCTCCAGATGCTCCACCTCCTCGCGGCTTTTCCGCCAGGCATCAAAGAGCACCAGCACGAAAAAGGTGAAGAAGACGATCAGGGCCAGCGAGGCCATAAACGCCTCCGTGTTCATGGTTCTCAGGATTTCCTTGTACATGATAGGAGAGCGGTTAAGGTTGAGAAGTTGGGATGGCGAGCACTTCCGGATCTTTCATAATGTCCACGCCGAGCCGCTGCATGTAGGCGATCAGCGCGATGATGTCTGTATTCGGAGAGGCCTCCAGCCCGCCGTCCTGCAAGCCCTTCGCAATTTGTTGAGCCTGCTTGCGCAAATCTGCTGCGGCGATGTTTTCATAGCCTTCTGGATAGGGCACGCCCAGCTTGCGCATGGCCTTGATTTTGGCGACTGTGCTGGTAGTGTCCAAACTGCCTTCTTTGTACAACCAGGGGTAGGCTGGCATGATGGAACCCGGCGAAGTACTTCTGGGCTCGTACATGTGGTTGTAGTGCCAGGAATCGGGCTTGTACATTTTTCCATTCACGTACCCTTCCCGCGCCAGGTCTGGTCCGGTGCGTTTTGAACCCCAGAGGAAGGGGTGATCGTACACAAACTCGCCGGCCTTGGAGTATTCGCCGTAGCGCTCCGTTTCCCAGCGGAAAGGCCGGATCATCTGCGAGTGGCAGTTGTTGCAACCCTCGGCGATGTAAACGTCCCTGCCTTGCAGTTCCAGCGGGGTATAGGGCATCACAGAAGCCAGCGTGGGTATGTTGCTCTTGATGGTGGCCGTGGGGATGAACTCCACCAAACCGCCGATCAGAATCAACACGGTGGATGCCAGCACCATCTGAATGGGTCGGCGCTCAATCCAGCGGTGCCAGTTTTCGCCTTCGCGGGCAGGAGCCGGCGGGCCGACCAAAGCAGGAGCACTGGCCTCTTCATTGGCCAGGAAGCTGCCCAGGCGAATGGTTTTCACCAGGTTCCAAACCATCAGCAACATGCCCACGATGTAGAGGCCACCCCCAACTGCGCGAAGCAGGTACATGGGAATGATTTGCGTGACCGTTTCCAAAAAGTTCGGGTAGGCCAGGAAGCCGTCAGCCGTGAACTCCTTCCACATAAAGTGCTGGGTAAAGCCTGCCCAATACAGCGGAATGGCGTAGAAGGCAATGCCCAAGGTGCCCATCCAGAAGTGCGCGTTGGCCCACTTTTCGCTGTACAATTTGGTCTGGAACATCCGGGGAATGAGCCAGTACAAGATCCCGAACGTGAGGAAACCGTTCCAGCCCAACGCTCCGATGTGCACGTGGGCAATGGTCCAGTCCGTATAGTGCGTGACAGCATTGACGCTCTTTAAGGACATCATCGGCCCCTCAAACGTGGACATGCCGTAAGCGGTCACCGCCACCACCATAAACTTGAGCGTAGCACTGCCGCGCACTTTGTCCCAGGCGCCGCGCAGCGTCAACAGGCCATTCAACATACCGCCCCAGGACGGCGCAATGAGCATCAGCGAAAACACCGTACCCAGCGATTGTGCCCAATCCGGCAGCGCCGTGTACAACAAGTGGTGCGGACCGGCCCAGATGTAAATAAAAATCAGCGCCCAAAAGTGAATGATGGAGAGCCGGTAGGAATACACCGGGCGATTGGCCGCTTTGGGAATGAAGTAGTATATCAGTCCCAGGTAAGGCGTGGTAAGAAAAAACGCCACGGCATTGTGCCCGTACCACCACTGCACCAGCGCGTCCTGCACCCCGGCATAGACCGGATAGCTCTTGAATAAGCCCACCGGCAATTCCATGGAGTTGACCACGTGCAACACGGTAACCGTGACGAACGTGGCGATGTAAAACCAGATAGCCACATAGAAATGGCGCTCGCGTCGTTTGAGAATAGTGCCAATCAGGTTGGCCCCGAAGGCCAGCCAGATGACCGCGATGGCAATGTCAATGGGCCATTCCAATTCCGCTTATTCCTTGGAAGTGGTCAACCCCAGAGGCAGCGTTAAGGCCGCCGAAACAATGATCATTTGCCAGCCCCAGAAATGGAACCAGGTAAGGGTGTTGTTCCAGAGCCGCGTTTTCAGCAAGCGCTGCAAGGAGTAATACACCCCCATGAAAGTGCCGTTGCCCACAAAAGCGAAAATCACCGCGTTGGTGTGCAGGGGTCGCAAGCGGCCGTAGCTCAACTCGGGGATAAAGCCCAGAAAATCGGGCGCAACAAGCTTGATGGCAACAATTAACCCCACCAGCATGCCCACTAAGCCCCACAGAATGGTGGCGTAGGCAAAGGCCAGAACGATTTTGTTGTCATAGGCGAACGTCTCCATCGGGCGGTCCGACGGGACCGCTTGACGAGCTGCGGCGCTTGCGTCGCTTGTCGTCATCGAAGAGGATTCGGATGGCTGGTGTGGTGTCATCATCGTATTGTCCGTCTTTAACCGCCCATAGAAACAAGCCCAAAAAGCCCGCTGCAACAGCAAGGCTGGCCACAATCAAAAGGACGATAACGCTCATTGGTTTTTAGGCTGCGCGGAACTGGTCATTTGGCCAGGCTGCTCAGCGGCGGCAAGTTAGAACCGCTGCCCACCCGCTAAACAGGACGCCGGTCAATGGCCGGTGTGAGGATCGTCATGCCTCCGGTTTCGGGGTCAGGCTGGCCGGGGTCAGGCCTCATGGGGTTGGGCCTTTCGGGCGAAGGGCCTTGCTGGCTTTCCACGGCAGTCAACCCCGCTTGCCGGGCGCGCAGCCACGCCAGGCTGAGGCCAACCACCACCACCGTCAGCGAGCTAAGCGGCATCAGAATGGCCGCCACCAGCGGCGTCAGCAACCCCGAGACTGCAAACGACAACCCCACCACATTGTAGGCCATGGACACCCCAATGGCCGTCCAAACGGCGGCGCGCATGGAGTGGGCCATAGCTCAAAAGCGCCGGTAAACGCCCCAGCGACCGGGCGTGCAAAACCCCATCAGCGGCGGGAAAATACCCGCTGAGGTCGTCGGCCACAGCAAGCCCGACATCGGCTGCAGCCAGCGCTCCCGCGTCGTTAAGCCCGTCGCCGAACATGCCCACATGGTGCCCTTCAGCCTGCAAGGCCTCGACGCGCTCCAATTTCTCAAACGGTGAAACGCCAAAACGAAGGACGGCCCCTTGCGGAAAGAGCGCGCGCATGTGTTCTTGCTCCATGGCCTTATCGCCGCTGAGCAACTCCAGGCTGTAGCGCGGCACAGCACCTTTGCGCGCTTGCATCACCCCTTGCAGCGCCGCTCGCGCGCCGCTGCGCAGGGCGGGTTCCAGCACCAGGCGGCCGGGTAAATCGCCGTTCAGGGCAAGGTATACGCCGCGGGCTGAAGGGTTGTCTCGGTGTGGGGCAGACGAATTCGCTCTGCCGGACCCGTACCCCGCAAAAACCGCCGAACCAATCCGCACGCGATACTGGCCCGCGCTGCCGCTCACCCCCGCCCCCGCCTCCTCGCGAACGTCGGACGCTGTCGGGAGCAGCACGTCCCCCCATTCCCCCGCAATGCGCACCGACAAAGGATGCGCCGAACAAGCCGCCACCGCGGCCACTGCGGCGCGCTCGTCAGGCTTGAGTTCCCGGCCCTCATAGCGCAACAAACCCTGTCCGGGTGCCGTCAGCGTACCCGTTTTGTCAAAAACCAGGGTGTCCAGCCTCGCCAGGCGCTCGAGCGCGCCGGTGTCGCGCAGGTGCAGCCCGGCGCCGTCCAAAAAGCGCAAAGCGTGGCCCAGCGCGAAAGGCGCGGCCAGCGCCAGCCCGCAGGGACAAGCCACAATCAACACCGCGGTCAGGATTTCCAGGGCGCGCGCAGGGCCGGCAGGCCACCAAAACGCGGTGGCCAGCGCGGCGAGCGCAATCACAAAGGGCGTAAAGGCCCGGCTAAAGCGATCGGTGATGCGCGTCATGCGGGCCTGCCGCTGCGATTGCCCGCGCAGGGCATCACGGTCCCAAAGCGAGGCCAGGTAGCTGCTGGCCAGGGCCTTTTCCACCTGCACTTCCACCGGGCTTTCCAGCACGCGCGCACCGCCGTAAACACGTGCTGATGTTGCCAGAATTTCCGGCTCCGATTCGCCCGTAATAAAATGGTAATCCAGGCGGGCGGGACCCAGAAGCACGCCGTCGGCAGGAATGATTTCGCCCGGGCGAATGAACATCACGTCGCCGGGCAACAGTTCGTCGGGCACCACAGGGCGTCGGGTCTGGCCCTCCACTTTGAGCACCGCAGCAGGGAAAAACGACTTGTAATCGCGTTGAAACGAGAGAAATCCGTAGATCCGGTCCTGAAACCAGCGACCGATGAGCAGAAAAAAGATCAGGCCGGCCAGCGAATCCAGGTAGCCGGGACCGGTTCCGGCGATAATGTCGTAAAAACTGCGCACGGTCAGCGCCGCCATGCCCAGCGCGATGGGGATGTCCACCGAAGGCACACCCCTGCGCAGCGCCAGCCACGCCGATTTCCAGTAAACAGAGCCCGAATAAAACAGAATGGGCAGCGACAAGCCTATTTTCAGCCAAATCACCAGGTCCCACATGGGTCCGGCGCTGGCCGGATCCCAGTCCAGGTAGTCCGGGAAACTCAGCAACATGATGTTCCCGGCGCAAAAGCCGGCCACGCCGAGCCGCTTGATCAGCGGATCGTTGGATTTGTTTCGCTTCTGTTTGCCGTCCAGATCAGCGCGGTTGATGTCGGGCGCATAGCCAATTCGCTGCAGCTGAACCGCCAGCGCAGACAGGGCCAGTTGTTCCGGATGGTAATGCAGCTCCAGTTCACGACGCCCAAAATGAACCCTGGCTTCGAGCACACCCGGTACAAATTGCGGCATGCGCTCCAACAGCCAAACGCACGACGAGCAGTGAATGGCGGGCAGCCTGAATTGCACCACCGCGCGCGAGCTACTGCGAAAGCGCAACAGACGCGCTCCCAAAACCGGGTCATCCATCCAGCTGTAGTCCTTTGCCGTTTGCCGCACGGGCGCACCCGGGCGCTCGTTGAGCGCATAATAGTCTTCCAGCCCCAATTCGTGAATGAGCTGGAAGGCGGTTCGGCAGCCGCTGCAACAGAAGGCCTTGTCTTCCAGCAGCAGCGGACGCGCATCGCAGGGGTCGCCGCAATGGGCGCAAGCCTGGCCGCGGAGGGTCTGATCCGCTGGTTTTGACGGGGGTAGCGCGGAAGCACGCACAGAAACGGACACGGGAGCAAAAATGGCCGGCTTGCGGCGGCGGCTCCATGACGGGCGTCAGACCCGGGGGAAATGCGCGTCAACGCCGGGC
>WGOA01000088.1 GCA_016124275.1 Bacteroidota bacterium
TACCATCAAAAACGGCATCATACCACTGGACTAAAACCGGAAGAAGCGTACCGAAACTCCATGATCAAAACCGCTGCTTGATCACCAATGAGATTAGCTTAACAACAAGACCTTTTGGTCCAAGCTTTGGGGAGTATTACAATCTTCCCGCACAATCTGATACAACCTTCGGCTCAACGTATCTTATCTTAAATGAATCTGTGTACCACGACCTGTTCTTAATAAATAATAATCTTTACCCCCCCAAAAAACAAGGGTATCAGCCCTGTAGCGATCGTTCTGGATTAATTGAGGACCTTGTAAACATTCTGTGTATTCAAAGTTAGCAGTTACTACTTGCCAACTCTTACCCATTTCCAGCATAGGCAGATAACCAGTGTATTGAGCTTTGGCTCCTAAGCTTAGAAGAACAAGCAGGCAATAAATAAAGTATTGTTTTATACATAATTACTCAAAGGTAACTAAACCTATTTCAGTTGCAACTCATCTTTCAAAATAATTGAATTTTTTTATGGTAGTTATCCACCTTTTTTAACTACCAAGCCCCTGGACTAGTGCAGCGAACACCAATAACGGAGCTCTTGAACGCAGAATCTTTGAGCTTTGGCTCTTTGCCATCAGAACCTGCAGCCAAAACCAGTTGTTATCCGTATAATGAGGTAGCTCTGGATACGAAGACCCTTCGAACTACACCGAGAAAGGGCCGTCTGCCAAAATGGCAGCTTCCCGTATCGGGAGCAATTGTTGTATTTTTGTGGTTCGGTTCATCCGATGGTTTAACCCAGTTATGATTGTAAAAATTCACAAAGAGGGCAAAAGCATTGTGCTGACGTTCCTGGTGTTGCTGCTGGCAGCAAATGCCGTAGTGCGCTATGCGCTGCCGGAGGCTGCGGTGCTGCATGCCGTGGTGCTGGTTGCCTCTTTTTTGGGCATAGTGGGTACAGCCTTGTTTTTTCGCAACCCGAGCCGCGAGCTGTACTTGCACGGTTCCGCCGTTATTGCACCGGCCGACGGAAAGGTGGTAGTGGTGGAAGAGGTGGAAGAGCCGGAATACTTTCAGGACAAGCGTCTGCAGGTTTCGGTGTTCATGTCCATCAAGAACGTGCACGTTAACCGCAACCCGATTGGCGGGCAGGTTAAGTACTTCAAATACCATCCGGGACGTTATTTACTGGCCTGGCACCCAAAGTCTTCAACGAGCAATGAACGCACGACCATTGTCATCGAAAACGAAGATCAGATAGAGGTTCTTGTGCGGCAGATTGCGGGCAAAGTGGCCCGGCGCATTGTGTCCTACCTGGATGAGGGCGATGAGGTGGCGCAGGGTTCCGAGCTGGGATTCATCAAGTTTGGGTCGCGCGTGGACCTTTACCTGCCTCTGGACGCCAAAATTGAGGTGGCCATTGGCCAAAAGGTAAAAGGCGGAAAAACCGTCATCGCGCATCTTGCCTGATGTTCGGAAAGGGTGTATCTTGCTTATTCGATCGTTGCCCATCTTGGGCATTTTTTGGGTTCAGGCCCAATCTCAAATCATAACTAACACTTTTCTATGAAACGACTCAGCAGCTTTCTTTTCGCTTTAGCCATCAGCGCCACCGCGACTTTTGCCCAATCCAACGCAGAAGCTACTACTGCCGGCACCACCAAAATTGCGTTGCAACAAACGGAAAATGGCTATGAAGTCATCAGCGTAGAAAGCACGTCAACTCCCGCATCTGCCGCTGATACCAAAGCAGCCCCGGTTCCAGCTGGCAAATCCTGCTGCAGCAAGAAAGGAGCCAGTGCATCCGCTGCTGCCTGCTCCGGTAAAGAAGCCGAAGCTGCTAAAGCTGCTTCTTGCGGTGCAGGTGCTGCCTCGGCCTCCGCAGGTGCTGCCTCGGCCTCCGCGGGTGCTGCTAAGCCCGCTTGCTGTGCCAGTGGTAGCCATGCCGCCGCTGCTGCGCCCAAAAACCCCAACTAAGTCTGTCTGTGGCTCTGGGGTTTTTAGAAATACCCTAGGTTGAGCCAGGATGGTAAGTCTAACAGGTCCTGAAGAACGGTTAACCCCGCTTCAGGACCTGTTTTTTTTGGGTCGAATTCGGGGTTACCGCCGTCATGCCCTGGGTGGTACCACAGAAAGTGCATCCCCACTGCAAGCGCACTGGAATCGGTAGTTGCATGATCGCCGATGTAAAGGCTTTCTTCGGGCAGCGCGCCGGCGACGGCCAAGGCACTGCGGAAGATTCTCGGATCTGGCTTAGCGACTCCGGCCCCTTCCGCCGTGGTGACGCTGAGAAAATACGCATCTAAGCCGCTGTATTTCAGCTTGTTGTGTTGTACCTCTTCGAATCCGTTGGTCACAATGTGCAGCGGGTATTGGCCGTGCAACTGTTGAATGAGCTGCCGCGCGCCGGGCATGAGCAGCTTCTGCGCGGCAAGCGTTTCTAAATAAGCCCCGCTGAGCTCGATGGCCAATTTCCGGTTGTCGCAGCCAAAATCAGCGAGCGTGCGCCAGTAGCGCTCCCAGCGAAGCCGCTCATGGTCCAGCTGCCCTTCGCGGTACATTTTCCAGGCCTGTTCGTTGTGCACTTCGTAGCGCTCCACGAATGCCGCTGCCGTCGGGATGCCGACGTTAGCCAGCGAAAAGCGCGCGTGCAATTCCTCCAAAACGCTGGCCGAGTTGCGGGTAAAGTCCCAGAGCGTATTGTCCAGGTCAAAAAACAGGTGGCGAATGGCTTTCACGGGTCAGGGCTGCGATTTGGGTGGCGGTGGGTGGGGCGGCAGGAGATCGGGAGGCAGTGGGTCAGGGCAGCAGATCAGGCGCCAGCAGACCGTAGGGCAGACTTGCCTGGCGGCTTAGACGGTAAGCGGCAGCGGTATCCGTAATGCTGGTTTGCAGGGTCCGGTAACGCATGCCGCTGGCTTGCACAAATTTTTGGTTATCGTAGCGGTAAAAAGACCCGATGATTCGGGCGTTCTCGCGGGTAAGGTCAGGGGGTTTGCGGGTTATGCCCCCTTTGAGGGCCTCCCAGCGCCAAAGCGCGCCCAACAGCCAGGGACCGGCCTCGTAAGCCGGTTCGGGCTTGTCCAGCGCCCGGCAAATGCCGGAAAACAGCGCACGGTAGCTTTCGTTTTCGCCCACCAGAATGTAGCGTTCGCCGCGCATGCCTTTTCGAACGGCGAGCAGGCAGGCTGCGGCCACATCGCGCACATCCACAAATCCGGTGCCGCCGCGCGTGTAAAATCGCAAGCCTTCGTCGGCGCGTGCAAAAAAGCGGGCGGTGCCCTGGTTCCAAAAGCCAGCACCGATGATTGTACCCGGGTTGACGACCACCGTGGTCAGGCCCTCGGCCCAGCCGCGCCAGGCCTCGCGCTCGGCCAGGTGCTTGGATAGCGCATACTTCGTTGAATGCTTGTTCAGTTCCCAGGGGATGCTTTCGTTGAGCAGAGGCACCCCGGCCTTTCGACCTATTGCTGCTACTGATGACACATGCACCAGCGTGCCAACACCCGCATCCAGGCAGGCATTGACGAGTGTGGCGGTGCCTTCGGCATTGACCCGGCGCATGGCATCGCGGTCGCCGGTTTTAAAGGAAACCACGGCAGCAGCATGGTAAACAGTGGAAACACCCTGAACGGCTTCCTCAAGACCAAGCGGATCCAACAAGTCCGTTTCTACCCACTCGATGCGGGAGGCATCATCGCCCAACAGGCGAAGGTCGCTGCCGGGCCGCCGCAATGCGCGAACCTGCTCGCCGTTGGCCAGAAGGGTCCGGGCCAGGTAGGAGCCGAGAAAACCGCTGGCGCCGGTTACCAGATTCATCATGCTGCAGCAGTTGCGGGAAGCTGCGCGAGCGGCTTCAAGCGTAGATTTCGCCGCCGATGCTGTCACGGGTAGCACCGGTAACGCTCGACAGGATGTTGGTTTCGTTGCGCCAGCGCAAGCAGCCAATCAATCCCATAATGAGCGCCTCTTTGAACTTGATCAGGGTTTCGTCGGGCACGATGATCTCGGCGTCAGCCGTGTCCTTGAGCCTTTCCAGCAAGAAATCGTTGAAGACACCGCCACCGGTAACCAATACTTTCTGATCGGCGGGATCACCGAGCTGGTAATCTTCGCAGCACTGTGCGATGTCGCGGTGAATCTGACCCACCAAATGCTCTACGTACGTGCGAAGTTTATCTTCGGTTGAAATGCGGTAATGGCGGAACGTTGGCATCAGCACTTTGCGCACCCAGCCACCGCCAAGCGTTTTGGGCGGCTCTTTTTTGTAGTACCAGGAACGATCCAGTTCTTCCAGCAAACGGGTGTCCACATGGCCGGCGCGGGCATTGGCCCCGCCGTTGTCAAAGTCAACCCCTAAAGGCTCCACCAATTTGTTGAGCACCAGGTTGGCTGCTGCCAGATCGTAGCCGGCCATTTTGCCGCCGCCCAGATTAACCGTAAGGTTTGCTATGCCGCCCAGGTTCAGGCAAAAACGGAAGGCGGGGAACAACAACATATCCCCAATGGGCACAATGGGTGCACCCTGGCCGCCCAGCGCTACGTCCGTAGTGCGGAAATTGCTGACCACCGGCAGGTTGGTCACTGCAGCGATAGCAGCACCGTCGCCAATCTGGCTGGTGAGTTTGTTTTCAGGCTGGTGGAAAATGGTTTGGCCGTGACTGGCAATGAAATCCACCTGGCCTTCGAGCCCGTGCTTTGCCAAAAACGCGTTCACCAATTCCCCCGTATAATGACCAAAGTACGTATGTGTTTTAATATACGTAATAGCATTCTGCATGGTGAGGTTAGCCAGCCGGAGGTGCCACTTGCGAGGGTATTCCAGGCATTCTGCCTTCTCAATTTTGTAGGACCAATTGCCTTCTTCATCCACACTGAGAATGCAATAAGCGATGTCCAGGCCATCCATGGAACTACCAGACATCAATCCAAGTACACGATACGTAGTCATAATTATAATTAATTGGCTTTAAATAGTTGTATGTACTGCACCACCGCATTCAATTCTTCGGGGCTGAGTTTGTTTTCGTAGGCGGCCATTAAATTTCGGCCTTTGGCAACAACAGTATGGGCCTCTTCTTCGGTCAGCAGCGACATGGCTAAGTTTGCCGCTCCACTGCCACCCATTTGCCCGTCCAGTCCATGACAAAGTTTGCAATGCGTCTTGTACACCTGTAAACCCAACACGTTTTCGCCGGGATCGGGCAGTTCCAACGGCCTTTTGGGTAAGGTCGGTGCGCTCGATTGATTTCCGGGTCCGCAGGACGAACCCCAGAACAAGCAGGTGAAAAGCAGAGGGTAAAACAGCCGCAAGTCGTAAACCGATAAGGTGATCCGGTATAAAATCGGGACAAAGATATTACAGGCAGTCCAAATCCTTAATTTTTCGGGCGAAAAGCCGTCTCGCCCCTTTAAACGCCCTCAACGCACTAAAACTACCGTGCCCCGTTTGTCTATTTGATCGCCCTCTTCGCCGAGCACACTCACCGTATAGACATAGGTTCCCACTTCTTGTTCCTTGCCGTTGAAGGTGCCGTCCCAGCCTTGCTGAAGATCTTGCGTTTCAAAGAGCAACTGCCCCCATCGGTTATAAATACGGAAATAGTAAAGTTCTGCTACGTCGTTGACCAGTAAAAGCAACCAGTCGTTGGCGCCGTCTGCATTGGGCGAAAAGGCATTGGGTATATCCACAACAGTCTTGGGCAACACAAAAACGGTGACGGTGTCCAAAACCGAGCAGCTGTCCGCACTGGTAACCACTACGGTAAAGGTGGTGGTCTCCCAGGCCGTGAAAACGGGGTCCTCAGTGGTTGGGTCATCCAGGTAGGTCGAAGGGCTCCACAGGTACGAGCCACCGCCAGAGCCATTCAACGTATAGAGCGTCAGGTAATCCACCGTAGCACCGGGACCGGCATCCGCCAGCGGCACAAAACCCACCAGCAGCTCCTGAAAAGCGGTGTCCAGGCAGCCATTGGCTGATTCTGCAATGAGCGTAACCACATACGTGCCAGCCTCCGGGTATTGGTAGGCTGGCGATTCCTCGTCGCTTGTTTCGCCATTGCCAAAATCCCAGAGCCATGCGATTATTGTACCGGACGAAATAGTGGTTTGGTTGTCAAACAACGCCGTTTCGTCCTGGCAAAGGTCGGCTACGGCAAAACTGGCGTCCGGCCCAGGGGCCACATTGACCACTTGCACAATGGTATCCAGGCAGCCCCTGCTGGTACCGACGATCAGCGTGACGGTGTAATTTCCCCCATCATCATATTGGTAAACAGGATTTTGGTCGCTGCTGCCCGCACCGTCGCCAAAGGTCCAAACCCAGCTGTCAATAACCCCGGCCAGCGTGCTCACAGACGTATCGGTAAACACCACCGGCAGCCCGGAACAGCCCGCATTGAACGTCCAGCCTCCGATCAGCGTCGGGTAAATGGCGACGGTGGCCACCGCGGTATCGGCACAGACAAAGCCCGGATTGGCGATCAGCGTCAGGATGTAGGTACCGGTATCCGGGTAAGTAAAAGGCGTGGGTTCAAACGCCGATGAGGTGTCCGAGGTCAGGCCGGGCACCCCAAAATCCCAGAACCAGAGGTCGGCTCCGGAGCTGCTGTTGTCAAAACTAATGGTCCGGTCTTCGCAGTCCAGGATGAAATCAGGAATCGAGGCCACTACCAGCGGCTCGCAATCCGCCACATTAAACTGAAAATCGCGGACGTGCGTGTTGATCAGCACCCCGTCCCGGTATTCCTCCGCGCAAACGCCAACCACGTATTGGCCGGGCACAATAGGCGTGCCGGTTAACAGGCCGGTAACCGGGTCAATGCTGAGGCCCGGTGCACCGGGCAATGGGTTGAGGGCCGAGAAAGCCGCCAGGTAGTCGATGGGCGGGTATGGGGGGGAGGGGGGTTCGTCCGGGCAACCGGGCGCTGAAAAGGGACCGGATGGAAAGGGACAAAAAGCGGTGGCGCCGGAAAAGGGGGCACAAAGCGAGTAAACCAGCGAATCGCCATCCAGATCCGTGGCGCTGTGGTCAAAGCCAATCGGCTCATCGGCACAGAGCACAATGGGCGGAAAATTGTTGAACACCGGCGAACTGTTGCAAGTTGCGTCTGCAAAAGGAGGAATGGTTTCTATATACGAACTTCCCGTACCTCCGGGATCGATAAGATTATCAATGGTGCCGTTGCGGCAACAGCGCTGGTACACCAGGCTATAGCCATCGGGATTGGGGGGCAGAAAAAAGACCCCGGTGTAAACGCCTCTTTCCACGCAAATGCCCGGGGGAATGCTCAAACAGGGATTGTCGCTGGTAACCGGCAAGAGCGTAATGCTGGGTGCAGTGAGTTGCAGAAAGGTTTGGTACACCCCGGCTGCATCGTACACAAAAATGTAGGCCGGGTTGTCGAAGCCCGCACCAAAACCAGCGCAATCGCGGTAAATAACCAAGTCAATGCGGTAGGTAGAATCGTTGATGCACGTATAATTCAATTCGCCCCCAATGAGGTGCGCTGCGCGAATTTGGCTCCCTGCCACCAGCATCAACACCAGAAAAAACGCCGTTAATGGGCGAAAAAACTGCTTCATCGCAAAAGCGTTATCGTACCGGTTTGTTCAAAATTCTGACCTCTGCAAACATTGCGCAACACATACAGGTAAGCACCCAATGGCTGAGGTTTACCGCGGTACGTTCCATCCCATCCGATACCCGGATCGTCCGTTTCAAATACCTTTTCGCCCCAGCGATTGAACACAATCAATTCGGTCAGTTCGTCCTCGCCAAACGTCCGCACCCGGAAAACATCGTTGCGACCATCGGCGTCAGGGGTAAAGGCATTTGGCAGCAAAAAGCCCGGGCAATGCTCAATAAAAACCACAACAATGGTTACGCTATCCGTTACCACGCAACCGTCCGGACTGGTGACCACTACCGTAAAGGTGGTGGTTTCTGTGGCGGTAAAAACGGGGTCTTCGGCCGTTGGGTCGTCCAGGTAGGTCGAAGGGCTCCACAGGTACGAGCCACCGCCAGCGCCATTCAGTGGGTAGAGCATGCCAAGTTCAACGGTATCATTCAGCCCCGCGTCTGCCGGCGGCACATAGCCCACCACCAATTCCTGCGAAGTGCTGTCCTGGCAGCCGTTGGCCGATTCCGCAATGAGCGTAACCCAATACGTACCCGCTGCCGGGTAGGGATACACCGGCGACTCCTCCGAGCTGCTTTCGCCGTTGCCAAAATTCCAGAACCAGTCAGTAATGGTCCCCGTTGAAATGGTGCTGAGGTTTTCAAAAAGCGCTACCTCGTCCTGGCAGTGATCCGCTACCGTAAAAATGGCATCCGGTCCGGGGTCTATGTTGACAATTTGCGTAATGGTATCGATGCAACCCGGACTGGTGCCCACGATCAGGGTGACGGTATAGCTACCCCCATCTTCGTATTGGTGAACCGGATTTTGTTCGTTGCTGCCGCTGCCATCGCCAAATGTCCAACTCCAACTGTCAATTTCGCCGGCCTCGGTACTGACGGAAGTGTCGGTAAAAACAACAGGAGTTCCGGAGCAGCCAGCGCTGAACGTCCAACCTCCAATCAGGGCCGGAAAAATACCCACCGTGGCAAACGCGGTATCCGAGC
Organism: Bacteroidota bacterium; assembly: GCA_016124275.1. Taxonomy (GTDB): domain Bacteria; phylum Bacteroidota; class Bacteroidia; order Chitinophagales; family BACL12; genus WGOA01. The sequence continues at coordinate 8,610 of WGOA01000088.1, forward strand.
AGAGAAACCCCGGATTGGCAATGAGCATCAGCGTGTAGACCCCCGAGTCCGGGTAAATAAAAGGTGCAGGCTCGTAAGCCGAAGAAGTATCCGTGCTGAGCCCGGGCACGCCAAAATCCCAAAACCAGAAGTCGCCGATAGAGCTGCTGTTGTCAAAAATGACGGTTCGGTCCTCGCAATTCAAGATGAAATCGGGAATGGAGGCCAAAACCAGCGGGTCGCATTCCGCCACGTTGAACTGAAAGTCGCGGGTGTGCGTGTTGAGCAGCACCCCGGCCCGGTATTCCTGAACGCATACGCCCACCACGTACTGACCCGGAACATCCGGGGTACCCGTCAACAGGCCGCTTAGCGGGTCAATGCTGAGCCCGGGGGTGCCGGGAAGCGGGCTGAGGGCTGTAAAGATGGGCAGGTAGGTAATGGGCGCGTAGGGGGGGGAAGGGGGAATGGGGGGGCAACCGCCCCCCGTTAACGGACCCATGGGAGCCGGGCAAAATGACGTAGCTCCGGAGAAGGGCGCACACAGGGAGTACACCAGCGAATCTCCGTCAAGATCGGTGGCGCTGTGATCAAAGAAAATGGGCTCTCCTGCGCAAAGCAGGATGGGTGGAAAATTGTTGAACACCGGCGAACTGTTGCACACCGCGGAAGCTACCGGGGGAATGGTCTCCACGTAGCTGCTGCCCGTGCCCGCAGGATCAATAAGGTTATCTATGGTGGCGTTGCGGCAGCAGCGTTGGTACACCAAGGTGTACCCACCCGGAAGGGGCGGGAGGTAAAACGTGCCGCTGTACTCGCCCTTCTCCACGCAAATGCCCGGCGGGACCGTCAGGCATGGGTTGCCGCTGCTCACCGGCAGGGAGGTGATGGTGGGGGCCGTAAGCTGCAAATAGGTTTGGTAAACCCCGGCAGCATTGTAAACAAAAATGAAAGCCGGGCTGTCAAAACCAGCGCCAAATGCCGCGCAATCGCGGTAAATCACCATGTCAATGACATACGTGGAATCATTGAGGCAGGTGTAATTCAACTCGCCCCCGATCAGGTGAGCCCCGCGAGCCTGGCTGCCTGCAAGCAACACCAGCCCCAGGAAAACTGCCCGTTTTAACGATTGAATTAGCCTCATCGCAAAAGCGTTACTGTGCCGGCTTTTTGAAAATCCGCTCCATCGCAGACAAAGCGCAACACGTAAAGGTACACGCCAAGCGGTTGCGGTTTACCGCGATACGTCCCGTCCCAGCCAATTTCAGGGTTGGCGCTCTGAAACACCTGTTCCCCCCAGCGGTTAAACACAATCAACTCCGTTAACTGGTCATCGCCGATGGGTTGAATTCGGAAATGGTCGTTGCGGCCATCGCCATCCGGGGTGAACGCATTGGGCAACACAAGGCCTGCACAGCGGTCCAATACCTCGATAAAGACCGAATCAAAACGCCCACAGCCGTTTTCGGCGGTTACATAAACCGTGTACCAGGTGCTGGTGGTCGGCTGGGCAATAGGGGCGGCAATGGCCGCATCGCTGAGGCTGTCCAGGGGGAACCAGGCGTAGTTTACCCCGCCACTGGCCAACAATTGCACGGTTTGGCCGCGCAGAATGCTGGTATCCGGCCAGGCTTGCGCATCCGGCGCAGGCAGCACAAAAACCGTGAGTTGCGCGGTATCAGCGGTGCAGCCATCGCCCACTTCCACCACATACGTTGTTGTGCTCTCCGGACTGGCCAGTGGATTGTAAATGCCCGGATCGCTCAGTCCGGTAGCGGGTGTCCAGGCATAAAAGAAGCCACCGGCAGCTTCCAGCGCTAGCGTTTCGTCCTGGCAAATGGTGTCGCCCGGCAAAATTTCAGCCAGCGTCGGCCCGCGAATGACAATGTCCAGCGTGGTGTCTGACGAACAACCGTTGGCGGCTCCCACCACCAGTTGCAGCGTGTACAGCCCCGTTTCGCCATACGTATGCGTGACCGGATTGCCCGTGGCTGTAAAACCGTCGCCAAAATCCCAGAACCAGCCGGTTATGGTGGAGGCCGTCACTTCAGCGTTGTCGCTGAACGCGGTGGGCTCGTTGAGGCAGGCCAGGGCTGCGGTTAAGTCAATGTCCGGCGCATGGGGAATGGTGACCGTTCCCTTGGCAGAATCCACGCAACCATACGAGCTGGTGACCACGAGGCTGACCGGGTACGTGCCCCCTTCGGCATAACTGCGGGTAGGCACCGGCAGGTGGGTGCGCGCGCCGTCGCCAAACTCCCAGAGCCAGGAAACCACGTTGCCAAAGGCAAAAACGCTCTGGTCCAGAAACAAGGTAGGCTCGCCGGGGCAGGCCGGAACAATGTCAAAGGCAATGTCCGCGCCGGGGTAAATGCCCACAATGGCGGTAACGGTGTCGGTACAAATAATGCCTGGCTCGGCGATCAGGGTAACCACATAGGTGCCCGTATCCGGGAAGGTAAACGTGGGAAATTCGGCTGTGCTTGTGGCGCCGGGAACGCCAAAATTCCAAAGAAAGCTGCTGGCGCCGCTGCTGCTGTTGTCAAAATTGACGGTAAAGCCTTCGCAGTTCAGGATGTTGGCCGTGGTGGCCGCAACAATGGCCCGGTCGCAGGAAACTACGTTGAACTGGAAGTCGCGGTAGTGGGTTCCGATCAGTACGCCGCCGCGGAACTCTTTGGCGCAAATGCCCACCACGTATTGGCCTTCAGCCACCGGCGTTCCGGTCAATATGCCGGTTACCGGATCCAGGGTCAACGTGCCGTCCCAGGGAAACAGGGCTGAATAGGGTGGCGAATAACTGACTCCGCCATAAGGTGGCGCACCGGGCTCGGTTGGGCAGCCGCCTGTTGCCGCCGGACCTGGTTGGGGGCAGCCTGCGGAAGCGCCTTCAAACGGTCGGCACAGTTCGTAGGTGAGCGCGTCGCCGTCCGGGTCTAATGCTGAATGGTCAAAGACAAGCGGCTGGTCGCGGCAAAGCAATAGCGGCGGGAAATTGCTGAAACGCGGACTGCTGTTGGCAGAGGTTGCCGGGTCGGGGATGAAGGCCACGTAACTGGATCCGGTGCCTCCCGGATCAATAAGATTTAATATGGTATTGTTCCGGCAACAGCGCTGGTACACCAGCGAGTAACCGCCCGCCAAATCAGGCAGGGTTACATTGGTGGTGTACTGGGTGCGCTCCACGCAGATGACGGGTGGGTCTTGAAGACAGGGGTCATCGAGCGAAGGGCTGATGTTCTGTATGCTGCCTAAACCGATAGACAAGGTGCTGAACAGTACCCCGCTGGTAGCTTCGTACACAAAAATGCTGACCGGGTTATCAAAGGGGGCGCCACCGCCCGCGCAGTCGCGGTACACCTCCAGGGTAACGCGGTAATTGTTGCCTCCAAGGGCCAAATAGCTGAGTTCCCCCCCGATAATGTGGGCAGCACGGCCGGCAAGCGAAACCGCCAGGGCCGCGAACAGCAGGAAAAAGGGCAAGACCAGGCGCATGGTGGAGGGGAGAATGGGGTGGAATGGCATGGAGGCCATTGCCCGGAACAGCTATGAAAGATAGGGATTACCGCACGAGTCTGCGAAGAAAAACGCTAATTTGTGGCTCGCTTTTGCCAGCCGGCACGCCAAAATCAGGGGAAACAGCCCTGCCTCGGTTAACGGAGGCCAAACAATTGACCATTTTATGATAAATGTTTTGTACTTCCGTCAAGCGTTCAGCCGGGCGGTGCCGACCCTATTTAGCCTGTTGGCCCTGCTGCTGACTGCCAACGGCTTGGCAATTGCCCAAACGACCTTCCCGACAAACGGGGTGCGGGATGAGCGCAGCGGGCTGCACGCTTTTGAAAATGCTTCGATCGTGGTTTCGCCGGAACAAACGCTGGAAGGTGCTACCCTGCTGATTCGCGATGGCAAAATTGTTGGCGTAGGCAAAGGCCTCGCTATCCCCGCCGATGCCGTTCGCCATGATTGCAGCGGCCAATACCTCTACCCTTCCTTTCTGGATTTGTTCAGCCAATACGGGGTGGCCAACAAACAGCCTTACGAGCGCGCATCCCGACAGGAAGCGCTGGATAGCGAGCGGCCCGGAGCCTGGGCCTGGAACGAAGCATTGTTGCCCGAATTTGATGCCGCTACGGCCTTTGAAGGCGACGACAAAGCCGCGGAGGCCATGCGCGCAGCTGGTTTTGGCGCGGTGTTAACCCATCGCCGCGACGGCATTGCCCGCGGTACGGGTGCCGTTGTTTTGTTGCGCGGCAAAGGGCAAGAACACGGTTCCCTGGTGCGGGAACGCGCCGCTGCTTTCTATTCGTTTCGAAAAGGCAGTTCCACGCAGGAATACCCCGGCAGCTTAATGGGAGCTATTGCGCTGTTGCGTCAAACGTACCTGGACGGCAAGTGGTATGCCCGCCAGACCCTGCCGCGCAAGGAAGTGAACCTTTCGCTGGAGGCCTGGAACAACACGCAAACCTTGCCCGCTTTCTTTGAAGCTGGCGATCATTACAGCGCCCTTCGCGCTGCCATCATGGGCAAAGAGTTTGGTGTCGCCTACACGTTTTTGGGCGATGGCACCGAATACCGCAGCCTGAACGACCTGAAAGCTGTGGGAAGCGCGTTCGTCCTTCCCCTGAATTTTCCGGCTCCATACAAGGTCAGCGACCCGCTGGATGCCAACATGGTGTCTTACCCCGAATTGCTGCACTGGGAATGGGCGCCTGCCAACGCGGCCCTGCTGAGCCAGGCTGGCATTCCTATTGCATTGACTACCAATGGGTTAGAAAACCCAGGCATGTTCCGCGAAGCGCTGAAAAAGGCCATGGACCACGGGTTAAGCGAAAAAGCTGCGCTGGCAGCCCTGACCACGGAACCAGCGCGCCTGGCGGGCGTTTCGGCGGAGCTGGGCACGTTGGAGGCCGGCAAACGCGCCAATTTCCTGCGCTGCTCGGGTCCCCTTTGGGACAAAGAAACCCATGTGCTTGAAAACTGGGTGGGTGGTGAACGCTATGGAATGGAATGGGCCGAGGCCAGCGATTACCGCGGCAAGTACGCGCTGGAGCTGAATGGCAAGCGCTATGCGCTGGAGATTGGCGGCAACCTGCACGGCCCTGACTTTACGGTCAAACGAGATAGCGCGCTGCTTCCATCAGAGGGCAAGCAGGATCGGGACCGGCTGACGCTGAGTTTTGAGGACCAAGAGGCCCACTACCGCTTGAGCGGCTGGTGGATGGAGGGAACCTTATCCGGCTTGGGCCAGGACCAGCGGGGCAATTGGTTCAATTGGACGGCTACCCGCACGGCTGCTTTCGAGCCCAAACCCGATACTGCTGCCAAAAAAGACGAGAAGCGGCTCATGGATCCGGCGGCCCTTCCCCGGCCTTTTCAGGCCTATGGCGGCACCAGTGCTCCGGCTCAGGAAAGTGTGCTGTTCCGAAACGCCACGGTGTGGACGAATGGCAAGGACGGTGTGCTGGAAGGCGCGGATGTACTGATTAAAAACGGAAAAATCAGCAAAGTGGGCCGTTCCATCAACGCGGGGGATGCCCGTGTGGTGGACGCTACCGGCAAGCACCTGACCGCTGGCATTATTGACGAGCACTCGCACATTGCCATCAGCCGCGGGGTGAACGAAGGCACGCAAGCCAGCACGGCTGAAGTGCGCATCGGCGATGTGATTGATCCTTCGGACGTTGACATTTACCGCCAGCTTTCAGGCGGTGTGGTGGCTTCGCAACTTTTGCACGGATCGGCCAACCCAATTGGCGGCCAAAGCGCGCTGATCAAATTGCGTTGGGGCGCCTCAGCCGAGCAGATGAAAATTGAGGGGGCCGACGGGTTTATCAAGTTTGCGCTGGGCGAAAACGTGAAACAGAGCAACTGGGGCGACAACAGCACGGTGCGCTTTCCGCAGACCCGCATGGGCGTGGAGCAGGTTTTTGTGGACCACTTTACCCGCGCGAGGGAGTACGGCCGTCGCAAGGCCGCTGGTGACCCTACCCTGCGGCCCGACCTGGATCTGGAGGCGCTGTTGGAGATTCTGGAGAAGAAGCGTTTCATTACCTGCCACAGTTACGTGCAGAGCGAGATCAACATGCTGATGAAGGTGGCCGAGCAATTCGGATTCCGGATCAACACGTTTACCCACATCCTGGAAGGCTATAAAGTGGCGGATAAAATGAAAGCCCACGGGGTGGGCGCATCTACTTTCAGCGACTGGTGGGCTTACAAATACGAAGTCATTGATGCTATCCCCCACAATGCCGCCCTGTTGCACAAGATGGGGGTGGTTACCGCCATCAATTCTGACGATGCTGAAATGGGCCGGCGACTGAACCAGGAGGCGGCCAAAGCCGTGAAGTACGGCGGCGTATCCGAAGAGGAGGCGCTCAAAATGGTGACGCTTAACCCGGCCATTCTGCTGCACCTGGACGACCAGATGGGCAGCATTGAAACGGGCAAAGAGGCCAGCATCGTGTTGTGGACCGACCATCCGCTGTCGGTTTATGCGCGGGCTGAGCAAACCTGGATTGACGGGCGGCTCTACTTCAGCCTGGACAAGGACACGGAAGCTCGAAAGACACTTGCCGCAGAGCGCAACCGCATCATGCTGCGCATGATGGACAAAGCCGCAGAAGGGGGCCCCACGCGCGAGCCTGAAGCCGAGCACGAACACAATTACCACTGCGACGATCTGGAAGACGAAGGCCGTTGAGTATTGGCTTCTGCCAAGAACTCCTTTAGAAAAATGTGCGTTAGCGCTTCCTCCTTTTTTGACTGAATGTTTATGAATAAGCTTACAACTACCCTGCTGATTGCTTTGCTGCTGCTGATTGGCCTGACAGGCTCTCCGGTTCAAGGCCAACAAAGCCCTTCGCCCAAAGGGAGCTTTCTGCTGCTCGGCGCCGTGGCGCACCTCGGCAATGGCCAGGTCATTGAAAACAGCGCAATTGGCGTGCGCGACGGGCGCTTTACGCTGGTGGCTGATGCCACGGTCATTCGTATTAACCCGGCAGAGTATGACACGGTGATTACGGGAACCGGGCAGCATGTGTACCCCGGGTTTATCGCAGCGGTTTCGGGCCTGGGCCTGATTGAAATCGGGGCGGTGCGCGCTACCAACGATGCCTCTGAAGTGGGTGATTACAACCCGCACATTCGTTCATCCATAGCTTTTAATACGGACTCCAAAGTTTTACCTACGCTTCGCAACAACGGCATTCTGATAGCGCAGGTCATTCCAAGTGGGGGTACCATCAGCGGTTTTTCTTCGGTGGTGCACCTCAATGGCTGGAACTGGGAAGATGCGTTGATGGCCGAAGATGACGCATTGCATTTGCATTGGCAGCAGCTGTTGTCCCGTGAAGGCTGGTGGGTGGAAAATGCGCGTTTGGAAAGCAACGAAAAGTACCACACCAATACAGACAAGCTGTATGCGTTTTTTGAGGAAGCCCGCGCCTACGCGCAGAACCCTTCACCCGCTCCTGTTAACCTCCGGTTTGAAGCCATGAAGGGCATTTTTGACGGCAGCAAAAAAGTGTTCATCCGCTGCTATGAAGCCAAGGAGATTGCCGAAGCTGTGCGTTTTGGCGAGGCCTTCGGGCTGGACTATGTTTTGGTGGACGCCGGCCAGGCCTGGCAGGTCACCGATCTGCTAAAGCAATACGATGTGCCGGTCATTTTGGAGCAAACGCATCGCCTGCCCCCTTACGGGCACAGCGATGTGGACCAACCGTTTAAAACACCTGCCCTGCTGAAAGCTGCCGGGGTGCGGTTTGGGCTTTCGGTGGGCTCGGGCTGGGATGCCTTCTGGCAGACGCGCAACCTGTCTTACCACGCCGGGCAAGCCGTTCCGTTTGGCCTTGACCCCGAAGTTGCCGTGGCTTCCATTACCGGAAACCTGGCGGAAATTCTGGGGCTTGAAGCGCGCTGCGGCACATTGACATCCGGGCTGGAGGCCACGTTTTTGCTGTCTGAGGGCGATGTGCTGGACATGCGAACCAGCAGGATTACCCACGCCTGGATTCAAGGCCAGGCTGTTGACCTGGACGACCACCAGCGCGTGCTGTACCGCCGCTACATGAGCAAGTATGGGTTGGAGTAAACGCTTTTTTGAGGCTCGGGCGAAAGGTGTGCTGCGGGTGGCAACGTTGGTGCTGTGCGCGGGCTTTGCGCCGCTGAGCGGGCAACCGGTAAGCGGAACGGGACGCGCTGCAGACGCAGCGCAGGGCGTGGCAGACGTGACTGCCGGTGGGGCCCACATGACTGCCAGTGGGGCTAACGTCAACTGGACTCCTGACACGCTGGCACTCGGTTGGATGCGGGAACTGAGCGATGACGCCATGCAAGGCCGCGGCGCCGGGACAGAAGGCGCAGCGCGAGCGCGCGCATTCATTCGCGATAAGTTTGCTGCCTTTGGGCTGGAGCCTATTCGTTTATCTGCCGGAGGGTTGCCGGTTTACGAAGATTCGTTTCGCTTTAAGCCCGATAGAAGGGGAGATTCTCTGATGGGCGTCAACCTGGTGGGCTGGCTGCCCGGGCGCGAGTTTCCAGAGCAATTTATTGCCATTACGGCGCATTACGACCACCTGGGTTTGCACGATGGCGAGCTGTTCAACGGCGCGGATGACAACGCGTCGGGTGTGGCCGCCCTGCTGTCGCTGGCGCTTAGTGCCATGGAAGTGCCTACCCGCTACTCGCTGCTTTTCATTGCATTTGATGCAGAGGAACCAGGTCTGCTGGGGGCGGCACATTGGGTAGAAAACCCTACGCTTCCCTTGGACCGCATCCGGCTAAACATAAACCTAGATATGGTTGCGCGCGCGGACAAGGGCCGCCTGTGGGCCTGCGGAACGCGCTTCCATAAAAGCTTGCGCGCCCCATTGCTTGAAGCCGCAGCGGGCTCGCCCCTGACCCTGGAATTTGGCCACGATGGCCGAACGGGACTTTTTCGGCAAAGCTGGATTTCGTCAAGCGACCATGAGCCCTTCCACCGGGCGGGCATTCCCTTTGTGTATTTTGGCGTGGATGACCATGCGGACTACCACAAAGCCAGCGATGATTTTGAGCGGATTGACCCCCTGGTTTTCGATCAATCGCTGCAATTACTTCATCGCGCCCTTCGCACCCTGGACGCCCAATTGGACGTTGTTCTGCCGTGACTCGCCTGGAAATTTACCCCTGGGCTTCGCTTAGTCCGGACACGATTGAACAAATGTTCAGGCTCCGGCAAGCGGTTTTCATCAGCGAGCAACAGTGCATTTACCCGGACCTGGACGGTTGGGACCCCAAAGCCTGGCACGTAGGGGCTTGGGAAAGCGTGGAGCAGGTCAGCGCAGAAGGTCTTGCGCCTGCGGCGTCGTTTAGAGCCTCGTCAGGAGCCTCGCCTGAGGCCTCACCTGAGGCCTCACCTGAGGAAAAGCTGGTAGCCTGTTGCCGGATTTTTCCTTCCGGGGTCATGCCGCCAATGCACCCTTTTCAGGTACCCGATGACGGGGTCAGCGCCCGGATTGGACGCATTGTTACCGACCCGCGGTTTCGCAGTCGGGGCATAGCTGGCGCTATGGTGCGCGAAGCGCTTGCGTTCATCCAGCAAAACCGGTTGGGCCGGCACGTCCGCATAGCAGCTCAGCGGCATCTGTCGGCGTACTACGCCGGCTTTGGCTTTCGCGAAATCGGTGAGCCCTACGTTGAAGACGACATTCCTCACACGGATATGCTGCTGATCCTTTCGGGCGAATAGCCCGCGCGCGTGGCGCAACTTCCGCGCTTATTCGCGAGTTTTGCAGCCCGCAGCGAATGCCATGACCAAATCCAAACTGGAAAAGTTCTCCGAACTGGAGCAATTGCCCAACGTTTACCAGAACTGGAGCTACCTGGAGCCTCGCTTGTTCGGGGCTAGTCGCCGGGAGGTGGATCTTCGCGGCGCGTGGAACGGAGGCCATTTCGCCCGAAAACAACCCATTACGCTGGAGCTTGCCTGCGGGCGCGGTGAATACACGGTGGGGCTGGCGCGGCGCTACCCAAAACGCAATTTCATTGGCGTGGACATCAAGGGCAATCGCGTTTGGTCGGGAGCCAGCCAGGCGGTGGAAGAGGGCCTGGACAATGCGGCGTTTTTGCGCACCGACATTACCATTCTGGATCGTTTTGTGGGGCCAGGCGAGGTTTCCGAAATCTGGATTACGTTTCCCGATCCTTATCTGCGGGAGGGCAAACGGGGCAAACGGCTAACTTCGCCCCGCTTTCTGGCGCTCTACCGCCGGGTGGGCGCGGCGGGCTTGCCGGTACACCTCAAAACCGATTCCACCGAGTTGTATGCCTACAGCCTGGAGAGCGTGCGGGAGTTTGGGGCAACCATTGAATGCGCCGTGGACGACATTGACGCGGGCGTTTTGCCGGTGGAGGAGTTGGAAATTCCCACCTACTACGAGCGCATGCATCGCGACCTGGGCAAAACCATAAAATACCTTAGGTTTAGGCTGTAAGCGGGGGCTGGAGTACCCTGCGTGGCAACTTTCGCAGAAGTTCTGTTAACTTGGTGTGATTCTTGCTCTACTTTTTGATTGTGCCCTCTTTAACGGAAAAACCTTTTCAACGATGGATCGACGGAATTTTGTGCTAAAAACAGGCGTTGCCGTGCTCGGCTTGACCGCCGCACCGGGATTAGTAAACGGCAAACCTGCTGGCTCAACCGCCGGCGCTGCGGTGGAACCAGGGCAGGCGTACGGCCATTTTGAGCTGCCCAAACTTGACTACGCCTACAATGCGCTTGAACCGCACCTGGATGCGCAAACCATGGAGATTCACTACTCCAAGCACCACGCGGGCTATGTAACCAACCTGAACAACGCGCTGCACGGGCACCCGCTTGCGAATTTGGGGCTGAACGATATCCTCAAAAACCTGACGCCCGATGCGGCCAACGCAGCGCTGCGCAACAATGCGGGCGGGCATTTTAACCACAGCCTGTTCTGGAAAGTGCTGACACCGGGCGGGGCAAACCGGCCCGTCGGTGCCGTTTCGGATGCTGTGAACGCCCAGTTTGGCTCGTACGAGGAGTTTGCCAACCAGTTTGGCACGGCGGCCACCAAGGTCTTTGGCTCCGGTTGGGTTTGGTTGAACCTGGATGCTGAAAACAAGTTGTTCATCAGCACCACGCCCAACCAGGACAACCCGGTCATGACCAAAATTGCCGAAAAGCCAGGTCGCCCCATTTTGGGCCTCGATGTCTGGGAACACGCGTACTACCTCAAGTTCCAGAACCGCCGCAAGGAGTACATTGACGCGTTCATGGGGCTGATCAACTGGGACACCGTAGGGGCCAATATGGCAAGCTGGCGCTAAGGCTGCCCCGGTTCAACGGGCCAGGTCTCCAGCATTTCCATGATGGTGTCAAGGCCGTCGTAGAGCTTGAGACCTGTTTGCAGTTCCGCGCCTCCGCGAAGGTGCAGTCCGGCAGCCGGATAGTTGCCCAGCCAACCCTGTATGCCTTCGGTTTCGGTTAACCCTTCCAGCCAGACCGGTGCCCTTTGCGCCAGGCTGCGCAACAGCTTCCCGGGGTCGCGAAGCTGTTGTGGATCCACCAGCAGCCCTTCGACCGAATCGGGAAGACCCGCCAGTTCGGTATCGCTTTCCTGCCCGCTGACCCTTACGAAGAGCGGCAAATGCCGGATTTCGGGCGAAAGGACGATGCGGTCTATGGGCATCTCCAGCGCTTCAAGCCCAACGAAGCTGGCTATACCCGCCACGTTATCCGCATCCTGGTTGCCAAATTCTCCCAGGTACCGCGGGCCGTGCAGCCAGCCTTTGATCTCCAGCGCTTTTTCCGGGCTGATGTAATCCGGCGACGCGGGATCAAAACAGAATCCGATCCACGCAGCTCCCCAGGCGGAGAAGTAGCGCGCGTCAGTGAGGTTGGTGATGGAACCGGCGATAAAGGGAAACATGGGCGGTAGAGTGGACGGATTTTCTGCTTATTTCGCGTTTGCACGCGAAAGTTCCGGCTTATCATGGATTCCTCCTTCTTTGACGATGTTTTTGCCGTGGTCAGGCTCATTCCGAAGGGCCGCGTGACCAGTTACGGCGCTATCGCCCGCTATTTGGGCACAGGCAAGTCTGCGCGACTGGTCGGTTGGGCCATGAACGCGAGCCATTCCACCGACCCGACCATTCCGGCGCACCGCGTGCTCAACCGCAACGGCATGCTGACCGGCAAACACCATTTCGGAAGCCCCGACACCATGCAAAAGCTTTTGGAAGCCGAAGGCGTGGAGGTCGTGGACGACCAGGTGCAGGATTTTAAGGCGCGCTACTGGGATCCAAACGAGGAGTTGCAGTTGTAGGTTACCCGGCTGCGGTCGGCTCACCAGGAGCCGCTGGCCCCCCCACCCCCGAAACTGCCGCCGCCGAAGCCGCCAAAGCCGCCCCCGCCACCGAAGCCGCCGCCCCCGCCACCGAAGCCCTTCCCCCCGCCAAAACCACCGCCAAAGCCTCCAAAACCGCCAAGTCCTCCACCTCGGTACGTGGTCCAGCCTTTGCCGGTGTAGGTGGTCATGTGTTCCACTTTGGAGGCGAAATAGATGAAGAGCGCCGCGATGATGAACAACATGATCAGAATGACGATCAGCGGAACCGGGCTTTCGTCGTCTTCTACGGCGTCATACTGGCCGGCAAAAATTTGGATGATGGCATCCGTTCCGCGGTCCAGGCCCTCATAGAAATTGCCCTCCTTGAACGCCGGGATAATGATGTTGTCCACCACGCGGCCTGCGAGCGCAGCATCCATTTGCACCAGCGCGCCACGCCCTACCTGGATGCTCAAATCACCGGAAGTTGACCCCTGGCGCGGCTTGATGGCAATGACCACGCCGTTGTCCCGGCCTTCCTGGCCAACGCCCCAGCCTTCGCCAAGCAAAGCCCCGAACTGCGCCGCAGGCATGCCGCAGAGGTCCGGATGCACCACGATGACAATCTGCACTGATGTGGAATCGTCCTGCGCAATCAGTTTGCTTTCCAAGGCGGCTTCTTCCTCCGCGCTTAGCATCGATGTGCCGCCGAACTGGTGAACCAGCCCTTCGGAACGATCAGGACGTGGTGGTGGGCAAAGGCTTTGTGCGGAAAGGCGCCCGATGCCCGGCAACAGCACCAGCAACAAAACCACGGCTGTGAGCAAAGCCCGGACCTGTGCCCTGGAGCCGCAAGCCAAACGCTTGCTGGCCAATCGTTTACTGGCCAATAGAAAGCTCATCGCTCAGTTCGTTTCGGTCGCGGGCACCGCTATGAGGAAAATGTTGGCGAAGCAGGCGACCCGCTTCTTCTACGGCCGTGCATAGCCCATCGGCAAAGCGTCCTTGGCGAAAATCGCTTTCCATGCGGGTCTTGATCTGATCCCAGAAATCGTCCGGTACCGCGGCATCGATGCCCTGATCGCCCAGAACCGCAAACTTATGGTCTTTGACCGCCAGGTAAAAAAGCACGCCGTTGCGGGCTTCCGTTTTGGTCATGCCTAGTTTTTCGAACAAGGCAACAGCCCGCAAGTACGGATCACCTCCGTCACAGCGGTCTTCCAGGTGAACCCGGATCTCGCCAGAGGTCTTCTGCTCGGAGGCTTTAATGGCCGCTACAATGCGCTCATCATCTGCTTTGCTAAAAAATGTGCCGGCGTGGCTCATGGGCTTGAGGCTTGCTGTCGGCGTAAGCCGACAGGGATGCGTTTGAACGATTGGCTGGGTTGCCCGGAACCGGGTCAACAAAGGCTTGCTTAGTCAAAACTGACTTCCGGGGCATTTTCCGCGCCCGCTTCCGCTTCAAACAGCGAACGCTGGGCAAAGCCAAAGATGCCCGCAAAGATGTTGTTGGGAAACTGGCGGATGTATTTGTTGTACCCCGTGCTGGTGTTGTTAAAGGCGTCGCGTTCAAACTTGATCTGGTTCTCCGTGCTGGCCAGCTCGTGCTGCAAATCGGCGAATCGGGCATCGGCTTTCAGTTCCGGGTAGCGCTCTACCGTAACCAACAAACGCGACAAAGCTCCGGACAACTGCCCTTGGGCCTGCTGGAATTGCGCCATAGCTTCCGGGGTCAGGTTAGCCGGGTCAACCTGCACATTGGTCACTTGCTGGCGGGCTTCAATGACTTTGGTCAGCGTTTCCTGCTCAAAATCGGCGTAGCCCTTGACCGTATTGACCAGATTGGGAATCAGGTCAGAGCGGCGCTGGTAAGCGGTCTGCACCTTGGACCAGGAATTCTGGACTTCGGTATCCAGATCAATGATGCGATTGTACTTGCCAACGCCGGTCATGATAATCAGGCCGATGACGCCGACAGCGACCAGGAGGATGATGAGGTTCTTGCTGCTCATGGGTTGTAGTCCGTTTCTAGCGCGGACGCCGCAAATTTACCTTATGTGCCGCACTTGCATGGTTTTAAACCGTTAAACATCGTTAAAGCCGCTATTTGGTTCAAGCATCATAAGGCGAATGGCCCAGCCGCATTTTGGCTAATTTAGACGTTCGTTTACGACTTAACTCCTCCGTCATGGCAAAAGCAGACAAGCCCGCAAAAATCAAAACCAGCAAATCCAAGGCCAGCGCCAAGGTTTCCAAGGGAAAGGCTGGCAAGGCAAAAGCAACCGTTTCGCAAACGCCCGATGCCGTTGCTCCTGCAGAAGGTTCGGACCAGACCGGTCAACAGCCCGTGCATGCCCACACGCCATCGCCGCAACCAGCCGAAAATCCGGTCCAGGCCTTCAACGCGTACCGCAGCCGCATGAACGAAAAGATGACAGCGCAGGGCAACAAGGTGCTCAATCGGCTCTTTAACCTGGACACCAATACGTATGCCGAAGGGGAATTGTCGGTGGTCACCAAAGAAATGCTGGGGCTGGTGGCTTCCATGGTCCTCCGCTGCGACGATTGCATCAAATACCACCTGGGCAAATGCCACGATCTTGGGGTAAGCACGGGGCAAATGATGGAGATTTTTGCTGTCGCCAACATTGTAGGCGGCACCATTGTCATTCCCCATACCCGCCGCGCGCTGGAGTATTGGGAAGCGCTCCAGGACGAATGAGGGAATCCCTTAGCGCGAAGCCAGTGAGTTTCATGCGCCATTACGCCCACGAACGATCTGCCCAGGCCACAGTGTTGCAGTGTGCCCACCATGCCATTCGAACTGAAAACATAACAATTATTTTGCTCTCCGTAACATATTTTTAGTTATGGCCCGAAACAATCGCCTCTTTTTGCTGGATGCCTACGCCTTGATTTACCGGGCGCACTTTGGCTTTGTGCGAAATCCGCTCATCAACTCCAAGGGCATGAATGTCGGAGCCATTCAGGGATTTCTGAACACGCTCCTGGATCTGCTCAAAAAAGAGGACCCCAGCCACCTGGCCGTCTTCTTTGACCTGGGCGCCACTAATCGCGAAGCCGAGCACAGTTTTTACAAAGCCAACCGTCAGGAAACTCCGGAGGACATCAAAATTGCGGTTCCTATCATTCAGGAAATCCTGCATGCGTTTCACATTCCGGTGGTTGAATTGGAAGGCTACGAAGCGGATGATCTGATCGGCACAATTGCCAAAAAAGCGGAGCGGCAGGGCTACCAGGTGTACATGGTCACTCCCGACAAGGATTACGGGCAGTTGGTGAGCCCCAACATTTTCATGTACAAGCCGCCCTTCATGGGCAACCCGCATGAAGTTCTGGGCGTGCCTGAAATTCTGGCCAAATGGGAGATCAAAGACCCGCTGCAGGTCATTGACATTCTTGCGCTCATGGGTGATTCGGTGGACAACATTCCCGGCATTCCCAAAGTGGGGCCCAAGACCGCCATGAAATTGATTGGCGAATATGGCAATCTGGAAGCCGTGCTGGCCGATGCCGATAACATCAAAGGCAAGATCGGCGAGAACTTGAGGGAATACGCCGAACAGGGACGCATTTCGCAAATGCTGGCCACCATTGTGCTGGACGCGCCCATTGAGTTTGACGAAGACGATTACCTGCTGGAAGAACCGGATCGGGAGAAGCTCGCCGCCATATTTACGGAGTTGGAGTTTCGCACCTTGGGCCGCCGCATTTTGGGCGAAAGTTTCTCGGTGAACGCGGCAGGCGCAGAGGCCGCAACGCCACGACCGGTTACCCCGCTGAACAGCCGCCACAGCGAACCGGAAGGCAGCCGCCAGATGAACCTCTTTGGCGAGCCAGCAGCAGAGGCCCCCGCAGCGCGGCCCACGGTAGCGCACGCCGTAGCGCGTTCAGCAGAGCTGGGCGGCGGTAAGAACCTGGCCAACACAGCGCACACTTATCACCTGGCCGATACGCCGGAAAAACGCGCTGAACTGGTGGCGGCGCTCAGTCGTCAAACGCTCTTTTGCTTGGATACCGAAACCACCGGAACGGATCCCAATACGGCAGAGTTGGTGGGCCTAAGTTTCAGTTGGAAATCGGGCGAAGGGTGGTACGTTCCGCTCCCGGCCGCGTCTGAAAAAGCAAAAGCCATCGCAGCCGAATTTGCCGGGCCACTGGGCGATCCGGCTATTACCAAGGTGGGGCAGAACCTGAAGTACGACTTGCTGGTTTTGCGCTGGCACGGGGTCGAAGTGGGCGGTCCACTGCGCGACACCATGATCGCGCACTACCTGCTCGAGCCCGAAAAGCGGCACAAAATGGACTACCTGGCGGAAACCTACTTAGGCTATTCGCCCAAACCTATTGAAGACCTGATTGGCCGCAAAGGGAAGGGGCAGTTAACCATGCGCGACGTGGACGTAGCGCGGGTTGCCGAATACGCAGCAGAAGATGCCGATATAACACTGCAACTGCAGGATGTTTTTTCGCCAATGTTGAAAGAACAGGGCATCGAGGCGCTATACGAAGGCGTAGAATTGCCGCTGCTCCGCGTGTTGGCTGATCTGGAGTATGAAGGCGTGGCCATAGACCGCGCGTTCCTGGATGCTTATTCCACCGAAATGGGAAAAGACCAGGCGCGCATTGAAGCGGAGGTTCACGAACTGGCTGGCGTCAAATTCAACCTGGACTCGCCCAAGCAACTCGGCGAAGTGCTGTTTGAAAAACTGGGCGTGGAGTACAAGGGCAAAAAAACCAAAACAGGCCAATACTCCACGGCAGAGGATGTGCTTATCAAGCTGGCCGGCGAAGTACCGATTGTTCAAAAGGTTTTGGAATACCGCGAAATCGGCAAACTGAAATCCACCTATGTGGATGCGCTGCCAAGCCTGATCAATCCGCGAACCGGCAGGGTACACAGCACGCTAAGCCAAACGGTTGCTGCCACCGGACGCCTGAGTTCCAACAACCCCAACCTGCAGAACATCCCGATTCGCACAGAGCGCGGCCGCGAAATTCGGAAAGCCTTTATCCCCCGTAATAAAGATTATGTTCTGCTCAGCGCGGACTACAGCCAGATTGAACTGCGCATCATTGCCGCCCTTTCCGGAGACACCGCTATGCTGGAAGCTTTTAAATCCGGCCAGGACATTCACGCTGCCACAGCCGCCAAAGTGTACGGTGTACCGCTGGAATCAGTCAGTTCCGACATGCGGCGAAAAGCTAAGATGGTCAACTTCGGCATCATCTACGGCATCTCCGGCTTCGGCCTGAGTCAACGTCTTTCGGTGCCGCGCAAAGAAGCGGATGAATTGATTGCCAATTACTTCCAAACCTATCCGGGTATTCGCCAGTTTATGCAAGACACGGTGGAAAAGGCCCGCAGCCAGGGCTACATCGAAACCATCTTGCACCGCCGTCGCTACCTCGCCGACATCGACTCGCGCAACCAAACCCTGCGGAGCCAGGCCGAGCGCAACGCTATCAACAGCCCCATCCAAGGCTCTGCCGCTGACCTGATCAAACTGGCCATGATCAACATCCAAGCAGAAATGAAAAAACTCGGCATGCGTTCGCGCATGACCCTGCAGGTGCATGACGAATTGGTTTTCGACGCATTGCGCAGCGAAGTAGACGAACTCAAACCCATGGTCATTGAGAAAATGCGAACGGCTTATGACCTGGGCGTTCCGCTTGACGTTGAAGCCGGCGCCGGGGAGAATTGGTTGGAGGCGCATTGAGGGGCAAGGCTAATTGACTTTTGTGCGTTAACTTAACCAAAACTTCGCCATGGAATTGTTAATGCGAATCACCAGCAACCCTGAAGTAATGAGGGGGAAACCTACAATACGCAATATGCGGTTTTCCGTAGCCCAATTGCTTGAATTGCTCGCTGGTGGAATGTCTTTCCAAGACATTCTTCACGACTACCCCTATCTTGAACAAGAAGATATTCAAGCCTGTCTTGCTTATGCAGCTATGATTGCCAATACGAAGACTATTAGAAAGTTAAGTGCGTGAAATTCCTGGTAGATACTCAATTGCCTCCTCTGCTAGCAGAATTTCTGGCCAATAAAGGCTATGAAAGCCTCCATACCACACACTTTGAAAATGGCCACTTGTTTGCTGACCGTGAAATCATAAGAATTGCTATAGAGAATGAGCTTATCATCGTAACCAAGGATTCTGATTTCACGGAGTACTTTATGCTTCATGGAGCCCCACCCAGAGTATTACTTATTGAATTTGGCAACATTAGTAATCGAGAACTTATATGGCTCTTCGAAAAATACTTAAGTGAAGTCCTCGATGCATTTCAAGAGGAGAGCAAAATGGTCATCTTTAGGAAAGAAGAAGTTATTGGTTACTGATCCCCTATGGTATATCCTAAATCTTTCCGCCATGGCCCTGTAGGTGCTCTGATGGATGAGTACGAACGGGCCGCTGCTGATCTGTTGCAAGTGATTATGCCGCTGAAGCAAGCGGACTACGAAGCCATTGTAGACACAGAGACACAAGACCCGGATTGCCGCTCCATTCTGACCATAATGAACCATGTGGTTATGTCCGGATATGGGTATGCCAATTCCATCCGAAAGAACTTTGGAGCAAAAGAAATTCTGCGCAAGGATGATTGTGATGTTGGGACCCCACAGGCTGCTTGTGCGGAACTCACTCAAATGTTGGCCTACACCGTGGACACGGTTTCAGATCATTGGGGCATGACCGAAGCGGAGGCCGTTAAGCCCGTTGCCAAATTTTCTTCAGGGCAGGTGTTCGATTTTGAGCAATTGATGGAACACGCCATTGTACACGTACTGCGACACAGGCGGCAGATTGAACTGTTTCTGATAAAAAGAGCGTCATGAACGTCTTGCCGGTCCGGGCAAACTGGCACGCGTACCATTGCATAATATTACTTATGTTATGGTGCTTTGCGTTGGTCAGCAGCCAAGCGCAACCCGTCTATACCTTCATGGACATGCAGACCCATCCAACCATGCATGTGCCCTATCCTTTTTTCGGCAAAGGCCTGGTTTACTTTGATTCGGCGCAGCCACCCGCAATAACCCACATGCACCAGTTCCAGAATGTTAATTATGCTAACTTTCTGGAGAAGAATGCAGGAGCAAGAATTGTTGTAGTCGGAGCGCTCAACAACGAATACATTATCAGCCGCCGCAGAGCCCGCAGTATTATTCTCAAGCAGATGGAATACGTCAATCAATTTGCTGCGGAGCACCCGGACCGCTTTGCGGTGGCGCGGTCGCCGCAGGAAGTGCGGGAGCTTTTCCACCGCACCCATAAAACCATCTTTGTTCACTCCATTGAGGGAGGCAAACGCCTCATCAACAGCCAGGAAGATGCTGATTTCTGGGCGAGCCAAGGCGTAGCATTTATTACGCTGGTGCACCTGGTGGATTGCGAGTTTGGCGGAGCGGCCATAGCGCCGGGACTGGCAACCCGGCTGATAAACGCCGGAGCCAGCAGGAACCTGGAGAAAGAGCAGGGTCTATCGCCCTTGGGCCGCAATGCCATCCGTTGGTTGGCCAATGCCGGAATTCTAACGGACCTGACCCATATGAACGACCGAACTCGCGCGGACGCGCTGGCGGTGATGGAGGCTCACTGTATTCCTCCATTGTCAACACATGATGGCTTTAAACCCATCCAGAACCAACCCAGAGCGTTGACGCCGGAGCAAGTGCTGCAGATTTACCGCAATGATGGGCTGGTAGCGCTGCCTGTCAGCGGGTTCACCTGCATGCCCTATGAACCTGTAGAACCTTACCGCCAACAGCTGGACCATATGGAAACCTATTGTGATGGCTCCGTAGATTCCTACCAGTTCACTTACCTGGCCGTGAAAAAATTTGTAGAAAGCAATCCGGAGTTGGGCTACTCGCAAGACTTGCCAGACTCGTTGAAAGTTGCTTTCAGCATCGGGTTTCAAAGCGACTTCAACGGTTGGCTCAACCACAGCAGGCCGCGTGTTGGCCCGGACGGTTGCTCAGCGCTCCACCCCGATTCGACCTACGAAGCCATAGAAGTAGAAGGGCTCGCACATCCCGGGCTGCTGCCGTCACAGTGGAGGTACCTGGAAAAGCAGGGCGTTGATCTGGAGCCCATTCGCCGGGCCTCTGAAAAATTCCTGCGCATGTGGGCGTTTGTGCTTGCGCACGGAGGGAGTTTCTAAAACCGGAGTTTACAGGATTGTAAAGGAGGATTTTAAAAATTGCACACAACAAAGTAGCTGCGCCGCTCAGCCCTTCCTCCCTCTCAAGGCCAGGCGATGACCAATACCTGTTCGGGCAACGTAGTGCTGTCCACGGCAATGCGGCGAAATCCAGCTGCTTTTAACTCGCGCTGCATCACGTCCGCTCCTACCCGCATGGCTGGCGGCGGACCGTGAGGGCTTGACCCGCCTTGAAAATCGACGATGGCAACGCGGCCGCCCGGGGCCAGGCCCTGCTTGACTTCCCGGAAATAGCTTTCCCGGCTTTCAATGTGGTGGTAGGTGTTGCAGGTGAAAAACAAGTCCACTTCGGCTTTGGCGAGCGAAGGGCTGTTGTACGGCACGCGGCGCATTTGCAATTGGTCAGGTCCGTAGCCGAGCCCTTCCGCACGCTGGCTCAGGAAGTCCAGGAAGCGTTGGTCCACATCGGCGGCGATGACCTTAGCGCCGGCATCCACAAAGCGAACACTGAAATAGCCGGTTCCCGCACCCAGATCCATAATGGTCTTGTCTTGCATGGGTCCGAGCTGGTCCAAGATCAGATCGGGGCATTGCCATTCGTTGCGGTCAGGGGCTTCGAAGCGGTCCACCAGGTCGCGGAAACCGCTCTCGTTCATGTAGTCGTTGGCCGTGATGCTTTTGGGGGATTCTGCCGGACCGGCTGTAGGCTGTTGACAGCTTAAGGCTGCCACGGCGAGCGCAAAGCAACACATCAACCTAAAGACAGGTAATTTGGAGGAAAAGCTGGCAGCGATCATTTTTTGGGAAATCATACCGGAGCAGACGTGCGGCGGGAAGCATGGAACCACCCAGAATATAGCTCAAACAGCAGCAAAAACCAGACCACAATAATCGGTATGGCTTTAACCGTATAAGGTTTTAGCATGTTTTCCCGCACGATCGGTGGGTAAAGATCGGTCGGGGAGAGCGAACTCAAGGCAAGGACCAAAACCAAGACCCCGATCCTCACGGGCGAAGGGCGCCGCCCCTCGAGCAAGGGCAGCCCAAACCAGAGGGCAACCCCGCAAATGGCCACAATGTAGGTGGGCGATTCGGCCATGTGGTTGAAAAGGACCAAGGCGATCAAGCCCAGGGCCAACACCGCCGTTTTGAAGGTGCGATCCTGCCAATCGCGGTAGCGAAACAACACGGGCAAGGCCATGACCAGGGCGGCGAGCAACGTCAACGGCCCGTTCGGAGCGGTCCAGCCGCTGAATGCGCGAAGGACGCCGGCAAACGACAAGCCCACTTCGACCTGACGCTCTGCACTCATTTGGGCCCACCAGCTTTGGTATTGCGCCGCCAACGATGCAGGCGAAACGGACAGCAGCGGCAAAGCGGCCATAAAGACCACCCAAATGAGCGTGTACCCCGCCAGCCTGCCACGCGCCGGATAAAACAGGAAAAAGGCTATAGCGGCAAAGCCATAGACTTTCAGAAACAGCCCGGCAGCAGCAAAAGCGGCGGCCCAGAACCATTGCCGATGCTCCAAAGCAATCCAGGTGCCGATAACCCCCGCAGCCAAAAGCGCATTGCATTGGCTGTTCTGAAGGTTGGTCATCAACTCAATGGGCAGGATCCAGGCCAGGGCGGCGCGCTGACCGGGGGCAAAAACCGGGAGCTTCTGCCAGGCCAGGAGCAAAACAAGGGCGTTGAGCAGGTTCCAAAACAGCAGGCCCGCCCAAACCGGCATCATGGCAATGGGCCCGAAAAGCCAGGCAAAGGTGGGGCTGTACTTGAACAGATCGTATTGCTCCTGTGGCCAGGCCTGATAGAGGTTCTGGCCGGCAAGCAAATGCGCATGCGACCTCGAAAAAATGACAAAGTTGTTGTAGTGCGTGTACAGCGTTTCGCCGCCGCCTTCAAAGGTTTTGCTGCCCAGCATCAACCCCTGCAAAGAGGCCACGACGGCCAGCAAGCCGACAAAAACGTACAATGCCCCAAAAGACCTCAGGCGATGCATGCCGAGGCTTAGCTGGCCACCAGCAGGGGAAACCCGCCTTCGCGGTAACGCTCTAGTTCACCCGCGGTGCGGACGGTGACTTCCCATTGCCCCAGGTAGTCGGGGTTGAGCACCCTGGCGCCGCTGTTGCGCACGCGGTACTCGCCAGGCGTGGCAATGCGGATGATCTGGGGATCGGCGGGGAGCCGGAAAAGCGACCCGTCCTGCTGTCTGATTAACAGAAAACCGTCTTCGGTCAGGCTTTCTACCGTACCGGAGGTCTGGTGCTGATCAAGCAGGTGGCCTGAACCGTCCACAAAGGTCAGGGCGACAAAAAAGCTTTTGCCGGGCAATTCACTGCGCAGAGGATCCAATAGTGTCGTTTTCATGTTGATGTCTAACCTTAGCCGGATAGGCAAGTTCACGCTTTAAGTCCATTTGCACCAGTTTCCTTAGGCACAATTTATCCACCGTTTGTAGTTTTCGGGCTGGGTCGCAAGGCCTGCCTATATTTGTAGCCTGCTTATGCCATACCGACTTGTATTTTTTTTAATGTTTGCTGCGGCTCACTTGGGCCCTTCCCTCGGGCAAACAGGCGCTTTTAAAAAGGCAGAGAGCCTTTTTGAGGACATGGCTTTTCAGGAGGCCATCCCGCTTTACAAGGAGTTGACCAAGGGCCCCAACGGCTTGGAAGCCAGTTTGCGGCTTGCGGAATGCTACCGGCTGACCAACCAACTGGGCAAAGCGGAACCCTTTTACGCTACCGCTGTGGACCAGCAGAATATTCTGCCTGAGTTTGTGTTGTACTACGCGCAGGCCTTGCAAGCTAATGGCAAATGTGCCGATGCTGTGAACTGGTACCGCCGCTACACGTATTTAATGCCCAATGACCCGCGGGGCGCGGAGTTGTTGCGCAGTTGCACGGACATTTCGGACTTGATTGGAACGGGAGCCGAGTACGAGTTATTGCCGTTGACCGTGAACACCAGCGGCAATGAAATGAGCCCCTTTTTCTTTAAAAATGGGCTGGTTTATGCCAGTTCCAGGGCACCCCAGGA
>WGOA01000084.1 GCA_016124275.1 Bacteroidota bacterium
CATCCGGACTCGCTGGTGCAGGCCAGCGGTTTGGTCATCGTGCCCTTGGGAACGGAGGAAGATATTCCTTGCGGGCTGCCGCTGGCGGCGTACGGGCATGGCACGGAGGCCAACGCCAATTATGTGCCGAGTATGAACATCGGCGATGCGCAGGCGCTCGTGAACGTGGCTTTTGCGTCGCTGGGTTACCTTTGCGCGGCCACGGATTACCTGGGGCTGGGCGATTACGACGAGCGCGTGTTGGTGCACCCCTACCAGCACGCTTTTTCGCAGGCCAATTCCACCATCAACATGATCCGCGCCACAAGGCATTTTATGGATTCGCTGAGCCGAACGCTAAGCGGCCAGGTGTACCTGCACGGCTACTCGCAGGGTGGGTTCACCACGGCGGCGGCGCTGCGAGAAATAGAAAGCCAATATCCGGGCGAATTTAATGTAGTGGCCTCCGCGCCCATGTCGGGGGCTTACGACATGGGGGGTGCGCAAGCCGACCTGATCGGGCTGGACGTGCCCTACCCTACGCCCGGTTACCTGCCCTACATTATTCTGGCCTACCAGGATCAATACGGCGGCGTCCTTTTCAATGACTACGCAGACATCTTTTTGTCGCCTTACGACACGCTGTTGCCACCGCTTTTTTACGGCAAAGCGACCGGCATCGGCAGCATCAACGAGCTTTGCGCGCCCGTGCCCAAAGACATGATGCAGGACAGCGTGGTCAGCAATTTTGAAACCGATCCCAACCACCGATTCCGCCGCCTGCTGGCCGAAAACGACATGTTGGAATGGGCGCCCCAGAGTCCGGTGCGCATTTTATACTGCAGCGGCGACGACCAAGTGAGCTCCATCAATTCTGAACGAGCGTTCACCCGTTGGACCGAGCTGGGCGCTCCTTCCGTGGAGAAGAATGATTTTGGCGCCTACAACCACAACGACTGCGCACTGTTCTGCTTCCTGGATGCCCGCGATTTTTTCGATTCGTTTGAGAAATGTCCATTGAGCGGTGAAAACAGCCAGAGCATAATGACAGGTACTGCACAGCTGTCTCCAAATCCGGTTGCTTCCACGCTGTTGCTCCAAGTCGCGCAAGGCATTTCGGGCGAAGGGGTCCGCGTCTTTGACGCCACCGGCAGGCTATGCCTCCAAACCGTACTCTCCGGACCAACCACCGAACTGAACTTGTCGGCCTTGCCGGTGGGATGGTATGCGATGCAGATCGGCGATCAGGTGTTGCGGTTTTTGAAGCAGTAACTGGGAAGGATTCCAGCCGCTGCATAGTCCCTTTGACGTTCCATGCTGATACCTATACGAAGCTTATTTTTGGGTCTAATGCTGGTGCTGCTCGCGGAGGCGAACTCGGTAGCCCAACCAATTCTTTACGGAACTAATAATTATATTGAATACCACGTTGGGACATTGCCTTTTGTCATTTCGGTGCCTCACGGCGGCAGCCTCAACCCTGCGGGCATTCCCAACAGGACCTGCAACGACCCGGTTTATGCTACCGATGCCAATACGGTGGAAATGGGCCTTGCGCTGCGCAATTTTTTATACGAAAAAACGGGCTGTTATCCGCATTTGATCATCTGCCAGCTCCGGCGCAGCAAGCTGGACGCCAACCGCAATCTCGAAGATGCGGCCTGCGGAAACGCGGAAGCGGAACAAGCCTGGAGCGAATTCCACTCCTTTATCGATACGGCACAAACGCTGGCAGAGGCCGGGTTTCCCGACCATGTGCTCTACCTTGACCTTCACGGCCACGGCAATCCAATAGCGCGAACCGAACTCGGATACCTGCTCTACGACACCGAACTGGAACTGAGTGATGTAGCCCTCAATGAGGAACCTTATCTTTCGTACAGTTCCATTCGCGGGTTGGTCTTGCGAAACACAAATAATCTTACGCACGCAGAACTTCTGCGCGGCGATTTTGCGCTGGGCACGATGATGGCTGGTAGCGGGTACGATGCTGTACCGAGTGCACAAGACCCTTCGCCCGGAATCGGAAGCAACTATTACAGCGGAGGGTATAATACGGCCACGCATACGTGCTACACGCCCGGCAACTTGGCCAACGGCTTGCAAATGGAATGTCCCTTTGCCGGAGTGCGCGACACGGAAAGCAACCGCGCGCGCTTTGCGGATACGCTCGCCGTAGTGTTGCTCCGCTATTGGTCGCTGCACAAGGCGCTGGACTTAACGGCCTGCAGCACTGCATCCGGATTTGAGGAGGGCCATGCCCCCGGCCACGGACCGCACACAACTCGGGGTGCGGACTTTTTGCTTTACCCCAATCCTTTGCCCCTGGGGGAGCGGACCCTTCGCCTGAATACCGCAGTGCCGGAGGGTACGTCTTTTCAGGTTTTTGATACCGGGGGAAGGGCCGTTGCAGCCGGGCACATCCGGCAGGGGGAACTGCTGCTTCCTTTGGCCCTTCCCGCCGGACCCTATGCCACGCTGCTGGTTAACGCGAAGGGCTTTCGCGGCCGGGCAAGCTTTGTGGTGGAGTAGCGAAAACTTATCCACCGCGCCCAACTTCCGCGTGCGGGCTGTCCGCCCCTCCCCCCAAATTGGCGAACTTGCAGGTCCGGTCGAGTACCGTTATGCCATGCCCTACCGCTTCGCCGACATCATTCTGCCACTGCCCTTGCCGGGCACTTACACCTACCAGGTGCCGCCCGAGTTGGCGAAAGGCCTGCAGGTGGGCTGCAGCGTCGAAGTGCCTTTTGGCAACACCAAACTGTACACCGGGGTGGTGGCGCGCCTGCACGACCAGGCGCCCCCGCAGGAAGTCAAAACCAAGGCGCTGCTCAGCGTGGTGCAGGAAGAGCCTTTGGTGAACCAACGCCACCTGGACTTTTGGCAGTGGTTGTCGGAGTACTATTTGCACCCGCTGGGCGAGGTCATGGCGGCCGCCATTCCGGCGCCGTTCCGCTTGAGCTCGGAGATGCGCCTGATCCTCAACCCGGAGGCCAACGATGACTTCTCTATGCTGGACGACCGGGCCTACCTGGTGGCCGAAGCGCTGACCCAGCAAAAGGAACTGACGTTGCGCGACGTTCAGCAGATTTTGCAGCGCAAGTTGGTGCAGCCGATTATCCGGGAACTGATCCGGGCAGGCGTAGCCAAATTGTACGAAGAAATCCGGCCGGTGTACAAGCCCAAAACGCGCAAAGTGGTGGAGCTCCACCCCGACTATACCGATGAGCAAGGGCATTTAAAGGACGACGATCAGACGCGCGAACTTTTCCACAAACTGGAAAAAAAGGCGCCCAAGCAACTCGCGCTGCTCCTGGCCTGGATACATTCAACGCGCGGTGGGCAGGCTGTTTACCGAAAGCAGCTGCTGGATAGAAACGGCACTTCGCCCGCTGCTTATAATAGCTTGCTGGAAAAGGGCATTTTGCAGGAGCGCGAAGAACTGGTCAGCCGCCTGGAGGGCAATTGGGTGGAAGGCGAATTGCCGGTACTCAGCCCGGCGCAGGCGGAAGCGCTGGAGCACGTGCGGGCGCTCGGCGAAAAACGCAAGGGCGAAAAACACCAGACCGTGCTGTTGCACGGCATCACGTCCAGCGGCAAAACGGCTGTGTACCTGCACCTGATGGCCGAAGCGGCAGCGGCCGGCAAACAAGCGCTGTTTTTAGTGCCGGAGATTGCCCTGACCACCCAATTGACCACGCGTTTGCGCAGTGTGTTCGGGTCGCGGATGGGCATTTACCATTCGCGGTTCAGTGCCAACGAGCGCGTAGAAACCTGGCAGGCGGTGGCCCGGGGAACCATAGATTTTGTTATTGGCGCGCGCTCTGCCGTCTTTTTGCCCTTCCGTGACCTTGGCCTGGTGGTGGTGGACGAAGAGCACGATGGCTCCTACAAACAGTTTGACCCGGCCCCTCGCTACCACGCACGCGACGCGGCCATATACCTGGCCCATCAATTCGGGGGAAAAGCCCTGTTGGGCAGCGCAACACCCAGCCTCGAAAGCTACCACAACGCGCTGCAAGGCAAGTACGGCCTGGTCAGGCTGCAGGAGCGCTACAGCGGCATGGATTTGCCCACCGTACAAATCGTTGATCTCAAAGACGAACAAAAAAAACAGCGCCTCGCCGGCGGCCATTTATCGGACACCCTCACCGAGCACCTGCAAACTGCCCTGGACAAACGCGAACAGGTCATTCTGTTCCAGAACCGGCGCGGCTATGCGCCCACGCTGCGCTGCGGCCAGTGCGCCTGGGTGCCGCAATGCATCCGCTGCGACGTCAGCCTGACCTACCACAAGCACAACGACCAGTTGCGCTGCCACCTCTGCGGCTACAAACGCCCCAACATTACCACCTGTCCGGCCTGCGGCAGCGCCCAGCTCAGCTACCAGGGCTTCGGCACAGAAAAAATCGAAGATGAACTGGCCTTGCGTTTTCCCGCTGCCCGGGTGGCCCGCATGGACCTGGACACCGTCGGCGGCAAGCGCGACCACGAGCGACTGATCAACGACTTTGAAACCCGCGAAGTGGACATTCTGGTGGGCACGCAGATGGTTACCAAGGGCCTGGACTTTGCCGGTGTCAGCCTGGTGGGCATTCTCAACGCCGATGCCCTGCTCTGGTACCCTGACTTTCGCTCCACCGAGCGGGCTTTTCAACTGATGGCCCAGGTCAGTGGAAGGGCCGGGCGCGCCGGCCACGGCGAAGTGCTCATTCAAACCTGGGAACCTGGCCGTGAACTCTTGCAACAGGTCATCGCCCACGACTATGAAACGTTCTACCAGGCTGAAATAGGACAGCGGCAGCAGTGGGAGTACCCGCCCTTCCGCCGCCTCATCCGCCTGACCATGCGCCACCGCGACCCGCAAAAAACCGGCGATGCGGCGCGCTACCTGGCGCGGCTGCTTGCTCAATCGCTCGGTACGCGGGTGCTGGGACCGGCCGTACCGCCCGTAGCCCGGGTCCGCAGCCGCTACATCCAGGAAATCCTGCTCAAACTGGAAAAAACGCCCGCCATGGCCCGCCATGCCCGCGACAGCATCCGGGCCGCACAAGATGCGCTGGCTGTGCATCCGAGTTTCAAGCCCGTCGAGTTGGCCATAAACGTGGATCCTTTCTAAGATGCTTTTAAGATGCTTTTACAAAACCCCAGAGACAAGGCTTGCCCAAAGCTCTACTTCCCTTTCCCCTGAAAGATGATCAGCAGGGTATAAAGCATGATTTTGAAGTCAATGCCCAGGCTCATGTTTTCAATGTAGAGCAGGTCGTACTTCATGCGCTCTGTCATTTCTTCCAGCGTGGAGGCGTAGCCGAATTTGACCATGCCCCAGGAAGTTAGACCGGGTTTGGCCTTGTGCAGGTGGCGGTAAGCCGGGGCGCGTTTGATGAGCCGATCATAGAAATACTTGCGTTCCGGTCGCGGGCCTACGAGGGACATTTCGCCCTTGAGCACATTGTAGAACTGCGGCAATTCGTCGAAGCGCCACTTGCGCATGATACGGCCCCAGGGGGTAATCCGGGCGTCGTCGCCGGAGCTGAGCAGCGGGCCATCCGGCTCGGCGTTCAGGTACATGCTCCGGAATTTGTAGATGCGGAAGGGTTTGCGGTGCAGGCCCAGACGTTCCTGCGTGTACAAAATCGGGCCGGGCGAAGAGCGGTAAACGCGCCAGGCAATGAACAGGTACAGCCAAAACATCAGCAAAAACACGAGCAGGCTGGCGGCGATGTCCAGGGCCCGTTTCATGTGCTGTTGCCACATGGGCATCATGTCCGGGTACAATTCAATCAGAATGGCCCCGTGCACGTGGTTCATGCGCACCGAGCCGCTAATGATGTCATAGACATCGGCGCGGATGCGGACCACCACATCGCGGGTAGCCAGGTCATTGAGAATATCTTCGAGCAAATCGTGCTCGGCGTCTTCAATGGCGATGATCACCTCGTCAATGGCGCGCTCGTCAATGATGCGGTTCAGGTCCGCGAGGCCTCCCAAGTGAGGCAGTCGGCTGGCCAGGGCCAACTCCTCCCGCCCATTGACGTGAATGAAGCCCGCAAAGCGAAAACCCAGCGAGCGCTCGCGCTCGGTCAGATCGCGGAAGAGCTGCAAGGCCTGGTCTTTGGCACCGATCATCAGGGCGTTGTAGCCCACCTTGCCGCTCTCCAACTGGCGCTTGGCGCGCGTCAGGTTGATCATGCGCAACAGGGCGGTTAGCCCAAAATGCGCCGTGAACAAGAACAGAAAAGACAGGTAATAATCGCGGTAGGAGTTGACGTAGTCGTCCAGCAACAGCGCAAAAAAGAGGGCCGTAACGCCGAGCGCGCTGGTGAGCATGGTTAGGCTGAGTTCAGCCCAGCGGCTTTTGCGATAAATGTCCGTGTAGGTACCCGCCAGAAAATAGAGCCCGAGCCAACACAGCGGAATGACCGAAATTCCGATCCAGAATTTGGGGTCAAGGTGGCTGGAGAATTCGCTCCAGGCGTTAAAGTCTTCAATGACGTACTTGCGGTAAAGGAAGAACACCGCCCACGCCACAGCCGCTGCGAAAAAATCGCAGAGCACGTAGCCGATCAGGCCGATGCGTTTGCGCTGCCGCATTCGCCTTAGCGGTAAAGCAGTTTGAGGTTATCCAGGTAGATTTCGCCCACTTCAACACCGGGATCGCGAATAGCCTGAATGGAAATCTGGTACACTGCGTCGTCTAACTGCCCCAATTGTTCAGATAAATAAACGTATATTTTATTCCAATCATCCTTGGGCGCAACACTGACAATGAAGCTGCTGATCGGGGTGCCGCTGAACAGCGGAACACTTCGAACCCAAACTTCAAAAGGCTGGTTGCAGCGATAATCCATTTCCAGGTACACCGGGGCCAAACCAACATCGGGAAGCGATTTTTCACCGCTGCGAATCTCCAGATACTCCGTTCCTTCCAGCAGAACGCGAGCGCATCGGTTGCCTTCAAAGGCCAGCGACGGGTCGTTGATGACCTCAAAACTGGCGTTGCTCTCCAGCGTTGGGGCAAAGTTGTTGCCCGTTTCAAAGTTTTCCAACAGCGAAAAAACGATATCGTTTTGGTAGCGCACAACCGGGTTAAGCTGCAAAGTGTCGAAGGGCTGAAGCGTTCGCTCAACAGCGTAGAATTCGTAAAGCGGGTAGGCTTCGCGGGAATTGCTCAGGCCGTTGCGGCGAATGCCGGCATTGATGGTGATGGTGGTAGGCCCCTCCGCCAACACCGGGACCACCGCCGGCAACTGGTACGCCGAGAGGCTGAGCTGGTTGTTGATCACCACCCAGGCTTCTGAAATGTTGTGCGAAAGAAAGCCCTGCTCGCCGGGATTGCCCTCCAGAATAATGGTGTCAATGCGCAAGTAGGTGGGCAGCTGCTCCGGCGGATTGATGAGCTCGCACGAAGGGGCCAGACAGGCGCCAGCAACAACGAGCAATGCTGCGGCAAGGGGTTTGAGGGATGGGTTCACAAATAGAGGTTGGGCAAAAAGAGGTTGGGCAAAAAAGAGATTAAGAGAAAGAGGATTAAACCAGCGCATTATAACGAAAGGTTCAGGTTGATTCGATCCAAAATCTGCTGGGCCACTTCCTGGGCGCGGAACCCGTCCCAGACCGTGACGGGGGGTTCCGTTCCGGAAACAATGGCCTGGCGAAAAGCCCGAAGCTCCTCCTGGATAGCATTGACCGGCAGCGTAGCCGGTTGCTCAAAAGCGATGTAGCGTCGCGCAAATTTGCCGCCGGTGTTTACTTCAACGAACGGCGCATCCGCAGTTTCCTTGTCTGAGAGGCGAAAAACTTCGCACTTCTTCTCGGCAAAGTCCATGGTCATGTAGGCGTCTCGCTGGAACAGGCGCATTTTTCGCATGGTCTTGAGCGAAATGCGGCTGGCGGTGAGGTTGGCCACACAACCGTTCACGAACTCGATGCGCGCATTGGCAATGTCCGGGCTGTCGCTGATGACGGCCACCCCACTTGCACTAACACTTCGCACCGGAGAATCTACCATACTCAGAATCAAGTCAATATCGTGAATCATGAGGTCCATGACCACCGGCACTTCGGTGCCGCGCGGGTTGAACCCTGCCAGGCGATGCGCCTCGATAAACATGGGCTGCAGCGTGCGCCCTTTGAGCGCCAGATAGGCGGGGTTGAAGCGCTCCACGTGGCCCACCTGGGCCACAACGCCAGCTTCGTGCACCAGATCAACCAGCGCGCGCGCCTCGTCAAGCGTGGCAGCAAGCGGCTTTTCAATGAATACGTGCCGACCCCGGGTAAGGGCTGCCTGGGCATTGGCAAAATGCGCCGGGGTGCTGGAAACAATGACCAGCGCCTGACAAGCCTCGCAAAGGGCATCGGCACTGGCATAGAGGGTCAAGCCAAATTCGCGCTCCACCACAGCACAAGCGGAAGGGTCAGGATCAAAGAATCCTACGAGCGAAATGCCCTCGAGCTCGCGCAACAATTTCATGTGGATCCGGCCCAAGTGGCCCGCCCCAATGACGCCAACCCGAAGGCCGGCGCTGTCTGTTGATGAAAAGCTACTTCCGCTGCTGTCTGCTGCCATACCCCGATTTACCCTAACTGTTGGCCCCCGAAAATAGGCAAATAGCCCGGGAGCTGTGGGCTAAAACAGCAAAGTGCCGGGTTGGTACCCGGCACTCTGCGCATTCCCTGTGAAAAAATCAGACCAGTGAGAAATCAAACGAGTGAGAAAACCAAAACAAATGAAAACAAACCGCGTGGCGTCAATGGGCCCTCCACCCTACTCCACGATCACAGAACGCACAGCGTTCCAGGTGCCGGCGGCCCGCATCAGGTAGTACCCCGAGGCCAGGCCATTTAAGTTAAAGGTAGCTAAACCCGCATCATCGGTCTGTGTTTGAGCTATTTCACGCCCATCTGCTGCATAAAGCACCAGCGGGATGTTTACCCGATCAGCTCCGCGCAACTGAACATTAAGCACATCGGTAGCCGGGTTAGGCCAGGTGTCCAGGCGAATGTCGTCTTCGCGCGAAGCCGGTGTGCTGAAATTCTGGATGCTGGTAAAGTCAGACGAACCGCTGGCACAAACCGCCTGCAAGCGCCACTGGTAGCTGGTCCCCGCCGTTAATCCGCCGATGGTGCGGCTGGTAACCGTTCCCGGCAGAATCAATTGACGCGCGGGTCCGCCGCCGGCCTGGCGGCCTTGCAACAGGATTTGCGTAGCCCCTGCCACCGCATTCCACGAAAGCTGGGCGGTGCTTGGGCTGGTCGCGTTGGCGTTCAGGCCAACCGGAACAGAACAACCCACCGGAGCCGCGCTGATCGGGACGTAGTAATCTGCCCCGCCGTTGTTGTTCCAGGTATCGTTGTTGTAGTGAATCACAAAGTTCAGGGCCTGAACCACTTGTGAAGGGTCGTTGAAGGGGCCGAGCGTCACGCTCAATGTACCTTCAGCGTCTGGTCCACTCATCGGAGTTTCCACGGCAGGCCCCGCTCCGAAGACGACGGTTCCAGCCGGGCGATACGCCGCGATTGGGCTCTGCCAATTGCTGCCGCCGCTGCGGACCCCCCAATGCAGTTTCGCACCCAACGTCGCACCGCCGACGGTGACCGTGATCATCTGGCCAGCGTTGGGAAGGGCGGGGGTCCAACTAACGCCGATGGGCACTACGGGGCCACTTCCCCCGCTGACGTTGATGCGGTAATCCGCGCCGCCGTTGTTGTCCCAGGTATTGTCGGCAAAATGAACCACAAAGTCCACGTGGGTGGGCTCCTGGCTGGCATTGTTAAAGGGACCGATCTGCAGCGTCAGGTTGCCGCTGCTGTCAGGACCGGCGAAGGGGCTTTCGACCGCACCGCTGCCGGGCCACAAGGTGGTGCCTGCCGGGCGGTAAGCCGAAATGGGCCGCGTGAACTTGACGCCACCTACGGTGAGGCCCCAATGCAGGTCAGCTGCCTGGCCGGCATCCTGCACGTTCACGGTGATGATGTCATCCAGATCAGGGCTGACCGGGGTCCAGCTCACGTTGTAGCTGCCACCGGGACCGCCGCCGCCCACCGGAGTGCTTTCGCCCACATAAACGTGCTGAATCGGCGTGTTGGTCACATTGCCGTCGGTATCCGTAACGCGGACGTAGTAGTCCACCAGCGTTTCGCTGAGCCCTTCAATCTTGGCGTAGTACTGGTTGGCAATCTCTGAAGGAAGGATGAAAAAGTTGATTTCGGGATCGCCGGTGATGTTGCCTACGGGCATAATCCGCTCTTCCATTGGAAGGAATTGCCAACTGCCCACGCCGGCCCCGCCAGCATAGGTTTCATTATCGTCGTTGTTCAGCGGGTTGGTTCCGTCCACGTCTTCGCGGAACCCGAGTTCGATGCTGGCAATGCCGCTCACGTCATAGGCCAGCGTCCATACGGTAAAGTCCGAGGGGTTGCTGAATTGGGTATATCCGTAGTTAGGACCGAAACCCGTTCCCCCGGGATTGTAGGGGTAACGCTGCGGAATGAACACCGCGGGCGGCGTGTTGTCGATGCCGGGGTGCGCCGCAATTTCCAGATTCGCGTAATTGATGGCGCGGTTGCCGGCCAGCGTTTGCTTGACCTCCATGTCAATGCTCTTGCCGTAATACATATAGCCGCTGTTGTAAGCGGGCAACAGGTAATGCCAGGCCAGTTCCGCGTTGGTGCTGGAAGGGCCGGGATACACGATGTCGTTGATGTCGGCGCCGCCGTCCAGGTCTTCGGCCATCTGCACGTGGTTTTCGGCGGCCGTGAGCACGGCCCAGTTGCGGATGTCTTCGGTCCAGCCGTTGGGGTCAAACTCGTGGGTAGCGCTGTTGTACTGCGGCCACATCCAGTTCAGGAATTGCGGGCTGCCCCAGTCGTTTTCGGCGTTGACCCAGGAGCCGTCTTCCACGTGCACGATGTCGCTGGCCGGCACCGGGTGGTCGTTCAGGTACTGTTGTACGGTGGAAGGGGCAAAGCCGGCTCCAGCAGCAGCACTGGCAAATCCGGGCACTGCTTCCAGGTAATAGCTGTAGCCACCGCCGTACGCGTTATCGCCGTCGTGGGCCAGCAAAACCAGGCTCGGACGACCGGGCAATTGATAAGGGGCCACGTTGGCGCTGATGTCATCGGTGCCCATGGGCGAGTAACCGTCTTTGTAGCTGAGCAGGTCGTCCATAGGAACGACGATGATTTTGGAAGCCGCACCGGTGGCCGGATCCACATAACGGGCATAGTGGGGCAGGTAACACATTGGGGCTGCAAAGGCACCGCCGCGGCCATCAATTTGGCCATTCCACCAATTGGTTCCCACCAGCGGGGTGATGTCCGCGCTGTTGGGCGGATCGTAGTTGCAGACATTGGTGCCGAAGCTGAGCGGGTAGTCCGACAGTGTGCGGGCAATGTGCGCACCGGCTACGACGCTCCACTCGAAACCCTCTTCGACCAGCACTTTGATGTTGCGCTCCGAGAACGAACATTCTGCCGGCCAATAGCCTTTGGAATAGTTCGGGCTGGTGCCAAAGTTTTGCCCGTAGATCACCTTATGCGCGCGGATTTGCTTGCGCAAAACTTCATCGCTGATCAACGGACTCAACGCGTGATGGTAAGTGAAACCGGTCAGGTCCATACGGGGCTTGCCCGCAGGTGTGGTCCAGCTTCGCGCGGTCTGGAAGTTGTTCTTCCAGCTCGGGGAATAGCCCCACTGGAAGGCGTTGCCCAGGCTGACCACGTTGTCAATAAGGCCACCGGAATAGTTGACCTGCGCCCCGGCTTCCGGGTACCCGAGCAACGTGCCAATTGCGTCTTTGGCCCGGTATTGGTACACGGCAACCCGGTCATCCTTGCTGAAAATTTCCTGGAGGTCGTTCAGCGGGTGAGCGAGCCCGTCGCTGTAAACGTTGCCGCCGGAGAATTTCAAGTCGTTGGATTCTTTAGCCGCTTGCCAATGAAAGGGATTGCTGACACTCATTTCAGGCCAGTAGATGGGCTGTTCCAGGTGCCAGAGCCAGGTGGTGTGCACCTGCGCCTGCGCCGTCCGATTGCCAATAAGGCCCATCAGGCTGGCGAGAGCAATTGCCGCGACGGCCGCTGCGGCCCGTCGGGGGGTGGAAAAGAGGTTTCCGGGAGAGAGTGATGGCATGTTCGCAAGGTAGGGAATTTTTTTACAAAGTGTAGAAAGGACACGAAGTGAAATTTAGGCTGCGGTCGTTGCTGGGCATGGCAGTTTCGCGGCATGGCCGTTGCGCGACGCGCTGGCTGGGAGCGCGCGCTTGGGCCGGCTTGCCCATGCTTGCTTGCCCCGCCTGCTTGCCCAGGCCTCCTTGGCCCGCCTCCTTGCACAGGCCTGCTTGCCCCAACCCGCCCCCCGCCGAATTCCTGTACCTTTGCGCCACTGTGCGCGCCCCGGAACTATCGCCAGCTGTAGCCTTTCACACGCTCGGCTGCAAACTCAATTTTTCGGAAACCTCTACGCTCAGCAGAATGCTGCGCCAGGAGGGCTTTCGGGCGGTTCCTTTTGAGGAACCGGCCAACGTTTACGTGATCAATACCTGTTCGGTAACGGAACACGCCGACCGCAAATGCCGCAGCATTGTCCGCCAGGCCCTTCGCCGGGCACCCGATGCATTTGTGGTGGTGGTGGGCTGTTACGCGCAATTGAAGCCGGCTGAAATTGCCGGCATTCCCGGGGTGGATCTGGTGCTGGGCGCCGCTGAAAAATTTAGACTGGCCGAAATTTTGCGGCAGAAGTTGGCAGAGGCCAAAAACGATGCGGCGAACGCCAACAACGCCTTGATCCCTAAAACCGCACAGGGCGAATACCGCTGCGGCGACATCGGCGATTTGCACCAATTCACCGCCACCTGGTCGCACGGGGACCGAACCCGAACGTTTCTGAAAGTGCAGGACGGCTGTGATTATTCCTGCTCCTTTTGCACCATTCCGCTTGCGCGCGGGCAGAGCCGCAGCGAAAGCGTTGCGCGCGCGGTGGAAAGGGCCCGTTTGCTCCGCGCAGAAGGCATGCGTGAAATTGTGCTGACCGGCATCAATCTGGGCGACTTTGGCCTTGCTCCGGGACCGCGCCCGGCAGTGGGGGCTCTTGCTCGACTGGCCACCTTCCTGGACCTGATCCAGGCTTTGGACCAAATTCCCGACGAGGAGCCAGCACCAATGGATGACGCAGGGGCAAACTCAACACTCATCCCGACGCCTTACGAAAGAACCGGTGCCTTGCGCTTCCGCATTTCGTCCATTGAACCGAACTTGTTGCACCCGGAAATCGTGGAATTCATGGCAACGTCGCGGCGCTTTGTTCCGCACTACCACATACCGCTCCAAAGCGGCAGCGACCGAATCCTGGGCTTGATGAAACGGCGTTACCGCCGCTCGCTTTACGCTGACCGCGTGGCGCTGATTCGGCAATGGATGCCCGATGCTGCCATCGGTGTTGACCTGATTGTGGGTTTTCCCGGTGAAAGCCAGGCGGAGTTTCAAGAGAGCTACCGCTTTGTTCAGGAGTTGGCGGTTGACTACCTGCATGTGTTCCCCTATTCGGAGCGCGACAACACCCTTGCTGCGCAGTTACCCGATCCGGTTGATCAAGGCGAGCGCATGAACCGCAGCCGACAGTTGCAAGGGTTGTCGGTGAAAAAACGCCGGGCGTTTCACGAGCGTTGCGCCGGGCAAACCCGGCCGGTGTTGTTTGAGCTGGCTGATCTTCATGGCGAAATGCACGGCTTTACAGACAACTACGTCAAGGTGCGGGCGCCTTACGATCCGGCCCTTGCCGGAACCATAGTTAATGTTACCCTTGGGCAGCCTGATGCCGACGGCGTAAGCACAGGAATTTTTGCGGATTTAACCGGAGAGAACGCCCTGCAAAACTCCGAAAGGCAGCGCGATGACGCGCAAGCCCTTCGAACTATACTTTACCCGAACATTTAGCAGAATACAGTAGGATGACCTGTTACCCCAAAATTTCCGACCTGATTAACGATTGGTTTGGCACCAACATTAATCTGCCCATCCAGTCGTTTGGATTTTTTGTGGCCCTGGCATTCGGCGTCGGGGCCTGGATGCTGGTGCGCGAACTCAAGCGCAAGGAAAAGGCCGGGTTGTTGCAGCCGCGCATGGAACGCACGCTCATCGGGGCGCCGGTCACGGTGTGGGAATTGGTCAGCAACGCTATTGTTGGTTTTCTGTTGGGCTACAAACTGGTGCCTATTGTCATGGATTGGCAGACCTTTTCAAACGATCCACAACAGTTTATTTTCGCCGCAAACGGCAGTGCCGTGGCGGGCATCATCGGTGCGCTGCTGCTGGGTGGGTTAAAGTATTGGGAGAAGAAACGCGAGCAGTTAGACCCACCGGTCTGGAAGGAAACGGCGGTGTGGCCGCACGAGCGCATCGGCGATATCGTGACGGTAGCGGCCATCTTTGGCATCATCGGCGCGCGGGTAATGGTGCTGATTGAAAACGGCGGCTGGCAGGAATTTCTGACCAATCCCGGGGCCAATTTTTTCAGCGGGCTGAGCATCTACGGCGGCTTGCTGCTGGGCGGACCGGCGGTTATCTGGTACGCCACCCGAAAAGGCATTTCCTTTTTTCACCTGGGCGATGCCGTGGCACCGGGCCTGATCACCGCTTACGGCGTTGGTCGCATTGGCTGCCAGGTGAGCGGCGACGGCGATTGGGGCGTGGTGAACCTGGCCCCGAAGCCGGGTTGGCTCAGTTGGGCACCAGACTGGTTGTGGGCATTCAATTATCCCAACAACGTCAACGGCTGGTGCAGCCCAACGGGTCCCGGCCCGGATGCTCCTGTCTGTTCTTTCCTGGAAACGCCCTACTTGCTTCAACCGGTGTTTCCCACGCCCATTTACGAGATCATCATGGTGGTGTTTATCGCCACATTCCTGATCTGGATCAGCCGCAAGCTCCCCGCACCCGGCATGCTCTTTGGCATTTACCTGATGTTCAATGGCGCCGAGCGCTTTGCCATTGAGCAAATCCGCATCAATACGCCCTACCCTGGTTTGGGCGGGTTAACGCAAGCCGAACTCATCGCCATTCTTCTTTTTCTCGGGGGATTTGCCCTCATTGTTTATGCAAAGAATCGGCTTAAACGCTACCCGGAACAGCGATTGAACCAACCGCCGCGCTAAAGGGTTGTGTAGGGCAGGTTCCTTCAGACCATGAATCACTACCTGCAAATCCTGATCGATGCTTACCGGGGCTACGCCCGCTATTTAGGGCATGAGATCGCGCATCCCGGGTGGGATAACTATTTCTACTGGCTCATTGGGTTTTCTCTCTTCTTTTTTCTGTTGGAATGGCTGCGCCCCTGGAACAAAGCGCAGGGCGCCTGGACGCAGGACTTTTGGCTCGATGCCTTTTACATGTTCTTCAACTTCTTCTTGTTCTCGTTGATAGGCTTCCACGCGGTATCCATGGTGTTTGTGGAGGCTTTCAACCAGTTTCTGCTCTTTGCCTTTGGCTGGAAAAATTTGGTGGCTATTCAGATAGGCATGCTTCCCGTATGGACCCAACTCGTGTTGCTTTTTGTGCTGCGCGACTTTCTGCAGTGGAATACGCACCGGCTCCTGCACCGGGTACCTTTCCTATGGGAATTCCACAAGGTGCACCACAGTGCCAAACAACTGGGTTTTGCCACCCACCTTCGCTACCACTGGATGGAAAATGTGGTGTACAGGGTCATTCAATACATACCATTAGGAATGATAGGGTTTGGAATTCAGGAGTTTCTTTTGGTGCACCTGGTGGCCATTGGGATCGGGCACTTTAACCACTCCAATATCCGGGTACCGCTCGGCCCGTTGAAATACCTGTTCAACAATCCCCAGATGCACAAATGGCACCACGTCAAGGCCATGCCGGAGCATCACCGCTATGGCATCAATTTTGGCATCTCCTTAAGTGTTTGGGACTATTTATTCGGCACGGCCTATCAGCCGTTTGATGCCGAAAACCTGGAACTGGGTTACCCAGGTGATGAGGAAATGCCCAAGCCGTTCTGGAAGCAGGTGCTATTCCCCTGGTTGAAGAATGGTTAATCCTTTCGGGCATTATTCTTTGGCAATTCCCTTGATTTTGTACATTTAATCGGGCAATTGCCCAACATTTCACGCTCCAAATAAACAACTTAATTAAATGTAGTTTTTACTAATCATAAAAAAATAAACCCATGAAGACCTTCCTTCGCATTGTGAAAGGTGTCTTGGTCGTGCTCGTACTCGCCATTGTCGGCCTCGTGGCCTATGTGCAATTGGCGTGGCAAAAAAAATACGATGCCCCCTACCGGAAATTCAAGCAAGCACAGATTCTGCCGTTATTGCCCGCGGGGAATACCTGGCCAATGGACCAGCCCATTGTGGAAGCTGCCATGTGCCGCATGACAAAGTAATCGCCGTGGATGGCGGAGAGGTGATTCCCTACTCCGGTGGCTGGGAATTGACCCTCAGTGGCTTTGGCACGTTGAGAACCCCAAACCTTACGCCGCACCTGGAAACCGGAATCGGTCAATTCTCCGATGCGGAAATTGCCCGGGCTGTGCGCTACGGAATCGGCAGAGATGGCCGCACCTTATTCCCGATCATGGGTAATCAAGGAATGAGCGACGAGGATTTAACGGCCATCATTTCCTACTTGCGGTCACAGACACCCGTAGAGCACCGCGTTGAGCCGGTGGAATACAAATTCATGGCAAAGGCACTGTTCGCTTTTGGTTTAATAAAACCAGAAGGGCCAAAGGAAACCCCGCCCAAGGCTGTAGCCATTGACAGTACGGTAGCATACGGGGAGTATCTGGCTTACCATGTGGGCAATTGCCGCGCTTGCCACACCCAGATGAATTTAAAGAATGGCCAATTTATAGGGGCAGACTTTGCGGGCAAGACCTTCTTTGAACCAGACGAATTCTCGAAGGGCTACGCTTTCGTTTCGCCCAATCTCACGCCAGATTTGGCTACCGGTATCATAGCCAGCTGGACTGAAGACGATTTTGTCAATCGCTTTAAAACAGGACGTGTACACTCCGGCAGCCCAATGCCCTGGGGTGCGTTGTCCACCATGAACGATGTGGAGCTCAAAGCGCTGTACCGCTATTTCCAATCGCTGCAACCGGTAGAAAATAAAATTGATAAGATTGTCTATAGTCCAGGGGAAGCGCTCCCTAAGTTCTAGTTCCAGGGCTAGCTGAAAACAACTTTTAACAAAACGCAGGAAGTCGTTAACACAGGTCCAATCAGATTCAAGCTAACTTGGGCGCTTCCCCATCCCCTAAACCTCTCTCATGCTTCGCCTGACCATTCCCCCCGGCATGCCCCCCGCCCCCCCGGGCAATTGGCTCTCGGGAACAGCTTCAGCGTTCAGCCGCGACCCTGTGGCGTACATCAACCGCTATTCCCCCGTCTATGCACCGGTCTGGACCATGATGGCGCGGTTGCGCAAAGTGGTGCTGCTCAACGATCCGGTTTGGGTCAAGTACGTGCTGGCGGAGAACAACAAGAACTACACCAAGAGCTTTGGTTATGATTTGCTGCGGCCCCTGCTCGGCAATGGGTTGCTCACCAGCGAAGGGGAGTTCTGGATGAGCCAGCGAAGGCTGATGCAACCGGCCTTTCACAAGCAAGCCATTCTGACTTTTGTGGAGGTTATGCTGGAAGAAGGCCAGCGCTGTGCGGAG
Source organism: Bacteroidota bacterium (assembly GCA_016124275.1). Classification (GTDB taxonomy): domain Bacteria; phylum Bacteroidota; class Bacteroidia; order Chitinophagales; family BACL12; genus WGOA01. The sequence goes on from WGOA01000084.1 coordinate 17,672, forward strand.
CGTTTTCGGCAGGCTGCAGACCGCGGGGAAACGCTCAACATCAGCGCCGAAATGAGCCGGGTGACCATGGTCATTGTTTCGCGTTGCTTGCTGGGCATGCTGGTTCCCGGCGATCTGGATCGAATTTCTGCATCGCTGGAGCTGGCCAATCGCGATGCCAACCACCGCATCCAGCACCCCTTTGCCTTGCCCATGAAGGTGCCTACGCCGGGCAACCTCAAGGTGCGGCGGGCGCTGGCGGAATTGGACCGCACCATCAACGGCATCATCGCTGACCGCCGGCGCAGCGGAGAGCGGGGCACGGATCTGCTCAGTATGCTGCTGGAAGCCCGAGACGCAGACACCGGGGAAGCCATGAGCGACCGGCAGCTGCGCGACGAAATCGCGACCATTTTCATTGCTGGCCACGAGACCACGGCCAATGCACTTTCCTGGACCTTGTACGCGCTGGCAACCAATCCGGAAGTAGAACAAAAGTTATGTTCCGAAATTGATGCGGCAGGCGCCGGCGCAGCAGATCCTGCCGGGCTGCCTTACGTGCGGCTGGTGGCCCGCGAAAGCCTCCGGCTTTATCCCCCTGCCTGGATCGTGGGCCGCGAACCCATCGCGGACGATACGATTGCGGGCTACACCATCCCGGCGGGAACCAGCGTGCTGATGCCGACGGTTTGTATTCAGCGCAACCCGGAATTCTGGCCCGATCCGCTGGCCTTTAAACCGGAGCGCCATGAAGAGGAGCGCGTCAAGGACTTGCCTAAATACGCCTATTTCCCCTTCGGCGGCGGTCCCAGAATTTGCATTGGCATCAATTTCGCCTGGATGGAATTGTTCCTGCTGTTGCCGCTGCTGATGCAGGGGCTTCGCTACCGTACGGTTTCTAATGCTGCTCCTGCATTGGAGCACCTCATTACCCTGCATCCGCGCGGGGGAATGATGCTCAAGCCGGAGCGGCGGTAAGGGAGCTCGCAAGAATAGGTCTACGCAAGGCCGATGCGCACTCTCCCAGGGCCAACGCGCACCCTCCCAAGGCCAACGCATGCCCTGGCCTCGCTCACAAGGCGTAGATATCTCCGTACTTGCGTTTGGCGTAATCCATGAAATAGCGGAACTGCAAAGGCTGGCCGGTAATGCGTTCGCAGAGTTGTTCCGAACTGTAACGCCGGCCGTGTGCGTGCACGTTTTCGCGCAACCAGTGCAGCAGGCGTCCGGAATGCCCCTTTGCCAAATCGTCTTCCAGACCAGGTAAGTCCTTGACGGCTTGCTGGTAAAACTGCGCTGCGTAAAAACTGCCCAGCGAATACGTAGGGAAATATCCGATGCTGCCGTGCGACCAATGGATGTCCTGCAACACGCCGCGGTTGTCATCGGGCACGTCCAAGCCAAGGTAACTTTTGTAACGGTCGTTCCAGATGTCGCGCAAGTCGCGAGCCTGGAGGCTGCCTTCTATGAGGCCTACTTCTATCTCAAAGCGGACCATGACATGAAAATGGTAGGTCAACTCGTCGGATTCCGTGCGGATGAGCGAAGGCCGAACCCTGTTGATGGCGCGGTAAAAGTCGCGGAGCGATACGGCGCTGAACGCTTCAGGGAATACCTTTTGCAGCGATGGGTAATGCGCTGTCCAAAACGGAAGGGCCCTTCCCACATTGTTCTCCCAGAGGCGGCTTTGACTTTCGTGGATGCCCAGCGAAGCCGACTCGCCGGCAGGCAGGCCGTACTGGTCCTGCGGAAGACCCTGCTCGTACAGCGCATGACCGCCTTCGTGAATGCAACTCCAGAGCATGTCGCGGAAATTGCTTTCGTCAACGCGGGTGGTGATGCGCACATCGTTGGATCCAAAAGCAGTGGTAAAGGGATGGGCCGAGATGTCCTGACGACCGGTGTCAAAATCATAACCAATGTTACGCAAGACGTCCAAGCCGTACTGCCATTGCTTGTCGCGGGCAAAATGGCCGGTCAAAAACGCATCGGGAACCTGCGGCTTTTCGGCAATCTGCCGCACAAAATCGACCAACTGACCGCGCACATCGTCAAAAAGCGTTTTTAACGCAACCGTCCTGGCGCCCTTTTCATAGGCATCCATGAGGGCATCATAGGGGTGCTCGCCAATGTTGAGCAGCGCTGCTTCTTCGCGCTTTAAGGCCACCATGTGTTCCAGCGAATCGCGAAACAGTCCAAAGTCGTTGGCCTGCCGCGCTTTTCGCCATTTTTGGAAAGCATCCGACCGGGCTTCGCTGAGTTTTTCCACAAAATCGCGGGAATAACAGGCGGATTTCCGGTAATCGCGCAGCGATTCGCGCACGTTGGCTTGTTGCACCGGGTCCAGGCTGCCATCCTGATCCAGTTGCTCGAGCAAATCGCCCATTTCGGCCGATGAAAACATATCGTGCGCTAAGCCCGAAAGCGTAGCCAGTTGGCGGCTGCGCAATTCGCCCGATTTAGGGGGCATGTACACCTCCTGGTCCCAGCCCAGCACTGCGGCAGCATTGTTCAAATCGGCAACTTCGGCCAGCTTGGCCTGTAATTTCTGGTAGGTTGTGGACATCTTCCTGGGTTAGGGCCACTCGGGCGAAGGGCGATTGGAGCCCGGAGCAGCATTTTGTGGGAATCAAGGCAGGCTTCAAAAATAGGGCAAATCGCCGCAAGCACGCCCATTCAGGGCTTTGCCAGGCCTCTTGGCTGATCGCTTCACCGTGGATTCGACTGACAGCAGGCTTTGAAACCCAATTTCTGAACAAATTGGGTAGCCGGTAAACGGTGTTGAATCGCAGTAAACTCCCTACATTTAGTGATGGCTTTTCGTATAAAGATATTTTTTCTACTGGGCTTCGCCTTCGTTCAAAGCAATGGCTTTGGTCAAATGTCCGTGAGCGAGGCTGTTTCTGCTGATGCACTTGCCGAAAAACTGGCCGGTGTCGGGGTAACGGTCAGCGGTGCCATTCTGAATTGCGGCGCCGGGGCTTCCGGTACCTTTAGCACAGGAACGGCTTATTTGCCCTTGGACAGCGGCATCATTCTTTCATCCGGATTAATTACCACAGCTGTGGGACCCAACAATGAAACCGGAGCGGGCACTGATTTGTTTTTACCAGGTGATGCCGACCTTAACGCGCTGCCAGCAGTCAGCTCCACCAATGATGCCTGCGTCCTGGAGTTTGATGTGGAAGTTATTGCCGATACGCTATCGTTCAACTATATTTTTGCTTCAGAAGAATATTTAGAATTTGTCGGTACCTTATACAACGATGCCTTTGCGTTCTTCATCAGCGGACCTGGCTTTACCATGCCAACCAACATTGCCATCATTCCGGGCACGATCATTCCGGTAACGATCAACAACGTCAATCCGAGCTCTTTTTCCGAGTTTTATGTGGACAACGGCGATGGATTTACCGCACCTTTTTCCACCGATCCCGGGTACATGCAATACGATGGTTCCACCGTGGTGCTGGAAGCCCGTGCGGTCGTTATACCCTGCGAGGTTTACCACCTGAAACTGGTGGTGGCCGATGAATTCGACGGTATTCTTGATTCCGGCGTTTTTATCGAAGCGGGCTCGTTGAGTTCTTCAGGGGTCAGCTTGTCTTCGACAACCTCGGTGGGTTTTGGCTTTGACAATGCCATTGAGGGTTGTGTGGATGGCCTGATCACGTTCACGCGAACAGCCGTTACGGACAGTGCGCTGGTGGTAAATTTTGAGGTGGGAGGAACCGCTACCAACGGACTGGATTATACCGCTGTGAGCAGCAGCATCGTCATTCCACCGACCGTTGCTTCGGCTGATTTAGTGATTGCACCAATAGTGGACGCCTTGCCGGAAGGGTTAGAGAGCGTAACCATTTATCTGCTGAGCGAATGTAGCGGTGTGCGCCTTGACAGCGTAACGTTGTTTATTCAGGACGAAATCTTACTGGATATCGAGGTGCC
>WGOA01000056.1 GCA_016124275.1 Bacteroidota bacterium
ATGTGGGCTGACTAATGCCATGATCGCGGCAAATGTCGGCCACCGACAAGCCCTTCTCCTGCATCCGCAGGATCTCGACTATTTGCGTCTCGGTAAATCTGCTCTTTTTCATCTTCTTCCTCCGAATTTACTACTTTTCATTGGAGCTCTTTTCGGGGGAGCCTTCACACTCTTCGCTGCAATCTCCATTACTTCTTGATTATCCGACCAAACGATTGCGCTATACCCACTATAAACACAAATAAACGAAACCAAGCCTTAACCTCTTTACTCCCTTCTCCAAAAAAAAATCATGCTATAAATTATATTTATAAAAGTTTATAAATCATTGGTGAAGTCTAATTCGCTTTTCCGGAAAGTACAGAACTCAATCTAAGCCAGCTAGAAGTATTCCAGCATACCCCGTACCCTCCCCCAAAGGCTCCTTAACTTCCCTCCATGCTCACCCCTCCCCCCCTCAACCTCTGGTCCTGCCCACGAAATGTTAGCACCGCGATGATGTACAGCTTTGCCCAGCGGCCGGATTGCCGGGTCTGGGATGAGCCTCTCTATGCTCATTTCCTGCGCGTAACCGGGGTGGACCGCCCCGACCGGGAGGCTACGCTGGCCGCGCGGGACGCGGATGGGGAACGGGTTATCAGGGAGGACTTGCTGGCTGAACACGCAACCGAGCCCCCCCTCCGCCTCTTCAAGCACATCAGCAACCAGTTCCAGCAACTGGACCCGGCTTGGCTGGGGCGCCTGGGCCGACACGTCATTTTCATAAGGCATCCGGCGCGCATTGTGGCCAGCTATGCCCGGGTTATCGAAGCCCCTACCCTGGACGATGTGGCCATGGATCGCTGCGCGGCCATGTTTCGCAAGCTGCGCATGCTGCGGCTGCAGCCCCTGGTCCTGGACAGCCGCGATTTGCTGGAGCAGCCCGAAGCCATGCTGCGCGCGCTTTGCGGGGCGCTGGACATCCCCTTCTACCCGGCCATGCTGCACTGGACGCCCGGGCCCCGGCCGGAAGACGGCCCTTGGGCGCAATACTGGTACCACAGCCTACACCAGAGCAGCGGATTCAATCCGCCGGAAAGGCCGCTGCCTGAGTTGCATGGTCATCTTGCGGCGCTCAGCGAGGCTTGCCTGCCGGCTTATGCGTATTTGCAGCAATTTTGCTTGAAAGCACAAGGTTAACTGTTAGGAATAAAGGGAAATCAGGGTATGCTCCAAACCTTCAACGAACGCAACCACCACCTTCAGGTCTGGGTGGGCGACCAGCTTTGGCCGCGCGAAGAAGCCAAAGTCAGTGTCTTCGACTCCTCCGTGCAGGGCGGTGATGCAGTTTGGGAAGGCTTAAGGGTGTACAGCGGTCGCCGGATTTTTCGGTTGGCAAGGCACCTGCAGCGGTTGCGCAGCTCCGCGCACGCGCTGGGGTTTGCGGCCATTCCCCCGGAAGCGTTTATACGGAATGCTATTGCCGAAACGCTGGCGGCTAACGGCATGGACGACGGGGCGCACATTCGGCTGACGTTGACGAGGGGCACGAAGATAACTTCGGGTATGGATCCGCGGCTCAACCAGAGCGGGTGCACGCTGATTGTGTTGGCGGAGTGGAAGGCGCCGGTGTATGGAACGGCGGAAGGGGCCCAAACGCAACCCGGCCTGCGGCTGATTACCAGTTCGGTGCGGCGCAACGGACCGGCTTTTCTGGATTCGCACATTCACCACAACAACCTGCTGAACAACATTCTGGCTAAAATGGAGGCCAATGTCGCAGGGGCGGACGATGCGCTGATGCTGGACGCGGACGGTTTTTTGGCGGAGACCAACGCCACCAACGTGTTTGTCGTTCGCGGCGGGGAGGTGCTCACGCCGCTGCCCGATGCCTGCCTGCCGGGCATTACCCGGGAGTGCGTGTTAGCCCTGTGCAAGCAATTGAACATTCCGGCGCGGGAAAAGCGCCTGACCCTGAGCGAGTTGTACACCGCAGACGAAGCCTTTTGTACAGGCACCATGGGCGAATTGGTTCCGGTGCGGGAAGCGGATGGTCGGCTGATTGGCGAAGGTGTCGCGCACAGGCCGGTTTTTGGGCAGCTCAGCGCGGCGTTTCGGAGCCTGGTTGAACGGGAAGCAGAGCCTATTTCGCCCTGACCGGCTGCAGGGAATCCCCGAAGGGTTCTTCCGGTGCATCTGGGTTCAGGACGCGCTCCGGATTTGCCTCGGCCTCATCGGCCAGACGTCGCAGGCGTTTGAATTCTATGCTCATGGCCAGTGCGCTCAACAAGAAGGCCAGCGCGTCCACGGCAGGGTGCGCCCAGTACACGCCGCCCAGACCGAAGAGCCTGCCAAATCCCCATACCACTGGCACAAAGAACAAGACCTGCCTTCCCCCGATTAAAAAGCCGGAGATGATGCCCTTGCCCATGAATTGAAACATGCTCACCGACAGAAACAGAAAGGGCAGCGTGGGCAAGCTCGATAGGATGATGCGGAAGTATTGAAAATGCTGGGGTTCAAAGGGAAAGCCGGGCAACAGCATGGCCAGGAAGGGCCGCGGCCAGATTTCCATGGGCAGCCAAATGGCCACTTCAAAGAGGGTGCCGGCAAGAAAAAATACGCCGGTGGCCTGGATGACGCGCCGGTAGTATCCCGCACCGTAATTGATGCCCACCACGGGCTGAAAGGCCTGAATGAACCCGAAAACAGGCACGATGGCCAGCATAAGGATGCGATAACAGGCCGCCATAACCGCGATGTCCTGGTCGTCGCCGTGCGCGCGAACGGTATTGTACACCACGGCGTTCTGGATCAGAAACATAAATTGCATCATGGAGGCCGAAATGCCTACGCTGATGATCTGCGGCAGCAATTCGGGGTGGAAGCCCATATGCCGGCGCTTGAGCGGATAGCTGGTTTTGCCGCGCAGGTAGTAGGCGCCGTTGAGCAGCAGGTACACGAACATGGAGGCGTTGTTGGCCCAGGCTGCGCCTTCCACGCCCCAGCCGAAGGTGTGGATGAACAGCGGGTCCAGAGCCATGTTCAAAACCATAACAATACTTACGTAAATCATGGCCTCGCGAAGCCGCCCTTCGGCCCGAATGAGCATGTTGCCACAAAGGGCGGGCATGCGAAAAATGGTGGCCAGCACGAAAACGCGGTAATAAGCGGCGCCGTATTCGGCCTGCTCGCCTTGTCCGCCCACCAGGTGCATGAGCTCGTCGGCTAATAAGTAACCAAACACGGTGAGCACGGCGCTGAAAAAGATGGACAGCCAGAGCACGTTGGCGGCGATGAAGCCGGGTTTGTCGGTGTCGCCTTCGCCCAACGCGCGGCTGAGCAGGGACGAAGAGCCCACCGAGACCAACGAGGTAAACGCCGCCGTCAGCAGAGTCAGGGGAAAGGCCAACGAAACACCCGCAAGTGCATTGGGACCCACCAACTGCCCGACAAAGAGCGCGTCTATGAAGTTGTTGAGGCTAATGACCAGCATGCCCAACATTCCGGGCATGGAAAGCTTGAAGAAGAGCTTCCAGGGGGAGTCGGTAAGAATGGCGTCGCGGCGCGTGGAGTCTTGCACCGCGCGAAGATAGCGAGGGGCATTTCTAGAAGCACCCTTTACCGGCGCGGTAAGAGCGCCAACACACCGTCTCCAGCCAGGCGCAGCAGCCCAGCCGGAATCAACAGCAACGCGGATGGAACCAACAACCATAGCGGATCGCGGTAGGCGTAGCCCGCTTGTTGGCGCACCATGCGCTTGGGTACGGGGCTGGCGCGGACGGCCAATTGTTCCGGGTCGTCCCAGGCGTCGGGGTTTTCGCGCTCTTCAAAAGCATCGCGGAAGTCGGCCTCGTAGGCAAAGGCCGGCATTTCCAACGGGTGGCGGCGGTAGCCGTGGCGCATCCAGGAGGCCAAATAATGCCACAAGAAGGGGTGCCAGGTGCTGGCATGCCAGCGAAAAGCGCGCGAAGCTTCTTGCATTTGCAGCGCGTGGTAGGCTTCGTGAACCGCCAGCGCCACCCAATCCGGATCGGATGGCTCCCAGGGCCGCAGGTAAATGCTGATGCCCTGCCGCGAGAATGTGGCCGGCAGCGTAATGCCGCTGACCCATTTAAAGGACCGCATGAACCAGGGAAGGCCGTGGTACCAATACACAACCCCGGTGTTCAACTCGGGGAATAAGCCGCCCAGCAAGCGGTTGAGGTCGGCGGGGGGAGCCACCGGTCGGGGATGAACGCTCACAGAAGAACGGGCAACGGCCCAATCATCGGACGGTTCGCTAAAAGAATCGTCTGGAAAAGCACCTCCGTTCTGCACACTCATCTTCACACTCAAAGATCCGGGGCAAATTGATTGCCGTTGGTCCGCAGTTCAAGGTAGCGGGCTTCGTCAGCGCGGTAAAGCCGCGGCGGACGATTCTGGCCATTCTCCTGAAACTCCTCCAGCGGAATGAACAGGCCGGAAGCAAGAATTTTGCGGCGAAAGTTGCGTTTGTCAAAGCTGGCCCGGAACAGGTCTTCGTAGAGGCGGTGCAGTTGCGGCAGCGTGAACTTCTCCGGGAGCATTTCCAATGCCACGGGCTTTTGTTGCAGGCGTTTGCGCAGGCGGCGAAGGGCTGAAGCGATGATGTCGTTGTGGTCAAAAGCCAGTTTGGGCAAATCGTCCACCCGGTACCACTGCGGGTTGTGGGCAAAAGTAGCTTCCTGCAAATTCAGCCCTTCCATGCGCACCAACGCGTAATAAGCGATGGAAATGACCCGGCCTGCGGGATGCCGCGCCGTGCTGCCAAAGGCGCGCACCTGCTTGTGGTAAACCTTCTCCAGCCCTGTAATGGCTTTGACCGCGCCGATGGCTACCTCTTCTACATCTTCGTCGGGTAACATCAGACGTCCGGGCAAAGCTTTGGCCCCCTTGTGCGGCTCGCGCACACGGTCAATGACCAATACATTCAGAAAATGGCCATCAAAACCAAAAACCACGCAGTTTCCGGAAACTGCCGTGTTGAAAAATGGGCGTAAATCCAGGGTCTGTTCCACAGTTGGGTTCCTTGTCAGCCTTCGAAAGTACAACTGGAAAAGATTCCTTGCAGATTTTTTGCCATTTTCGCGCTACAACCCAAACAATAAAATCCCATTCCCCTTCGCCTGATAAAAGATTCCCGATGGTATGTTTAAAAGCTGTGTTTAATTTTTGTAAATTATATATATTTATATTAGTTTTATTATCGGCATCATCCACCTTTGCCCAATCGCCAAAAGAAGCTGCGGATTCTGTCCAATTACGGCAAGTGTTTAACCTGGCCTTGACGCAATCCAGCACGTATGAGAACCTGCGCGAGCTCTGCCAGGGCGTTGGGCCGCGGCTGAGCGGCAGTGCTGGTGCCCAACAGGCAGTGCTCTGGGCCGAACAAAAGCTGCGCGATTTGGGGGCTGATTCCGTGTGGCTGCAACCGGTTGCGGTACCGCATTGGGTACGCGGCACCGCTGCGCGGGGAACCACTGAAAGCGCTCGACTGCACCAGACCGGCAAGCCGGACCAAGACCTGGCTGTTTGCGCGCTCGGTGGCTCGGTTGGAACGCCTGAAGGGGGCATCCGCGCGGGCGTTGTAGAGGTTTACCGGCTTACTGACCTGGCCAAGCTGGGCCGGGAAAAGATCGAGGGCAAAATTGTGCTGTACAACAGGCCCATGGAGCCGGTGCTCATCAACACGTTTGAAGCGTATAGCGGCTGCGTGGACCAGCGCGCTTCCGGAGCCGCAGAAGCCGCGGAATATGGCACAGTTGGGGTGTTGGTGCGCTCCATGAACCTTCGCATGGACGATTTGCCGCATACAGGCACCATGAGTTACCGGGAAGGGCTGGACAGCATTCCCGCGGCAGCCATCAGCACCAACGCGGCTGCAGCCCTGAGCAAGGCCCTTCGCGATAACCCCAACCTGGAAGTGAGCCTGGAACTCTCCTGCCGCGTTTACCCCGATGCCCTTTCTTACAACGTCATTGGCCAGATCAACGGCAGCCGATTGCCGGACGAGATCATTTTAGTGGGCGGCCACCTGGACAGTTGGGATCTGGGCGAAGGGGCCCACGATGACGGCGCGGGCTGTGTGCAGGCCATGGCCGTGTTGGAGGCTTATCGCCAAGCGGGGCTGCGCCCGGAGCGCACGGTTCGCTGCGTGTTGTTCATGAACGAGGAAAACGGGCAACGAGGCGCTGAGGAATACGCCCGGCTTTCAGGCGAAAAGAGCGAGGTGCACGTTGCAGCCATCGAATCTGACCGCGGGGGCTTCACGCCGAGAGGCTTCACGGTGGACGGCGTGGACGGGGTTCGCGAAACGGCCTTGGCCCGCCTCCGCGACTGGATGGGCATGCTGGCTCCTTATGGCATCCACTTTGCCGATTTGGGCAGTGCCGGCGTGGACATTAGCCACCTGAAGCCCCAAAATGCGGCCTTATTCGGATTCGTGCCGGATTCCCAGCGCTATTTTGACTACCACCATGCCGCAAATGACCGCTTTGATGCCGTCAACAAACGAGAATTGGAGCTGGGCGCGGCCACGTTGACGTCGCTGATCTATTTGATTGACCAGCACGGAATTCTAGTCCAAGCCCCCGGGTTAGACCAGCGGTAGCGCTATCACGAATGCATTTTTAGGAGCCGCGGAAGATTATTTCCACAGGCTTACCCACATTGTTTTTTCCACAGCAAGTCGTTTTTGGGTTTCACAAAATCAAAAAGAAATGAAGTTTTACTGGCTTCATGGTGACGAATTATTACCGTTAATAGCGATTTCAGCACAAGAACCCTATTTACAATTGGCAATAAATTCATGTCACAAAGCTTCAATAATCTTTCAAAATACAGCCAAATCTCTTTTTCAGCATTAGTCACAAAACTTAAAAACCATTGAAGTTTTTGAGGAACATTCCCTAATCTTGTTATGAATAACTGACTTTACCAGACTGCTCAATGCATGGTATTCCTTTTGGCGCTTATGCAAGCCGGTCTGATCCCGAACCCTTCAAACTGCTATCAAGACCCTGTTGCCTCGATGCTATCTTGACTATGCATTTTGGCATTTGTCCACGTTCCCCTCACCAGTTTTGTTTTTCACTTCCTTTATTCCAACGTTCATCGATATGGTAAAAGCGACGGTTCAATCTTCTTGGCAGCACAAGCGCTTCCTGCTTTCCGTTTTCATTCTTCTTATATCCTCTACCGCTTTAAAGGCAACTGACCTATGGAGCAACCCAGCTACCTGGCCAGGGGGTGTGGTTCCGCAAGGTGGCCAACAAGTCACCATTCCACCTGGAAGAACCATTATCCTGGATGTGAACCCTCCTGCCCTTTCCGGTTTGAGAATCCGGGGGACGCTGCGCTTTGCGGAGGTTCCCCTTCACCTGACCACTGACTGGATCATGGTCATGATGGGAGGCGTCCTCGAAATCGGCACGGCTTCGGCTCCCCACTTCAACACGGCGCGCATTACGCTGACCGGTGCCGATGTGGACGTCATGGGCCTGGGTATGGGTGGAAAGTTCCTGTCCGTCATGGACGGCGGCACGTTAGAATTGCACGGCGCAAGCCGCGATGAGCTGTCCTGGTCGGTATTGGACGGCACGGTGTTGCCAGGGGCAACCAGCCTGACTATGGTTGAGAACAGCACCTGGAGCGCTGGTGATAAGATTGTTCTGGCACCCTCCGGCGTTAACCCGTTGGAAGCCGAAGAACTCACCGTGGTTTATTCTGTGGGTCGCACGGTGACGTTTACGCCTGCTTTGCAACACAAACATTTTGGTGAAATCCAAATGGTTGATGGCAAAGAACTAGACATGCGGGCCGAAGTAGGGCTGTTAACGCGCAACATCCTGATTGAAGGCGACGAAGCCTCACTGACAAACTCTTTTGGCGGCCACCTGATGATCATGAATGGCGGCAACGGCTACATTGAAGGCGTGGAGTTCTTTCGCATGGGCCAGTTCACCAAACAAGGCCGTTATCCCTGCCACTGGCACTTAAGCGGCCAGCGCTACGACAATTACGCTCGCTACAACAGTGTGCACCATTCTTTCCACCGGGCTATGGTTATTCACGGCACGGACGGCGTTACGCTGCAGGGCAACGTTGCCTACGATATTCGCTCGCATGCCTTTGTGATTGCTGAAGACGGTGACGAAGAAGACAACATCATCCTGAACAACTTGGGGATGCTGGTCCGCCAGATCATTCGCCAGGAAGACTATGCTTTCATCAATTACACGTTCGTAGGCAGCTCCTCACAGAGCGAGTCCCGTCCAGGGGTGTTCTGGATGAAGAACCCCAACCAGATTATTCAGGGCAATCATGCAGCCGGGAGCGTGGATGGCATCGGATTTTTCTACGATGGTTTAGGTACCGCCACCTCCATTCGCCCGGATTTCTTCCAGGACAACGTGGCCCATTCCAATTACTCTTTTTTCACTGTAACGGTAAACGAGCGTTACCCGCCGCTTAGCCGCGGCCACGGCTTGTTCATTCGCACGGAATCCCTTCCAGGCAAAACGTTCACTTTTGAAGGGCTGACCGCCTATAAGAATTCGGTAAGTGGCGTTTGGTTGGAAGAGTATGGTCAGGTGGCCAACAACGCCATGCTGGCTGATAACGGGTCTGGTGCCATGCTCATGCGGGCAGCGCTCACCAACAGCACGGTCATCTACCAAAGCAACAACACCCAATCACCGCCTGCCAAGCGCTACGGTGCCTTCAACACCATTCCCCAGTTTGGTAAAAAGAAAGACCACCTGTTGGAGAATGTTAATTTCTACGGCTTCCCGGATGCCATATACAGCTACGATGACTCTTTAGCGGGACCGAACGTTGTGGCGCGAAATGTGGGTATTTTCGGCTCTACAGGACCGCGGGTGACCATGAAAACCAAATCCATCATGGAAGGGGCCATTCGCGATGAAGATGGCAGCCTGACTGGAACGGGCCAACCCACGTTGATTTTCCACGACAGCTATGGGTTTAAGAACCTGAGTTGCAACACGGACGAGGCCAATTCCACCACCATGTGTCCGATGGATGAATACGCATTTGTCCGAATTTTTTCCGAGTACGGAGCAGCGAGGCCAGTGGGGGAAATAGAAGTGACGCGGGTCGGCGGCGCACAGCGCAGCATGTTCTTCACCTATGAAAGCCCTGAAATTTACGAGCAGTATCAGTACCTGCCGCTAAACACCCGCCACCGCATCAATTTTGTGGCGCCACCGCTGGGCTTGCTCCCTGGCCTCTTCTACGTGGAGGCCAATGGAATCGCAGAAGGGTATGTGGCGTTGCGCATTCCGCTCGATCCCGGGAACGGAGCATATTTGTTGGATGAATACGATAATTTTGTTCCTTCGGTGAGCAGCACACGCGAACTGCGCCTGGATCAAACCAACTATTACCTGGACGCCGTGCGCAATACCCTTTATGTAATCATGCACATGAATGAGGCCAACGGCTTCCGCCAGAAGTTGAGCTTGTTGCAGGTACCTGCTGCTGCATTCCTGCGCGGTGAAACAGCGATTGAGCCAGTGCTTTATGCTACCGCCACGCCCAACGTTGTACAGGATGCCACCAAATTCCGATTCTACCTGCCGGAAGCCGGGTTGACTCACCTGCGCATGTTTGATGCAATGGGCCGCGCAGTTCGGGAATGGACGCCTGGTGAATTGGCAGCTGGTTCGCACGAGATCGATGCGTCCCTTCTGGACCTCCCCAACGGTGCCTACATTTTCCGCCTGGAGGCTGGATCCTATTCCAGCACCGGAAAGTTGACGGTGCTGCACTGATAGAATGACAACCGTTCGCTGCAAAGCGCGCGATACCTACTTCCCCCTAATTGTGAAAAACCCCGGGCCGCTGTATGCAGCCCGGGGTTTCTATTTGACAGGAACGATCAGAGGTCCTAAACTCTGGCCGTGCTGTTGTTTTATTCCAGAAGGATGGTCATTGTAGAACCATTTCCCGAACCTGAACAGGCCTACCCTGGATGAACAAACCATAGAAATACGTACCCTGTGCCCAACCCTGGTGCTGAAATACTGCGGTTCCAGCGCCTTCTTGTGCAAGCGTTAAGCGCTCGCGGACTTTGCCTTGTAAGTCCAAGATGCGAATTTCTGCGGCGCCTGCACCAGGCGGCAAAAAGTAGGGAATGGTGGTGCTGGCCTGGAAGGGGTTGGGGATATTTTGACCCAATGTTGCCGCCCCTGCCGGGCTCTCCAGCGTTTTGGTTTGCTGGCCGGTTGATGCCTGGCAACAGACACTCAAGGATGATTCCAATGATTCAATCCGGCGAAGGGCCTGCTCCAGGTTGTCGCGAAGGTCATTGACCTGCTCGGCGGCACTGCGCTGCTCGGCCTGGCCCTCCTGCCAAACGGCCACCAGCAATGGAATCAGTTCGGTGTAAGAAACTGTTCGCAAGCCTGTTTCCTGATCCTGGTGCACCAGCTCGGGAAAAACCTGCTCCAATTCCTGGGCGATAAAGCCGTAATAGGGATGTTGGTCAGGGTCGCTGCGGTAAGTGTACTGGCGAGGCTGAAGCATGTTTAACCGAGCGGCCACTGCCTGTGGGCTGCGGACACCCACTTTGAGGCGCAAGTCGGAAGTGGCCAGGTACAACCCCGAAACATTGTCGAATTTGCCTTTGAGGGAATCGGCATTGAACAGGCCGAAATCGCCGTCAATGAAGCTGTACATGTGCCAGGTGGTATTGTTCAGCTCGTTGACCACTGCAATGCCGTTGCGGGTTAGCGTACCCGTTGGGTGGCGCACGGTGAGGGTGTATTCCGGTGTAATGTCGCGCACCCCGACCCGACTGATGCTAAAGTCAGTGTACAGAAGATTGCTCATGTTGATGTCGCCCCCCCCCGTAGCAATAGCTACGTTGCCGCTTCCCAACGAAGCGATGTTCACCAATCCCCCCCCCTGGCCGATGTTCACGTTTCCGCCGAAAGGGTTAATCTCCAGCGCAGCCGGGCCGCCGGCATTGGCGGTTTGAATGGCACTTTCAAAAACCGACATTCGGAAACCACCGGGAACCCCCACCAGCAATGGGCCATCTACGCCAATTGCCGGGTCAAGGCCGTTGTTGACCGTGACGGTAGCCGCGCTAGCTGCATCGGCCGTCAACGCGCCCATCAGCCGGCTCGGTCCGGATACGAACAACCCAAAATCCGATCGGCCCAAATCGGCGAAATTACCACCGGTGTGCAACCCTCGTACCGCCACGTTGTCCGAATAGCCGTACACCCCGTAATTGTCGGTCGTTCCAGAAGTGCTGCCCGCCGAAATACCCAAAGCACCGATTTCGTTGTTGCCAATGCTCAAACCGGAACCGTCAAACGACGTGCTGCCCAGAACGCCCAGGTAGCCGCCGGTAAAATCGTTAATACCCCGACCTCTGACCGCCGCTTGCTGAGAAGTAGCGGTTGTGGCGGCATTGATCCGGGCTTGCCCCACCGTTCCACCCGCCAAAAACTCGCCGGTTACCGTCATGTTGCCGACGCCGGAACCGGTTGCCCCAAGCGTCCATGCGGGTGTACCGCTGCTGTTGAGAAATTCAAAACGGCTGAGGGTCTGGTTAAAGAAAAGCCCGATGCTGCTGCCAAATGCCTGAAAAGCGTAGGTATTTCCGGGCACGATGTACCGCGAAGTGCCGTAGAAGCGCAAATTGCCGCTGGCATCCACTTCGGCATAGTTTGCCGCGCTGCCCAGTCGGGTATTGCCGATGACCTGAAACGACGAAGCGGGATTGGGGGCCCCGACGCCCAACTTTCCGCGGAAATTGGAAATCTGGTTGATGGGATTGACCGACAATTCTGCCGCACCTGCGAGGTCCCTAAACTCAAAACGGTTTTCGGTTGAGTTAAAAAACAACCCCACTAAGGTGGGCGATCCTGCGGGTTGGTACTGGAAGGCATACTGGTTGGGACCAATGATGGAGGTCTGTGCAAACGCAGCACCAACCAAGCCCATGAACAGACCCAAAAAAGCCATTCTGGACAGCGTAAAGCGTCTCATGTTGCAATAAAGATTATGGGTGAAACAACGCTTGAAGTTACACAGCATTTAGCAAGCCCTTTCATCACGTGTGGTAAAAAGCTTATTTTTAGGTAAGCAAATGATTATTCGGGCAAAAATGTCCGATCACCTTCTGAAAACGCGCCACACCAGCTTTATGAAAAACGCCCTCTACCTCCTTGCCCTCCTCTTTCTGTTTCCTTTTCTGCCCGCCAGGGCTGCGGTTCACGTGGTGGAAGCCCGGAACTTTTTTTACGCACCGGCATCCCTCACGGCAAACCTCGGGGACACCATACGTTTTGTTCGCATAGCCGGAACGCACCCTACGCAATCATCCACAGGTGCGTGGCCAACGTTTACGCTGGATGCATCGCTGCTGACTTACGACTTTATTCCCACCGCGGCGGGTTCTTATCCCTACGTCTGCACCATCCACAGCGGGTTGGGCATGGTGGGAACCCTCACGGTGGTAAGCGCAACACCACCATGCGGTCCCAGCAGCCCGCCAACCGGCCTGAGTTCCGCACCGGCTACCACCAGCGCCGTCGTTTCCTGGAACGTTTTACCCAACACCCAATTTTATCAGGTTCAGGGTCGCCCGGTTGGTGGAACGTCTTTCCGCAAGCGCACCACCACCAGCACCAGCGTAAATATCAGCGGCCTGACACCGGGCACCGCCTATGAATGGCAGGTACGGGCGCTTTGCGCGGTTACGGATCTCATCACCATTTGGTCGCCGCTTACCAGTTTCACGACACTTACCTTGCGCGAGCAGGCACCTGCCCTTTCGACCCAACCGGCCTTGAAAGCCTGGCAAAATGGGTCAAGTTTGGTGTGGTCCTGTTCCAATTGCCCAAATTCCGGGGGAATGGTCCGCGTTATGGACCTGCTGGGGCGCGCGATCGCGCCAACGGCAATGCTCCCTGCCGGCGATTCGCCTTCCGGTTCTTTTGACCTTCTGAATGGTGTATCGGGAATGGTTTATGTCATTGGCGATTTTGGCCCATTTCCTATTTCTGTTCCGGTGCATGTGTATGCCCAGTGATAACGTAAGCCTTACAGATTCCAACAAAACTGACAGTGAAATTAACTGTCCAATCGTTGCCAGTTTTTTGAGATTTTGCTTCGGGGTCCGTGCTTAACGCCCTATATTCGGATTGATATCATAGCGATGTGATTTCAAAATCATACAGGAATTACGATAACCAACCCCTTACCAACTTCACTTTAACTGTTATGAAAAAAGTCTATTTACTCCCCCTCATGCTGATTGTCAGCATTTTTGCAGGCCAGGGTCTTCACGCACAAACCTGCCCTCCCCCTCTTACGGTCAGTACCTCTCAGGACACCAGCAGTTTTCTGCTGACCATCTCGTTGGGTACACCTGATCCCTCCTGGTTGCAGTGCGAGTACCAGGTTCAGGCTGAAGGTACCACCAGCTGGAAAAAGGCCCGCCGCGCACCTGGCGATTTCCAGGTGAACATGCTCAGCAATCTGGAGCCCTCTACAAATTACAGCCTGCGCGCCCGTTGTGCTTGCTCCATTTCTCCCCTGGAAGTTTCTCCATTCGGACCCGTGGCCAGCTTTAGCACCCCCGATGCGCCTATCGCGCGTTTGGCCATGGCAGAAGGTCAGGTTAGCCTGTTCCCCAACCCGGCAGCTTCTGTTGCCAGCGTGCGCTACCAAAGCGACATGGATGGCCAGGTGCTGTTGAGCGTTTATGACCTCACCGGCCGCGTGGTGTTTGAGCAGCAAGCTGATGTGGTTGCCGGCACCAACATGCTGCAACTGGATCTGAGCAACCTGGACAACGGTCAGTACTTCTTCCGCGCTGTTTCCGGTGCCACCGAATACCGCGAGACGCTGCAAATTGTTCGCTAAGCGACCCGTCTTTTTCCCCTAACCAATAACCCAAAAGGGCTCCCATACGGGGGCCCTTTTGCATGCCCGCCAGCCTCACAGGCTTCGGGCATCATTGCCGGCCGCCTTTTGCGCAGGCATTGCTTTGCCGTTCAAACCCTAGCTTTGTTTGCATGGAGATTGCTCTGATTGCCGGTGCGCTTATTTTGCTGCTGACCGGATTGGTGTTTAGCATTTTGCCGCCATTGCCGGGTCCGCCTATTGCATGGGGCGCCCTGCTGCTGATGCGCTGGCATCCCGATGTAGAAGTTCCCGATTCCGGCTGGACAGGGTTTCTGCTGCTTTGGCTTGTCATTGCCATTGCCTCCACGTTTATGGATAACCTGCTGGCCATTTGGGGAACCAAATTAACCGGAGGCAGCAAGGCCGGTACCTGGGGAGCCTTTGTCGGCTTGTTGGTTGGCCTGCTTTTCATGGGCCCTTTGGGCATTTTGGTCGGTCCATTCCTGGGGGCGTTTAGCTTTGAAATTGCCTCAGGCAGCGACTTGACGGTTGCCATCCGCTCTGGCGTCGGCTCGCTGGCTGGGTTTGTGGCTGGCACATTGCTCAAATTGGGCATCAGTATCTGGATAGTTGTTCTATGGATCCGAATGCTCCTTTAAGCTCCGCCTTCAGGCCCTTCCTGGTTCCGGGTGAACTCATGGACAGCCTGCACCCGGACATCGTGTCGTTGGCGCTCACCCACGCGCGACACTCGGCAAACGAACGCGAGGCCGCGGTTTCGTTGTATTACGCTATTCGGGACGGCTACCGCTACGATCCCTATTGCGTGAACCTGGATCGGAAACACATGCGGGCCAGCGAATTTTTACACCGCAACAAAGGTTATTGCATTGAAAAGGCCAACCTTTTAGGGGCGGCTGCACGTGCCATGGGCATCCCGGCGCGGTTGGGTTTCGGGGATGTGGTCAATCACATTGGCACTGAAAAACTGGCGCAATGGCTGGGCACAGACCGCATGGTCTTTCACGGATATACCGAACTCTATCTGGAGGGCCGTTGGGTAAAAGCCACCCCCGCATTTAATCGCGAATTATGCGAAAAAATTGGTGTTGCTCCTTTGGAGTTTGACGGCGTGCACGATTCCTTGTTCCAGCCATACGAACCCGGAGGCGAACAATTCATGACTTATGTTTTGGATAGGGGAACCTATGCGGAGTGGCCAGTTGAGGAGTTTGAGGCTGCGCTGCGCGAACACTATCCGCATTTGTTTGGTTACAACCAGTAACCAACAGCCCAAACCATAGCATAACATTTATAATGTCAAGCAGAAGAATAGGTATTGTTGTGCTATCGCTGCTCGCGTTGCCCCTGGCGCTTATCGTGTATTTCTGGCATCCGGAAATTCCGGTGGAAGAACTGAAGGCAACACTGGGCGGCCCTCCGTCAAAATTCATCGAAGTCAACGGCCAAACCATTCACTACCGCGATGAAGGCCAGGGCGCGGTGCTGTTGCTCTTGCACGGCACGGGGTCCAACCTCCACACCTGGCAAGGCTGGACCGATACGCTGCAAAAGCGCTACCGCGTAATTCGCCCCGACTTGCCGGCGTTCGGACTGAGCGGCCCTTCGCCCGACCGCGACTACAGCATGGCGGGTTACAGTGCATTTTTAGACGGCTTTCTGGACGCGCTTGGCGTGGATTCCTGCGCCGTTGCCGGCAACTCCCTGGGGGGAGCCATTGCCTGGCACTACGCGCTGGACCGGCCGGACCGCGTGCGCCGGCTGGTGTTGATCGACGCCAGCGGATTTCCGCTGAACGGGCAGCCGAGCCTGGGCTTCAAGATGGCCAAAACCCCCGTGGTCAAGCAATTGATGACGCGGGTCACGCCCAAATCGCTGTTCCGCAAATCGCTGCTGGAAGTGTACGCCGAGCCTGACCTGGTCACCGACAGCCTGGTTGACCTGTATTTTCAAAGCATGCTGCGCCAGGGCAACCGCCAGGCCTTTGTGGACCGCGTCAACACCCCTTCGTCCAAACGCATCGCTGAGTTGAGCCATTTGGCCATTCCCACGTTGATTTTATGGGGCGGCGATGACCGCTGGATTCCCGCGGATCACGGCGAGCGCTTTGAACAAGCCATAGCCGGCTCCGAATTGCTGGTTTACCCCGGTGTAGGCCACCTGCCGCAGGAGGAGATTGCCTGGCTCAGCGCCCGCAGCACAGAAGGTTACCTGTGCGCCAGCGGTTGGTAGTTTCGGGCGAAGGGCTTGTTTAACCAATCACAGCAATTGGCCTATTATTGCTAAACGGTACCCGGGCAAGCCAAAACGTACCGAGACGCTTTGATCCAAGCCTGCGCACGTATTCTGGAAGCTGGTTTTGACGGCTTTATTGAGCGGTTCCGGGACGTTACCGGAATGGCGGGCGTACATTTTGGCCAGGCCGATTTTCACGCCATTCAAGGCGACACCAAGTACCGGCTTACGCTGTACAAAGACAGCGTGCGCAAAGTGTCTGCCTGGGTGGCCCAAACGCTGGCCGGGCGTGTGACCGATGTGGAGCTGTGGCGCTCCATTCGCGAAACGTACGCCATCCGAATTGCCGATAAGCCCGCGCATGAATTGGCGCAAACGTACTTTAACTCGGTTTACCGGAAGGTGCCGTTGCAGCAACATTCGTTTGATGTGCTGTTTGTAGAAACCCAGCCGCCGCAAGTGCAAAGCGACCGGCCCATCTTCAGGCGCTATTGGGCTGTGCGGCCCGCTGACCAAATCATCCGGCGCATTTTGCGCGATGCCGATCTGGCCGCGCCCTGGCAGGACCTGGACCGCGACGTAGCCCTTATCGCTTCGGCGATCACCCAGCGCCTGTTGCCGGGCCATTCGTTGGATCGCGAATCACGGGTTGAAGTGCTGCGGTCTGTGTTTTACCGCAACAAAGGCGCTTATGTGGTCGGGCGGGCCGTGTTAAGCGGAACCTATTACCCGTTTGTGCTGCCTATTATGCATGGTCCCAATGGAATATTTGTGGATGCGTTCATTGATGATCCCGATGATGTCTCCGTCATCTTCAGTTTTACGCGGTCGTATTTTTTGGTGGAAACGGCCATTCCCTCCGAGCTGGTCCGCTTTCTGAAATCCATCATTCCCCAAAAAAACACCGGCGAACTTTACAATTCCATCGGGTTTAACAAACACGGCAAAACCGAATGGTACCGCGACTTTGCGCGGCATTTAGAACAGACCAGCGACGCCTTTATCACCGCACCGGGCATCCGGGGTATGGTCATGACCGTGTTCACCCTGCCGAGTTTCAATTTTGTGTTCAAGCTGATCAAAGACCGCTTTGAACCGCCCAAAAACATTACCCGCGAAGAAGTCAAAGCAAAATACCGGCTGGTGTCGCAGCACGACCGCGTAGGGCGCATGGCCGACACCCATGAATTCGTGGATTTCCGCTTTCCGCGCGCGCGTTTTTCCGATGCGCTGTTGCAAGAATTGCTTCGCGATTGTGCATCGCTTGTGGAACTGAGCGACCGGGAAGTGCTGATCCGGCACTTGTACACGGAGCGCCGCATGGTACCGCTGAACCTCTACCTGGAAAGCGCGAATGGCCCGGAAGCGGAACACGCCGTTGACGAGTACGGCAATGCCATTCGACAATTAGCATCTGCTAATATATTTCCAGGCGACATGCTTTTGAAAAACTTTGGCGTTACCCGGCACCAGCGCGTGGTGTTTTACGATTACGACGAAATCACATTTTTGACTGATTGCCATTTCCGCCGGATTCCAGAGGCCCGCAACGAGGAGGATGAACTGGCCGCTGAGGCTTGGTATTCCGTTGGACCCAACGATATTTTTCCGGAGGAGTTTACCCGTTTCCTGATTGGCCGGGCGGACATTCGGGCCTTGTTTTTCCAGCTGCACGCCGATCTGTTTGACGCTGATTATTGGAAAGACATGCAAGCCCGCATCCGAAACGGCGACATTCTAACAGTGTTTCCTTATCGCGTGGAAAAGCGTTTTGACCCGCTGCGGCAGCCGCTTTAAAGGTCCTGTAAACTTTGCCGTTGATTACTGACATCAGGCATTTGCGCATGTACCAACGTATCCAAGTTTGCCGTATCTTGACACCAATTAACTTGCCCCATTCCATCTCATGACGCATTTTTCCTTTGCTCGCTTGCCATTCCTGATGGCTGCAGTCGGCCTGCTTGCCGTGAATCCGGTGCAAAGCCAGTCCACCCTGGAGGACATTCGGGTTCTGTTCAGCACTAACTGCGCGTTTTCAAGTTGCCATGACGCTACCTCGCCGGCAGCGGGCATGAACCTGACCGGCAGCACAACCGACATTTACAATGCGTTGGTGAACGTGACCCCAACCAATCCCGCAGCAGCTGGCAAAGGCTACAAGCGCGTTGATCCCGGTTTTCCGGAAAATTCCTTCTTGCTGCACAAGGTGGGTCGCGATTCCTGGGATGCTGACTACGATCTGGGCCCCGGCGAAGGCGGAGAAATGCCGACCAGCGACGATCTGGATTCGGAGGATATTGAACTGTTGCGCCAGTGGATCCTTTACGGCGCACCCCTGACCACACAGGTGGTTGATCCTTCTGTGTTGGAAGATTTTTACGTTGCGGGTTTAGGTCTGGAAGGCGTTCCCCCACCCCCCGCCCCCGCAGCCGGCGAGGGCACGCAAATTCGCCTCGGTCCCTTCTTTTTGGCTCCAGGCCAGGAAGTGGAATACTTCTACAAGCGCCCGGTTTCCTTTGACGGTGAAGTGGAAGTGACGCGCACCCATGTGTTCTTCAACGAAGTGAGCCACCACTTCATTCTCTACCGCTATCCAAGTGCAGGCGCAGCATCGGGCTACCGGTTTGGCTTGCGCGAAATTTTAGAGCCCGGTGCTGCCCCGGATGCGGACGTGAGCATAGTGGCCGCCTGGCAGGATGCTTACGACATCGCGCTGCCGGAAGGCACCGCGTACTTCTGGGACGACAACGAGATTCTGGACATGAACTTTCACCTGTACAACGCCAGCATGGACTCCATCCTGCCCTGTGATGTGTACGTCAACATTTATACCCGCCCGCGCGATGCCAGCCAACCAACTGTGGAAATGTTCAGCCAGATCATTCCGATTGACCTGTTGGAAGCGCTCTCCGGCACAGGATTTGTCGGCCAGTCGCTGATTGTGCCCGGCGACGGCGCGGAGTACACCTTTACTGACGACGTGGTCTTCCCTATCCCGGATGCGCCCACCTGGCATTTGTGGTACCTGAGCAGCCATACCCACTCGCGCGGCGTGGACTACGACATCTACAACCGCGCCACCGGCGAGCAAATCTTTGAAGGTTTCTTTGACATTGACTACACCTTTAACCAGGGTTTCTACGATTGGGAACACCCGCCCGTGCGCATTTTTGAAGAGCTTTACCCGGTCAACATGGGGCTTTTGGGGGGCTTGCGCCACACCGCCAAATACATCAACTCCACCGGAAGCACCATCACCTGGGGCGATCGCACCACGGATGAAATGATGTTGTTTTTCATTCAATACACCGAAGAACCGCTTCCGGTTGCCTCGGGTCTGGATGGTGCCGTGTTAGAGCCGCTGCATCAGGTCACGCTTTTCCCCAACCCTTCGCGGGGTCAGGCTGAGCTCAGCTTCCAATTGCCGGAGCCCGCAGACGTTTCGGTGGAAGTGTATGATGCCTTGGGCCGCCTGGTCAGCACGCCGCTGCAAGGCTCCATGCCCGCCGGTCAACACAGTGCTGTCCTGAACCCCGGCAACCATCCCACCGGCATGTACACGGTTGTGCTCCGCGCAAACGGCGAACAGGCCATTCGCAAATGGCTGCTGGCGGATTGATCACGCGCTATGTAGCGCAGTTCCGCGCTAAAGTGCAACTGTTGCTGCTGGGGTGCTTCGGAACCTTTGGCGCGGCTTCCCTCCAAGCGCAATTCGCGGTCATTCGCGATCAAAGTCCGGTGGTGCTCGACACCGCCGGACTTTCTTTTTTGAACCCCTGGGCTGGGGGCTTGAACAACGCGCAGTTTTCTTCGGTTGACCTCAACGCCGATGCCCTGCCCGACCTCATGGTCTTTGAAAAAGCCGGCAACCGCTGGCTGCCCTTCGAGGGCCAGCTTGACGGCAGCGCGTTTCAGTTTCGCTACGCGCCGGAATGGGTGGCGGGGATGCCACCGGCAACGGTGCTGGGCCTACTGGTTGACTACGACGGCGACGGCGATGCCGATGTGCTGACGTATACCGGCACCGCGTTGGCAGCCTGGCGCAACCAATTTCAGGAAACGGGGGAATGGGCCTTTACCCCTCACCGCGACGGCCTCGCGTTGCGCACGGAGCGCAGTGGCGTGGAACAAGACTTGCGCATGACCGGCGGCGACATTCCCGGCCTTGCCGACCTGGACGGCGACGGAGACTGGGACATTCTGGTGGTGGATGCCTCCGGAGCTTCTGTAGAAGTACACACCAACCAATCGGTGGAGCGGTTCGGCCACCGAGACAGCCTGGTCTTTGAGTTGACCTCGGACTGTTGGGGCCGGTTCCGCGAAAACCCTTCCAATGACGGAATCCTGCTGGACAGTTGCCTCGGAGGCGAGGCGCCTGAGAAACCGGCTGGCTTGGCGGCTGGCTTGGCGGCTGGCTTGGCAGCTGGCTTGGTGCCGGGCGCCAAGCCAGACCCAGCCCCAGCTCCCGCCCGCCCGCCCGTGCACGTGGGCTCCACGCTTTGCCTGACCGATCTGGACGATGACGGCGTGCTGGACCTGCTGATCGGCGACAACGGAGGAACCCGCCTGGGCGCGCTCTACAACAGCGCAGACAACAGCAATGCCGTAATGACCCTGCACGAGCCCAACTGGCCTTCATCGGATGTGCCGGTCGCGGCACCGCTGTTTCCCGCCGCTTTTGCGCTGGATGCCAATGGCGATGGCCGAACGGACGTTGCCGTGTCGCCGCAGGATCGCGGCTTTTCGGGCAATTTCCAAAACCTGTTGCTGTACCTGGACAACGCCAGCAGCGGCGCACCTTCTTACGTGCTGGCGGAAACCGGATTCCTGCAAAACGACATGCTCGACTTTGGGGAAGGCTCCTGCCCTGCCGCCCTGGATGTAGACGGCGATGGCGACGTTGATCTGGTCGTCGGCAACGCGGGGTACAGCGGCCCGTCCGGGGTGCGCCGGGCCCGCCTTGCGCTGCTCGAAAACCTGGGCGGAGATCCGGTGGCCTTTCGCCTTAAAGACCTGGACTACGCTGGCCTGAGCACCCTGCCCGGCGACTGGACCTTTGCCTGCCCCGCCTTTGCCGACCTGGACGGCGACAGCGACCCCGACATGCTGCTGGGCGATGAGGATGGCCAACTTCGCTATTTTGAAAACACCGCTGCGCCAAGTGCCCCTGCTTTTTTTATGCACGGGGATAACTTTTATCAGGGCATTGATGTGGGCTCCTTTGCCATGCCCGCGCTGGCCGATTTGGATGCCGACGGCCTGGTTGATCTGGTTATCGGCGAGCGCAACGGCAACCTTAATTTTTACCGCAACAGCGGCACGGCGCTATCACCGTCTTTCTCGCTGCAAAGCGATTTCTGGGGGCAGGTCAACGTGAGCGGGGCCAGCTTGCTGAGCATTGGCTTCAGCGCGCCCAGTTTTTACCCGCGTCCTGAGGGCGGCCATGATCTGTTTGTCGGCTCGCTCGGGGGAAGGGTCCTCGCCTACCGCAACGTCAACGCGTTTACCCCGGAGCCTTTCGTGGCCTGGGATACCGCCTTTACCGGCGCGGCCGATGGCGAGCGCAGCAACCCTGCCCTGGCCGATTTTAATGGCGACGGGTTGCCCGATCTGGTGCAAGGGAATTTTGCCGGAGGCTTGTTTTACTTCCGCGGCACTGATGCCCCGGTGGGCCTGAACGAAAGTTATGGTTCGGACCTCTCAAGCATAGAAAATATTATGGTTGTGCCAAATCCGACGTCAGGCTGTTTTGCTGTGCTCGGGTTGGGGGCAAACCCTCCGGCCGCGCAGCGCGCCCTAACCCTGACCGATTTGAGCGGGCGGATTCGCTGGCGGGGGCAGGCCAACCTGGTTGAATCCTGGGTTGTTCCGGGAACCGAAGCCCTTGCCACCTCCCAGCCTGCTGTTCAGGTCTGCCCGGCCCTTCCCCCGGGATTGTACGCCTTGCGCTTGCCAGGAAAACCCGCGGTTTGGGTGGCTGTTGTGCCTTGATGTTGCCCCCTTCGAACTACCTACTTTAAGGTATCATTTTGCCGCGCTGCGGGTATTGTGGCACGGCGCTGACGCTGATAATTTTGGTCTTAATTAAACTTGATCTAAATGAGGACGCCAACCAACGCTCAACCTGCGATACCCATGTTCCGCCACCTTTCCTACCCCACCCTGCTCTTGACCGCCAGTTTGGCCTTTTTGGCTTCTTGCGAGAAAACGGAGACCCCGGACCTGGTGGTTCCCGATACTTACGCTTTTGATAACGTGGACTATTCCGGGCAGACGACCCGGCTGGAAATGCTCACGCAGCTGACCAATTATATGAAAACGGCCAATAGCGGCGCGACGGTGGACGCCGCTTTGCTCAAAGCCATGTTTGCCAACAGCGGCAATCCCTTTGGCGATGCCGCGCTGGACGGATCGGGCAAGCAATTGAAAGACAAGTGCTTTGAATTGGACCGCGCCTACTTTGAAGATTGGATGGACGTCATGGCGGCGGTGAGCGCCAGTGCTCTGCCCGCGGAGGATGGACAAGCGGGGATTGGCAGTTCCGGCAGTTCGTCCTGGGTGTTTGACGCGCAAGGCGTAGAGCCCATTCAACTGATTGAAAAAGGCCTGATGGGCGCCGTTTTCTACTACCAGGCCATGGCCGTTTACTTGAGCGACGAGCGCATGAGCGCCGACAACGAAACGGTGACCCCGGGAACGGGAACCCTCATGGAGCACTACTGGGATGAGGCCTTCGGCTATACGGCCATGCCCGTTGACTTTGGCTCGCCGTATGACAACAGCGCGCTGCGCTTTTGGGCGCGCTACGCCAATGGCCGCGACCCTTTGCTGGGCTGCAACGAAAAACTGGCCCTGGCCTTCCGCACGGGCCGCGCCGCTATCAGCGCTAAGGATTACGCGCTGCGCGACGAGCAGATCGCGATCATCTCCGAAACCTGGGAGGATGTCTGCGCCGGCACGGTGGTGCATTACCTCAATGAGGCCATTGTGGAAATTGGCGATGATGCCGTCCGCAACCATGTGTTAAGCGAGGCGCTGGCCTTTGCCCGAAGCCTGAAATACAACCCCAACCGCCGCATCAGCCTTGAGCAACTGGCTGAATTTGAAGCCCTTTTGGGCGACAATTTTTACCAGGCAGCTTTGCAGGATCTTCGCGACGCCCGAAGCCTGATCAGCGGTATCTACGGATTTGAAGCCATCGAAGAAAGCCTGTGAACACGACTACCCGCTACGCTCCCACGCTCCACAGCCTTTCGCTGTACTTCGGGCTGAGCTTTGCGCTTTTGTTCAGCGCTTGTGAGGGCGAAGGGCCTACTGCCGTGAACTACGACCGAAAAGGCCTGCTGGAGCATTACGCCCAGAACCTGATTCTACCCGAGTACCAGGAATTCGGGACCGCCTGCAGCGACCTGGAAAACGCATGGGACAGTTTTGCGGATGTGCCAAGTACCGAAGGCTTGGACCTGCTGCGCCAGCGTTTGGTGCAAGCCTGGACCGACTGGCAAACCGTTGCCCCGCTTGACTTTGGTCCGGCTCTGGACCGGGGCTTGCTCGGCTTTGTGAACACGTTTCCTGCAGACAGTGCTGGCATAGATTTTCTTATGGAAGCCGGGACCTGGAACCTGGACCAGGCGGACAACCTGGACGTGCAGGGCTTTTCAGCATTGGATTTCTTATTGTTCAGCCGCAGCCCGGAGGCTACGGTAGCGGCATATAGCGGGGCAGGCTCTGCGGCAGCCCAGCGCCGGGCTTACACCGAAACGCTGGTTCAGCGCCTGGTGCAGTTGGCAAATGCCGTGCAAACAGATTGGGAAAACGGCTATGCGGCTTCGTTTCCCGAAGCAGACGGCGTGGACGTGGGCAGCTCGCTGGGCAAGTTGGTCAACGCGTTAAACCGCTATTACGAGCGCGACTTGCGCGACGGCAAAGTGGGCATTCCCCTGGGCGTTCGCAGCCTGGGCATTGCCCAACCGGAGCGCGTAGAGGCCCTTTTTTCGGGCGAATCGCGGTCGTTGGCCGTGGCGGGGTTGGTGGCCTATGAATACTGGCTGCTCGGCGGCGCAGACGCATCGGCACCCGAAGCTCCCGGCTTGGACGACTACCTGGATGCGGTGAATGCGCAGCACAACGGCCAGCCCCTGTCGGACGAGATCCGCGCTGCGTTAGCTGACGCACAAACCTCGCTCCGCGACGGGGTGACCCTTCCCCTGAATGACGCTGTTGTGGCCGAAGCCGGGGCCGTTCAAAATGCCTATACCGGGTTGCAACGCCTGTTGGTGCTCATCAAAGTTGACCTGCCATCGTCGCTGGGCATCCTGATCACCTACCAGGACAATGACGGGGATTGATGCGGGAGTGCATGGTTTGCCGATGCCCAGTCGTGGCCTGCTTCGCGCCCGAAGCAGGCTTGGCGCGCGCGGGCTGCCGCGCCTGCCGCTGCTGGTCCGGCTCCGCAATGCGCTGAACGCGCGGCAATCGCTGGCGCCGCTGGCGGGTTTTAGGGTGCTGTTCGGCTTGCTGATGCTGGCCAGTTTGCTTCGCTTTGCCGCAAAAGGTTGGATTCAGGAACTGTACCTGGACCCAACCTTTTTCTTTAAATACCCGGGGTTCGAATGGGTGCAGGTGCCCGGCGCGGCGGGGATGTACGCGCTTTTTGCGGTGATGGGCCTGGGGGCATTGGGGGTGGCGCTGGGCTGCTTTTACCGGGTGTCGGCGCTGGCGTTTTTTTCGGCGTTTACCTATGTTGAGCTGCTCGATAAGACCAATTACCTGAACCACTACTATTTCGTCAGTCTTGTTGCGTGTTTGTTGATCTTTTTGCCGGCCCATCGGCGTTTCAGCGTCGATGCGCTGCGCAAGCCCCGGATCAGGCGCACCCATGCCCCGCGTTGGGTAACGGGCATTCTTCCGCTGCAAATCGGGCTGGTGTATTTCTTTGCCGGACTGGCCAAAATCAATGCCGACTGGCTGTTGCACGCGTTGCCGCTGCGCATCTGGCTGCCGGCGCAAACGCATCTGCCGCTGATTGGCCCGCTGTTGGGGCTGCCGGTCACGGCTTGGGTGTTCTCGTGGGTGGGCATGCTCTATGACCTGACCCTGCCGCTGTGGTTGAACCTTCGCGCCACGCGGCCCTGGGCCTATGCGGCGGCTGTTGTTTTTCACGGCCTGACAGCCTGGCTGTTTCCCATCGGCATGTTTCCCTGGATTATGCTGGCCGCGGCGTTGATTTTCTTTCCGGCGGGCTGGCACGAGCGCTGGCAGCGCGTGCTTGGGGATCTGCTCGGGCGCGTGGTACCGGTTCGGCCGGCGGTGTTGGTGCGGGGGCAACACGATTCACAAAAAGGTTTGCGCCGGCGCCTCCGCCCGTTGGTCTTTGCCGGCCTGGCCATCTGGTTCACTGTGCAACTAGCCCTGCCCTTTCGCTACCTGCTCTACCCCGGCTCGTTATTCTGGACCGAATCGGGGTATCGTTTTTCGTGGCGGGTCATGCTCATGGAAAAGGCGGGGTACGCCAGTTTTCGGGTGCAGGAGCGCGGATCGGCCCGCTACGAAGTGGTACGGCCGTCGGACTATCTGACGCCCAACCAGGAGAAAATGATGGCCACGCAACCAGACATGATCTTGCAGTTTGCCCGCCACCTGGCGCAGGTTTACCGCGAGCGCGGCTTGACAGACCCGGCAGTGTACGCCGACGTCTGGGTGAGCCTGAACGGCCGCGGAAGCCGCGTGTACGTGTACCCGAACATTGACCTGGCCCGTGTCGATGATCGCAGCCCGCGCACCGAATGGATGACTGACCCTGAGCTTAAGGTGTCCGACCCCGAGCACATGGTGACGGAACCCGACATAACTAAATGAATGTTATCCATAACATATTATTTATTATTTTTGTCATAATTTTAGTTATGTCAGGTGAAGGGCTTGTTGCGCAATCTGCAGCGACCCAGCGGGCAGCGGCGGTGTCCAATTTCGAGTTTGCCGGCCGCGTAACGGGCGGGAGCGATTCCACCGAATTGCCGCAAACCGATCTGGTGCTGATGCCGGAAGGCACGAGCACGCAAACCTGGCTGCGAACAGACGCCGCCGGGCGCTTTGCCTTTGCGGTGGCGGCCCCTGGCCCCTACTCGCTGACCGTGTTCTGCCGGGGCTACCGGACACGGACCCTCGCGCTGAACCTGCAGCCGGGCCTGGCCCCGATGGCCCTTCACCTGGATTTGTTGGAGGAGCAACTGGACGACGTGGTCATTGAAGTGGAGGCCAATCCCTTTGGCCTGCGCCGCATGAACAGCGTGGAGGGCACGGCTCTGTACGCCGCCAAAAAGACGGAAGTGATTGAGCTGGCGCTGCTGACCGGCAACAAGAGCGGCAACGCAGCGCGGCAAGTGTATGCGCAGGTGGCGGGGCTGAACGTGTGGGAGAGCGATGGCGCTGGCCTGCAACTGGGCATTGGCGGGCGCGGGCTGAGCCCCAACCGCACCAGCAATTTCAACACGCGGCAGGACGGTTACGACATTGCCGCCGACGCCCTCGGCTACCCGGAGAGTTACTACACGCCGCCGGTGGAGGCGCTGGAGCGCATCGAAGTGGTTCGCGGGGCGGCGTCGCTGCAATACGGCACGCAGTTTGGTGGGCTGTTGAACTTTGTGCTGCGGAAGCCGCCTTCGACAGATGGGGTTAGCGGACAGAGCCGTTCCACCCTGGGCAGTTTCGGCTACCTGGGCCAGTACACCGAACTAGGGTTCAAAAAAGGCGCATGGAGCGGCATAGGGCTGTACCAGTTTCGGCGCACGGATGGTTGGCGCGAAAACAGCGGTTTTGACCAGCACACTGCTTACACGCAGTTGACCTGGCAGCCCGCCGAAGCACATCAGCTGAGCCTGGCGCTGACGCACATGAACTACCTGGCCCAGCAACCCGGCGGCCTGACCGATGCGGGATTTGCCACCGATCCGCGCCTGTCGCAGCGCTCGCGCAACTGGTTTGCCGTTGAATGGAATGTGGCCAGCCTGCGCTACGAATTCACGATCAGCCCGGCGGCCCGTCTGGAATTTCGGCAATTCGCACTGCTGGGCTCGCGCCTTGCGCTCGGCGACCTGGGGCCCATTAACCGCGCCGACCCCTACCAGGAGCGCGACCTGCTCAGCGATACCTACCGAAACACCGGCCAGGAAGGCCGCTACTTGCAGCGCTACTCGCTTGCCGGGCAAGACCACACGCTCTTGCTGGGCTACCGCCTTTACCGCGGCTTCACCGAGCGCCAACAGGGCCTGGGCGACGCCGGCTGGCTGCCCACCTTCCGCTACCTGAACCCCGACGCCCTGGAGAGCAGCGACTATCAATTCCCCAGTGCCAACTACGCAGCCTTTGCCGAAAACATCTTCCAGATCAGCGACCGCTTTGTGCTCACGCCCGGCCTGCGCGCAGAGCGCATCCGCACCCAGGCCGACGGCTACTACCGCGTGCTCAACACCGACCTGGCCGGCAACGTGCTGCTGGACACCACCTACACCGAAACCCTGGACAACGGCCGCAACCTGATCCTGGCCGGCTTGGGGGCCGCGTACCAGTTGCGAAGCCCAGGCTCCGGTTTTCGGGGGAAAGGGGACGGCGAACTCTACGCAAACATTTCGCAGAACTACCGCGGCATCACCTTCAACGACCTGCGCATCGCTAACCCCAACTTTCAAGTAGATTCCGCCCTGCGCGACGAGCGCGGCTTCAGCGCGGACATCGGCCTGCGCGGCACCCGCGGCCGCTGGCTGCACTTAGACGCCAGCCTCTTCTTGCTCATGTACCGCGACCGCATCGGCCAGATCCTGACCACCGACCCGGTGACGCTGCGCACCTACCGCTTTCGCACCAATGTGGCCGACAGCCGAGCTGTAGGCCTGGAACTGCTCACCGAAGTGGACTGGATCGCCGCTTTCTCGGAAACGGTTCGCCCCTTTCGCGTGATGACTTTCGTGAACCTAAGCCTGACCGACGCCCGCTACATCCGCAGCGAGGAACCCGCCATTGACGGCAACGAAGTAGAAGAGGTTCCTCCCCTCACCTTGCGCACGGGGATTACCGCGCAGTATCGGCAGCTTCGCAGTGTGCTTCAATACCACTATGTTGCCGGCCACTACACCGATGCCACGAACGCGGAAGCCATTGCCCAAGCCACCGCTGGCCGTATTCCCGGTTATGGTCTGCTGGATGCTTCGGTGGAATACACTTGGGGGCGCTATCGATTGGAATGCGGGGTGAGCAACCTGATGAACACCCCCTACTTTACGCGGCGGGCGGTAGGCTATCCCGGACCAGGGATTATTCCGGGGGATGGACGGGGTGGGTATTTGACTTGGGGAGTGGTGTGGTGAGGGGGTTGGGGGGGTGACTTTTAAAGCTATATTTTCAAGGTACCAAAATAGGGGAAGCCTTCACTGTACGGTCACTACTTGCGATACCAATGGCCCGGTGCAATAGATGAAAGCACAACAATAGTTGATGAGGTACTGGCGCAGCAGCGCTGAGCCGAGTACCATTCCCCCGGCGGCACCAAATGCCTAGCGGTAGGTGATGAGGCGAGCAAAGACCTGGGCTTTCATGCCGAGTTCAACCTCCATACGTTCGCCGTGCGGGCCAGCAAGGTCGGGGGCATGGGCTTCTTCAACCAACCGGTGCCATCCGCGTTGTTTGCAGGCTGCTGCGAGGTCCGCGAGGGGTGCCAGGTCGCCGTCCATGGAGTAGATGATTTCGACTAGCATAATAACTTGGGGCAAGGTGGCGTCGGATGCTGTTGCTACACCCTTTTCTGGGGTGCGCTGAACGTCACTCTCCCCTATCGCAATGAGGTCGGCAAACTGGTTATGGGCGAAGGGGGAACGCGCGGCGGGCGGCGGCAGCATGCCTTCATGGGCGGAGGCGTGTACCAGAGCGTCGTAGAGGATGAGGTCGCCGCAGGCGGCTAAGGTGCTGATCAAGCCGCTTAGAGTGGCGTAACCGGAAGGGAAGAACAGGGCCGCTTCGCTGGGGTGAAAGGCCGCTGCATGGGCTTCAAGTTCTTCCAATAAGGGGTAGTTACCGCCCAGCAAGCGAGAAGCCCCGGCAACTCTTGCCTTGGATGCGTAATTGTTTGATTGTCATGTACATCGCTCATAAATACATTGGGGATGATTTAGTGGGATATTTTCATTGGTACACTTTTAGTGCGAAAAGCTGATAAATTTTTGGGCGAACTAATACCGCCCATAGTGGCTCAGTTTGGACCGAAATGGGTGGCTCAGTTTACTCCGAAATATGCATTCCGGGCGATGGACGGAGAGGGTATTTGACGTGGGGGGTGGTGTGGTGAGGGCTCTTAATAGAAATTACTTTCAAAAATAGTGGCTTTAATGGAAAATATTATCCAATTTTAGTCAAATTAGCGTTCTTAATGAAAAATATTTTACCAGAGCACCTTCAGGAAGTGATCTTTTCTTCCAGCCAAAGCCAAAAGAGCAATCAGATATCCAAATTGGAAAAAGCGGGCAAATTGCGCAAAATAGCGCCCAGAATCTATACGCCAAACTTTACCGATAGCCCGGAAACCATCGTACGTCGGAACCTTTATGCCATACTCGGTAGCTTGTTTCCTGGGGCTATGCTTAGCCATCGGTCGGCATTAGAGTTTCTGCCCACAGCGGAGGGGCATATATTTATAACTTATACCTACACAAAAAACATCAATCTTCCAGGTGTTACCCTCCGGTTTATGGAAGGGCCTCCACCCCTTGAAGGCGACTATCCCATTTCCGGTGTTTTGTTTGCTTCTCAGAGTGAAAGAGCCTTCCTGGAAAATTTACAAGTAAGTCGCCAAAGAGGCGGCCCGTCCAAAACGCTTTCTATCGCAGAGATTGAAGCAAAATTGGAAGCCGTAATTAGGGTCAGAAGTGAAGCAGCATTAAATGAGTTGAGAGATAAAGCCAGGAAAATCGCTGGCCAGCTCAACATGGAGCATGAGTTTGAAAAGCTCAATAAACTCATCAGTGCGCTGCTCGCTACCCATCCTTCCAAGATTTTGTCGTCGCCCGTTGCCGTGGCCAGGGCCTTCGGCCATCCTTATGATCCAGGCAGATTGCCCTTGTTCGAAAAGTTGTTTGTTGCTTTGAAACAACAGGAATTCGCAAGCCGCCCTGAACAAAACACGAGTACTCAATCATTCCATAACTTTGCTTTTTTTGAAGCCTACTTTTCCAACTATATTGAAGGAACAGAATTTGAAATCGAAGAGGCAAAACGTATTGTATCATCCGGTACCCCTATGCCTACCCGCGATGAAGACTCCCATGACGTATTAAGAACTTTTAAACTTGTTAGCAATAGGGCGGAATTGAGCATAACGCCAACCAATGCCGAACACTTTCTTCAATTACTGCTAAGCCGGCATCAAGTTTTGATGGCTGCCCGTAAATCAAAGAATCCCGGACAGTTTAAAGATAAAAACAACCGAGCGGGAGAAACATTCTTCGTGGACCACCAACTCGTGAAAGGCACGCTTGCCAAAGGTTATGACTTGTATCAGGCCATTGACCATCCCTTTGCAAAGGCCCTGTACATCATGTTCCTGGTCAGCGAAGTCCATCCTTTTTTAGACGGCAATGGACGTGTGGCACGAGTGATGATGAATGCGGAACTGACCAAAGCTGGCCAAACGAAAATCATCATTCCAACCGTTTACCGCGATGACTATGTTGGAGCACTTCGGCGGCTAACCCGCCAGGCCGATCCTGCTGCTTACATCCGCATGATGCAAAGGGCTTGGGAATTCAGTGCCACAATCATTGGAGAAGATATGGATAAAATGGAAGAACGTTTAAACGCAAGCAACGCCTTTAAGGAGCATGACCAGGCGCAGTTGATCATTGTGGGGGGGTAAATCTGCTCTTTTTCATCTTCTTCCTCCGAATTTACTACTTTTCA